>DASPIO010000232.1:0-25401 GCA_035629155.1 Azospirillum sp. | reverse complement strand
CACGACATGGACTTCGTCATGGGGCTGGTCGACCGGCTGGTGGTCATGGAGTTCGGCGCCAAGATCGCCGAGGGGCTGCCGGCGCAGATCCGCAGCAACCCGGCCGTGCTGGAAGCCTATCTCGGGGGGATCGAATGACGGGACCGGTGTTTGCGCTGCGCGACGTCTCCGTCGCCTACGGCAAGATCGAGGCGGTGCGCAAGGTGTCGCTGGAGATCGCGGCCGGCAGCATCGTCACGGTGATCGGCGCCAACGGCGCCGGCAAGACGACGCTCCTGAACGCCGCCATGGGCATCCTGCCCGCGACCGGCGAGATCCTGTTCGAGGGCCGGTCCCTGCGCACCGAATCCATCGAGGAGCGGGTGGCGGACGGCATCAGCCTCGTGGCCGAGAAGCGCGAACTGTTCGCCACCATGCCGGTGGAGGACAATCTGCGCCTGGGCGCCTACACCCGCCCGCGCGGCGAGCGGACCAGGGACGCGCTGGAGGAGGTCTACGCGCTGTTCCCGCGCCTGAAGGAGCGGCGCCGGCAGGCGGCCGGCACCCTGTCGGGCGGCGAGCGGCAAATGCTGGCCATGGGCCGGGCGCTGATGGCGAAGCCCAAGGTGCTGATGCTGGACGAACCCAGCCTGGGGCTGGCGCCGCGCATCGTGAAGGAGATCCTGCATCTGGTGGCCGATCTGCGCGCCACCGGTGTGGCCATCCTGCTGGTCGAGCAGAACGCCCGCGCGGCGCTGCGCATCGCCGACTACGCCTACGTGATGGAGACCGGTGCGGTGACCCTGCACGGTCCGGCGGCGACGCTGGCGAACGACCCCCGCGTCATCGAAAGCTACCTGGGATTCGCCGAGTGCGCCGCTTGACGGTGCGGGCGAATATGTTATGGTTCATAACAATCATGCGCACGTGATAGAAGGGAGTTCCGATGCGTTCGGGTGAGAGAATTCTGGAAGGCGTCCTGCCGTCCTCGCTGCGTGCGGAGATGCGCGAGGCGGTCGCCGTCCTGACCCTGTCGCGGCCGGAAAAGCGCAACGCGCTGAACGACGAAACCATCCTGGGCATCGAAGCCTTCTTCCAGTCCCTGCCGGCCGAGGCCAAGGCGGTGGTCATCGCCGCGGAGGGGGAGAACTTCTCCGCCGGGCTCGACCTGTCGGAGATCACCGAGCGGTCGACGGTGGAGGGGGTGTCGCACTCCATGATGTGGCACCGCACGTTCGAGCGGATCGAGTTCGGGCGCGTGCCGGTGGTGGCGGTGCTGAAGGGCGCGGTGGTCGGCGGCGGGCTGGAACTGGCGTGCGCCGCGCACATCCGCGTGGCGGAGCGCAGCGCGTATTACGCCCTGCCGGAGGGGCAGCGCGGCATCTTCGTGGGCGGTGGTGCCTCGGTGCGGGTGCCGCGGCTGATCGGGGCGGCGCGCATGGCCGACATGATGCTGACGGGCCGCGTGCACGACGCCGAGGCGGGCTACGCGCTTGGCCTGTCGCAGTATCTGGTCGAACCGGGCGAGGGCTTCACCAAGGCGCTGGACCTCGGTGCGCGCATCGCGTCCAACGCGCCGATCACCAACTTCGCCGTTATCCACGCGCTGCCGCGCATCGCCGAGGCCGACCCGCGCCAGGGCTTCATGATGGAGGCGCTGATGGCCGCCGTCGCCCAGGGCAGCGACGACGCCAAGGAACGCCTGCGCGCCTTCCTGGAGAAGCGCGCCAAGAAGGTCACCGAGTTCTGAAGAACCGCCGCCGAACGGGGGGGACAACACCCCGCGGCGGACCAACGACCACGCCGACAGGCCGGGGGAATACCCCCGGCGCGTTCTCGGGAGGAACGCCATGATGGAGTTGATGCGCGAGGTCCGTCTCGGCGAGGCGGACGTGATGGTCGTGCGCCGTCCGGACGGCAGCATGCTGGTGCGCGCCGAGGGCGCGCTGGAACCCTATCCCGACAAGCTCACCCTGTGCCTGGAACGCTGGGCGGCCGAGGCGCCGGACCGGGTGTTCCTGATGCAGCGCGCCCCGGACGGCGGCTGGCGGGAGGTGACCTATGCCCAGGCCCTGGACACGGTGCGGCGCCTGGCGCAGGCGCTGCTCGACCGCGGGCTGACGCGGGAGCGCGGCGTCGCCATCCTGTCGGGCAACGACGTCGAGCACGCGCTGCTGGGGCTGGCGGCGCAGTACGTGGGCGTGCCCTACGCGCCGGTGTCGACCGCCTACTCGCTGGTCAGCACCGACTTCGGCAAGCTGCGCCACGTGCTGGGCCTCGCCACGCCGGGGCTGGTCTTCGCCGCGGACGGGGAGCGTTACGGCCGCGCCCTGCTCGCCGCCGTGCCAGACGGCGTCGAGGTGGTGGTGACGCGGGGGCTGGACGCCACGACCTTCGCCGCGCTGGCGGCGACCGAGCCGACGGCGGCGGTGGACGCGGCGCACGCGGCGGTGGGGCCGGACACGGTGGCGAAGCTGCTGTTCACCTCGGGTTCCACCGGCATGCCCAAGGGCGTCATCAACACCCAGCGCATGCTGTGCGCCAACCAGCAGATGCTGCGGCAGGTCTTCGCCTTCCTGGCGGAGGAGCCGCCGGTGCTGGTGGACTGGCTGCCGTGGAACCACACCTTCGGCGGCAACCACAACTTCAACATGGTGCTGTACAACGGCGGCACCTACGTGATCGACGAAGGGCGGCCGGTGGCCGACGGCGTGCTGCCGACGGTGGCCAACCTGCGCGAGATCGCCCCCACCATGTACCTGAACGTGCCCAAGGGGTACGAGGCGCTGGTGCCGCACCTGCGCGCCGAGCCGGAGCTGCGCAAGCGCTTCTTCAGCCGGCTGAAGGCGCTGTTCTACGCCGGGGCCGGCCTGTCGCCCTTCATCTGGGACAGCCTGGAGGAGCTGGCGGTGGAGGCCTGCGGGGAGCGGGTGGTGTTCGTCACCAGCCTGGGCTCGACCGAGACCGCACCGGCGGCGCTGATCTGCAATCGCCGGGTGGAGCAGCCGGGCGTTGTCGGCGTGCCGGCGCCGGGCGTGGAGATCAAGCTGGTGCCGACGGCCGAGAAGCTGGAGCTGCGCCTGCGCGGGCCCAACATCATGCCCGGCTACTGGCGCCAGGACGAGTTGACCGCCAAGGCCTTCGACGAGGAGGGCTTCTACCGGATGGGCGACGCGCTGCGCTTCGTCGATCCGGAGCGGCCGGAACTGGGCTTCCTGTTCGACGGGCGCATTTCCGAGGATTTCAAGCTGGCGACCGGCACGTGGGTGAGCGTCAGCACGCTACGCGGTGCGGTGCTGCGCCACTTCGCCCCGCTGGTCAGCGACGTGGTCATCGCCGGGCACGACCGCGACGACGTGGCGATGCTGATCGTGCCGGACGTGCCGGCCTGCCGCGACTTCTGCCCGGACTTCGCCCGCACCCTGCCGGACGCCGAGGTGCTGCGCCGGCCGGAGGTGCGGGCGCGCTTCCAGGCCCTGCTGGACGAGTTCGCGCGCATGGGCACCGGCAGCTCCAACCGCATCGCGCGCGCCGTCGTGCTGGAGGAGCGGCCGTCGCTGGACGCCGGGGAGATCACCGACAAGGGCTCGCTCAACCAGCGCGCCGTGCTGACCCATCGCGCGGCGCTGGTGGAGGAGCTGTACGCGCCGACGCCGGGGCCGAACGTGCTGGTGGCGGCGAGATAATCAAGGGAGAGCGTCATGGACATTCGGGGATACGCGGCCGTCGTCACGGGCGGCGGGTCGGGGCTGGGGGCGGCGACGGCGCGGCGGCTCGCCGTCGCCGGCGCCAAGGTCGCGGTGCTGGACGTCAACATGGACGCCGCGCAAGGCGTGGCGCGCGAGATCGGCGGCATCGCCGTGCGCTGCGACGTGGCCGATGCCGACGCAGGCGCGGCCGCGCTGGCCGAGGCGCGGGCGGCGCATGGAGCGGCGCGCGTCCTGGTCAACTGCGCGGGCATCGGCGTCGCCAAGCGCATCCTCGGCCGCGAGGGGCCGCAGGCGCTGGGCGACTTCGACCGGGTGATCCGCGTGAACCTGGTGGGCAGCTTCAACATGCTGCGCCTCGCGGCGGCCGACATGAGCACGCTGGAGCCGCTGGAAGACGGCGAGCGCGGGCTGATCGTCTCCACCGCGTCGGTCGCGGCGTACGAGGGGCAGGTCGGACAGGCGGCCTATTCGGCGTCCAAGGCGGGCATTGTCGGGCTGACGCTGCCGGCGGCGCGCGAGCTGGCGCAGTTCGGCATCCGCGTCATGGCCATAGCACCGGGGCTGTTCTTCACGCCGATGATGCAGGGCCTTCCCGAAGAGGTGCAGGCGAGCCTCGGCGCCTCCGTTCCGTTCCCCAAGCGTCTGGGGAAGCCGGAGGAGTTCGCCGATCTCGTCCTGCATTGCGCGGAGAACCGTGCCCTCAACGGCGAGGTGATCCGGCTCGACGGGGCTTTGCGGCTTCCGCCGCGCTGACCGGAGTGGCGGCCTTGGGGGCGCGGGTTCGCGCCGCCCGGGGCTTCGCAGCCGGGGCCTCGGCGTCGGCGTCCTCGGCCATCGAGGGGTCGCCCAGGTCGGTGAGGCGGGGCAGCAGGTCGAGCAGCCAGACGCGGCCCTCCGGGCCGATGCGATCACGCACGCGCTGCTCGTGCTCCCGCCACAGCGCGTTCAGTTCCTCCATCAGCGTCACACCCTTGGCGGTCAGGTGCAGCGCGTGGGAGCGGCGGTCGGACGCCGCCGGCTTGCGCTTTACCAGCCCGCGCGCCTCCAGCCCGTCCAGCAGCGGCACGAAGTTGGTGCGCTTGATGCTGAGCGCGGTGCTGACCTGCGACTGCTTGAGGCCCGGATTGCGGTCGATGACGGAGAGCACGGAGAACTGCGCGGGCCGGATGTCGGCGGCGGCGAAAGTGCGGATGAAGTCGTGGAAGACCGCCATCTGCGCCCGCTTCAGAAGGAAGCCCATGGACTCCCCGATCAGGCCGAGGTCGACCGTGCCGTCGGTTTCCGGGGTGGGGGGCGGGGCGGCGACCGAAGGCGCCTTCCTGCGCGTGACGCGCGGCCGCTTCGGGGGGGCTTCGCTCATGGCTCTGGTGCTCGGGCAGGACGGATGCGTTGGAATGGGCTGGATTCTAACAGACGCCCGGTGCATATGGTATCGCTATTAATGTTATGATGCATTACAATCATCAAAAGTGCATCGGGAGGAGGCGGCATGACGTACAGGGCACCGGTGGATGAGATCCTCTTCACGCTGGAACACGTGGCCGGGCTGGGCGCCGCGGTGCGCGACGGGTTGTTCGGCGGCCTGGACGACGACCTCGTGCGCGCCCTGCTGGGGCAGGCGGGATCCTTCGCCGAGGGCGTGCTGGCGCCGCTGAACCGGCCGGGCGACCTGGAGGGCGTGCGCTTCGCGAACGGCGCCGTGCGCACCCCGGCTGGATTCCGCGACGCCTACCGGCAGTGGGCCGAGGCCGGCTGGAACGGCGTGGCCCTGCCGGAGGAGTGGGGCGGGGCGGGCCTGCCGGTGATGCTGAATACCGCCGTGATGGAGATGCACACCGCCGCCTGCATGGCCTTCGGCATGGGGCCGGTCCTCACGCAGGGCGCATCGGACGCGCTGATCGCGCATGCGAGCGAGGAGCTGAAGGCGCGCTGGCTGCCGAAGCTGGTGTCGGGCGAGTGGACCGCCACCATGAACCTGACGGAGCCGCAGGCGGGCTCCGACCTCGGCCTGCTGCGCACCCGCGCGATACCGGCCGGCGACGGCACCTACCGCGTTACGGGTCAGAAGATATTCATCACCTGCGGCGAGCACGACCTGTCCGACAACATCGTCCACCTCGTGCTGGCCCGTCTGCCGGACGCGCCGGCCGGGACCAAGGGCATCAGCCTGTTCCTGGTGCCCAAGCGCCTGCTGAACGCGGACGGATCGCCGGGTGATTTGAACGACGTACGCTGCGCCGGGTTGGAGCACAAGCTGGGCCTGCACGGCAGCCCGACCTGCACCATGGTCTTCGGCGAAGACGGCTCCCTTGGGGGCGGGGCCATAGGCTGGCTGGTGGGGGAGGAGCACCGGGGCTTGGCGTGCATGTTCACCATGATGAACCGCGCACGGCTCGCCACCGGCCTGCAGGGCGTGTCGATCGGCGACCGCGCCTACCAGCGGGCACTGGCCTTCGCGCAGGAGCGCAAACAGGGCCGGGCGCCGGGGGCATCGGGCACCAGCCCGATCATCGACCATCCGGACGTGCGGCGCATGCTGCTGACCATGCGGGCGCTCACCTCGGCCGGCCGCGCCATCGCCTACACCACCGCCGAGGCCATCGACCGCGCCGAGCGCGGCGGCGATGCGGCGGCGCAGGAGCGGGCCGACCTGCTGACCCCCGTCACCAAGGCGTTCTGCACGGACGCCGGAATCGAGGTGGCGTCGCTGGGCATCCAGGTGCACGGCGGCATGGGCTTCGTCGAGGAGACGGGGGCGGCGCAACTGCTGCGCGACGTGCGCATCACCTCGATCTACGAGGGCACCAACGGCATCCAGGCCATCGATCTCGTCACCCGCAAACTGCCGCGCAAGGGCGGTGCGGCGGTGCGGGCGCTGTTCGCCGACTGGCGCGCCATCGCGGCGCGGACAGAGGCGGCCGACGCGTCGGCGTTCGGCGCCATGGCGCCACGCTTGACCGAGGCGCTGGACGCGCTGGACCTTGCGACGGACTGGCTGCTGGCGGCTGGGCGCGACGCCGAGGAGACGCTGGCCGCGGCGACGCCCTACATGCGGCTGTTCGGCCTCGCGGCCGGCGGCGTGCTGCTCGCCAAGGGGGCGCTTGCGGCGCTGGACCTGCTGCGGGAGGGGCAGGAAGCCCCGGCCCTGCGCGGCCGCATCGCCACCGCGCGCTTCTACGCCGAGGACCTTGCCACCGCCGCGCCCGGCCTTGCCCGGACCGTGATGGAAGGCGGCGCCACCCTGCGCGCCGGCCTCGACGCCTTCGCCTGAGATGAATTCGCCTGAGCACGGGAACCGAGCCATGAACGTCGACGATCTGGTCGCCATCGACATCCACACCCACGCCGAGAAGTCCTGCCGCGCACCGCTGGTCGAGGAGGCGCTGGCGATGGAGGAGGCGAAGGCCAAGTACTTCAAGAACGACCTCGGCCAGCCGGGCATCCCGGAAATCGCCGAGTACTACCGCCAGCGCAAAATGGCCGCGGTGATCTTCCCCGTCGACGCCGAGTGCTGCACCGGCCTGCCGCGCGTTCCGAACGACGAGGTGGCGGAGCTGGTGGCGCAGAACCGCGACGTGATGATCCCCTTCGCCAGCATCGACCCCGCGCGCGGCAAGCTGGGCGTGCGCGAGGCGCGGCGGCTGGTCGAGCAGTACGGCGTGCGCGGCTTCAAGTTCCACCCGACCATGCAGGGCTTCTTCCCCAACGACCGCATGGCCTATCCGCTGTACGAGGTGATTGCCGAATACAAGCTGCCGGCGCTGTTCCACACCGGGCAGACGGGCATCGGCGCCGGCATGCCGGGCGGGGCGGGGCTGCGCCTGAAGTACTCCAACCCCATGCACCTGGACGACGTGGCGGCGGATTTCCCCGACATGCCGATCATCCTGGCGCACCCGTCCTTCCCCTGGCAGGAGGAGGCGCTGGCGGTGGCGACGCACAAGCCGAACGTCTACATCGACCTGTCCGGCTGGTCGCCCAAGTACTTCCCGCCGATCCTGGTGCAGTACGCCAACACGCTGCTGAAGCACAAGATGCTGTTCGGCTCCGACTTCCCGCTGATCACGCCGGATCGCTGGATCGCCGACTTCGACAAGCTGCCGATCAAGGAGGACGTGCGCCCGTTGATCCTCAAGGAGAACGCGGCGCGCCTCTTGGGGCTGAAGGAGGCTGTCTGAGGGTGGTCCTCCGTGCTACGGTTTCCGCCGCAGCATGGGGAGGACGGGCGTGACCTTCGAACTTTGGATGATCTACGCGGTGGCGGCGGTCGGCCTGTCGTTGACGCCGGGGCCGAACGGGTTGCTGTCGCTGACGCACGGCGTGCGCTTCGGCGCGGCGCGGACGGTGTTCACGGTACTGGGCGGGGTGTGCGGCTTCCTTGTGCTGGTCGCGGCCTCGCTGGCCGGGCTAGGCGCGCTGCTGGCGGCGTCGGAGGCGGCGTTCACCGCTGCCAAGTGGGTGGGTGCCGCCTACCTGGTCTACCTGGGTGTGCGGCTGTGGAAAGCACCACCGCCCGCGGTGAGCACGGCCGGCGGGGATGGGGTGGACCGCGATGCCAGCGCGGCGCGGCTCTTCACGCAGGGCTTTCTGGTCGCGGCGACCAACCCGAAGGCGCTGATCTTCTTCGCCGCGTTCCTGCCGCAGTTCATGGTGCCGGGGGTGTCGTTTGGAACGCAGTTCGCCGTGCTGGGCGGCACCTTCGCGGTGGTCGAATTCGTCTATGAACTGGTCTTGGCCGGCATGGCGCAGCGGATCGCCCCGTGGCTGACCCGGCATGGGCGCTGGTTCAACCGGATCACGGGGTCGATGTTCGTGGGCATCGGCGGCGTGCTGGCGAGCGCCAGCCGGTAGCGGATGAAACCGGGGCCGGTGGTTTTGCGTTGTCGGGGGAAGTGGAAACGGAATCCCGACCGAGGAACACCATGAAGGCCTTCCTGTCCGCCGTCGTTTTCGTGCTGGTCCTGGCCGTGGTGGCGGGCGTCGTCCTGGACCGCGTCCTCAGCGAACCCGCCGACGACGCCTTCGCCGCGTCGAGCGTGCGCGTGGGCGAGGGCGGCGCCATCGAAACCCGGAAGTTCTCGGGGGAGTAAGGGCGCCGCCTCGTTTCACTCCGCCGCGCGCGGGTCGACGCGGCGGGCGTCGTTGGCGCGGGCATTCTTGAGCTGCTGTTCGTACCAGCGGCGGTGGTGGTCCTTGGCCCAGTTCTCGTCGACCTCGCCGCGGCCCATGGCGTCGAAGGCGCCCTCCATGCCGATCGAGCCGATGTAGATGTGCGCCAGGATGATGGCGATCATCAGCCCCGCCAGCACGGCGTGCACCACGTGCAGGATCTGCATGCCGCTGATGCCGGTGAAGGCGAAGGGCGTCATCAGCATGAAGCCGGTCACCGCCAGCGCCCCGCCGCCCAGGATCACCGCCCAGAAGATGCCCTTCTGCCCGGCGTTGAAACGGCCGCATTCCGGATGCTCGCCGGACTTGGACAGCAGGCCGCCCATGGACTTCAGCCAGACAAGGTCGGCGCGTTCCGGGATGTTGTCGCGGATCCACAACACCAGCATCAGCAGCACGCCTATGACAAAGGGCAGGCTGAAGAAGTTGTGGATGAGCTTGCTGCCTTCGGCCAGCGTCGAGAAGGCCTGATGGCCGAACAGCGGGATCAGCAGCGGCCGACCGAAGGTGACGGCGAGGCCGGTGAGCGCCAGCACGATGAAGCTGGTCGCCGTCGTCCAGTGCGCGAAGCGGTCGATCCAGCCGAAGCGCGGCACCGTGCGGCCCGACCGCCCATGGTCGATGCGGATCGTCCCGCGCACGAGGTAGAAAAGCGCCAGCGCCGCGATGGCACCGACGATCAGCACCCCGGCGACGATGCGCAGCCAGAAGGTGCGGAATTCCCGCCACTCGCGCCCCTCCGGCTGGACCAGCACGCCCAGCTTGCTGTCGGGGATGCTGACGCGGCCGACGATCTGGTCCTGCGCGGGGTTGTACAGCTCGACCTGATCCTTGGAGGTGGGCGCGTTCGGACCGGGCTGCTGGTAGAGCTGGGCCGAGGCCACGGCCGGCAGAGCCAGCAGCAGGGCCGCGACGAGCAGCAGGTGGCGGAGCGTCTTCATGGTGTTTCCTCCCTCCCGTTGCTCAGCTTCCGGCGGTGCCGGTGCGGCCGGGCGCCAGCGCGCCGCCGCGGTCATCGCGGCCGTAGGCGGTCGCCCAGCCCCAGGCGCCGGAGCCGTAGCCGCGGCGCACCGAGCGTTCCTTGTAGATGTCGGCCAGCACGTCGCCGTCGCCGGCCATCAGCGCGCGGGTCGAACACATCTCGGCGCACAGCGGCAACTTGCCCTCGGCCAAGCGGTTCTTGCCGTACTTCTGGAACTCCTCGGGCGTGCCGTCCGGTTCCGGGCCGCCGGCGCAGAAGGTGCACTTGTCCATCTTGCCGCGCCCGCCGTAGTTGGTGGCCTGCGGGAACTGCGGCGCGCCGAACGGGCAGGCGTAGAAGCAGTAGCCGCAGCCGATGCACAGCTCCTTGGAATGCAGCACCACGCCCTCGGCCGTCTGGTAGAAACAGTCCACCGGGCAGACGGCGGCGCAGGGCGGGTCGTTGCAGTGCATGCAGGCCATGGAGATGGAGCGCTCGCCCGGATTGCCGTCGTTCAGCGTGACGACGCGGCGTCGGTTGATGCCCCAGGGCACCTCGTGCTCGTTCTTGCAGGCGGTGACGCAGGCGTTGCACTCGATGCAGCGCTCGGCGTCGCACAGGAATTTCATGCGTGCCATCGGATGCGTCCTCCCATCACGCCGGTCATCAAGCGGGTTCCACGCGGCAAAGCGTGACCTTGGTTTCCTGCATGTACGTCACCGGATCGTAGCCGTAGGTGGTGACGCCGTTCGCCGGCTCGCCCAGCACAATGGGATCGGTGCCGGGCGGGTAGGCACTGCGCTGGCTCTCCCCCTGCCAGTAGCCGGAGAAGTGGAAGGGCATGAACACCGTGCCCGGCCCGACGCGGTTGGTGACCAATGCGCGCACCCTGGCCTTCGCGTTGTTCTCCGGCCCGTAGACCCAGACCCAGGCGTTGTCGCGGATGCCCAGGCGCTCGGCGTCGCGGGTGTTGATCTCGGCGAACATCGACTGCTGCAGCTCGGCCAGCCAGCGGTTGGAGCGCGTCTCCTCGCCACCGCCCTCGTACTCGACCAGCCGGCCGGAGGTGAGGACGAAGGGGAACTTTGACGGGATGTCCTTCTCCAGCGCCGCGGTCTGGACCGAGCGGTTGAGGTGCGGCAGGCGGAAGTCGCGCCGGTCCTGGATCGCCGGGTACTGGGAGACGAGGTCCTTGCGCGGCGTGTAGACCGGTTCGCGGTGGATCGGCACGGGGTCCGGCAGGTTCCAGGCCACGGCGCGCGCCTTGGCGTTGCCGTAGGGCAGGCAACCGTGCTTCAGCGCCACGCGGATGATGCCCATGGACAGGTCGGTCTGCCAGCTCACCTCGTCGATCTTGTCGCCGCCGATGGCCTGGATGACGCGCATCTCATCGGGCGTCAGGTCCTTGTCCCAGCCCAGCTTTTTCAGGACGGCCATGGTGAACTCGGGATAGCCGTCCTGGATCTCCGCACCCACCGAGGAGGAGCCCTCGGCGAGCAGGCTGACGCCCTCGCGCTCCACGCCGAAGCGGGCGCGGAAGGTGCCGCCGCCGTCCATCACGTGCTTGGAAGTGTCGTAGAGCACGGCGGAGCCGGGATGCTTCAACTCCGGATGGCCCCAGGACGGCCACGGCAGCCCGTAGTAGTCGCCGGCGCACGGCCCCTCGGTGGCCCGCATGGTGATCTTGTCGAAGTCGGCCTGGTGCTTCATGTGCAGCTTCAGGCGCTCCGGCGACTGGCCGGTGGCGCCGATGGACAGGCAACTGCGGTTGATCTCGCGCAGGATGTCTTCCGGCACCGGGCGGGTGCCTTCCACTGTGATGTGCTTGAACATCTCGTCGGCGAAGCCCAGCTTGCGGGCCAGGAGGTACATGATCTCGTAGTCGTCCTTGGACTCGAAGATCGGCTTCACCACGCGCTCCCCCCACTGCATGGAGCGGTTGGAGCAGGTGCGCGACCCGTCCGTCTCGAACTGCGTGCAGGCCGGCAGGATGTAGCTGCCGTTCTTGCGGCCGCTGATCGCCGCGAAGGTCGTGGGGTGCGGGTCGGCGATGACCAGCAGGTCCAGCTTCTCCAGCCCCTTGATCATGTCCGGCATGCGGGTGACGGTGTTGCCGCCGTGGCCGAAGCAGACCATGGCGCGCAGGAGGTCGGGCTGTTCCACCTCCTCTTTTTTGCCCAGCACGGCGTCGAACCAGCGGGTGGTGGGGATGCCCTTGGCCTCCATCAGCTCCTTGGAGGCGAAGCGGGCCTTCATCCACTCGTAGTCCACGTCCCAGGCGCGGCAGAAGTGCTTCCACGCCCCCTCCGCCAGCCCGTAGTAGGACGGCAGGGTGGAGACGTCGAGGCCGAAGTCGGTGGCGCCCTGCACGTTGCAGTGGCCGCGGTAGATGTTGGCGCCGCCGCCCTCCACGCCGATGTTGCCGAGCGCCAATTGCAGGATGGAGAAGGCGCGCACGTTGGCGGTCCCGACGGTCTTCTGCGTCGCCCCCATGCACCAGATCAGCGTGCTGGGCCGGTTCTTGGCGAACGCCTCGGCCACACGCTTCAATTGCTCGCCGGGGACGCCGGAGACGCGCTCGACCTCCTGCGGGTTCCATTTCTTCACCTCGGCGCGGACCTGATCCATGCCGTAGACGCGCTTTGCGATGTAGTCCTTGTCTTCCCAGCCGTTCTCGAAGGTGTGCCAGAGGATGCCCCAGATCACCGGGATGTCGGTGCCCGGCCGTATGCGGACGTATTCGGTGGCGTGGGCGGCGGTGCGGGTGAAGCGCGGGTCGATGACGATGAAGGGGGCGCGGTTGCGCTCCTTGCCGCGCAGCATGTGCTGCATCGACACCGGGTGCGCCTCCGCCGGGTTGCCGCCGATGATGAGCAGCGCCTTGGAATTCTGGATGTCGTTGTAGCTGTTGGTCATGGCGCCGTAGCCCCACGTGTTCGCCACGCCGGCGACCGTGGTGGAGTGGCAGATGCGCGCCTGATGATCGACGTTGTTGGTGCCCCAGAACGCCGCGAATTTCCGGTAGAGGTAGGCTCCTTCGTTGGAGAACTTGGCGGAGCCCAGCCAGAACACGCTGTCCGGGCCGGACTTCTCGCGGATCTCCATCAACTTGTTGCCGATTTCATCGATCGCCTGGTCCCAGGAGATGCGCTTCCATTCGCCGTCCACCAGCTTCAGCGGGTATTTCACACGCCGTTCGCCGGTGGTGAGTTCGCGCACCGACGCCCCCTTGGCGCAGTGGGTGCCCTGGCTGATCGGACTTTCCCAGCCTGGCTCCTGGCCGGTCCACACGCCGTTCTGGATCTCGGCGATCACCGTGCAGCCGACCGAGCAATGAGTGCAGACGTTCTTGCGGGTGACCGTCTCGACGCCGGGAATGGGGCCGACGGCCTGGGCCTTGCGGATCATGGTGGCGGGCAGGGCACCCAGCGCCGCCATGCCGCCGGCCGCGAGGCCGGAGCGCTGGAGGAAGGAGCGGCGGCTGACGCCGTCGCCGGCCGTCAGTGTGCGCGCCAACGAACCGCGGGACGCCGTTGCGGAACTGCGTTTGATCAACATGGCTGAACCTCCCGCACCTACAGCCGGTTGAGGGCGTAGAAGCGCTTCACGTGCTCGGTTTCGCGGTAGCGCTGCTTGACCTGATCCTGCGGCGGCTCGTAGGCCTCCGCCGCCTCGGGCAGGGCCGTCGCGGCGGCGGCGCCGACGGCACCAAGCCCAAGGCCCTTCAGCAGGTCGCGGCGTTCGATTCCGGATGTGTTGTCGTTCTTGCGGCTCATGACTCTTGGCCCTCCCGCGCCACCATCGCGCATGCATCCGTTTCTATGTCCATGAACAGCCGGCCGATGGTGCCGACCGGCCGGTAGAGGCGTGCCGCCTGGGCGTGTTCCAGATCCGTGAAGACGTGTCTGGCCCAGGGCGCCAGATGGCGGTCGAAGAACCGCTGCTGCAGCTCCAGGTCCGGGGGGCCGAGCGTGCCGTCGATCAGCGCCGCCATCACCTCGCACAGGGCGGCGATGTGGTCTTCCGGCTCGGCTACGCCGGGGGCGGGCTCGACGCCGAGCACGCGCAGATCCTGCCGGACGCGCGCCAGCGGGCGGTCGTTGAGGAAGCCTGTGCGGTAGTAGGAGGCGTAGGGGACCAGTTCGCCGCGCACGACGCCGATGAACAGCGCGTTGTACTCGCGCTCCGCATCGTCTTCGGTGGCGGTTCGGGCGGCCTCGGCCAGCGCGTTGAGCGCCCGGCCGAACGGCGTGCCGTCGCCGCGAAGGCCGGCAGCGGTATCCAGCAGGGCGCGCGATGGGGGGCGCGCCAGGAACTGCGCGAGAAGCGTGTACGCCTGCGCACGCAGGCGGTCGGCGTCGTCGGCCTCCACCGGTGCGGTCAAAACCGCCATCGTCCCTCCCCTGTGTGCGTCTTTCGGGGCGTCTTGTTCTGCGCCCGTTCCCGCCTTTTCCTTAGAACAGTGCTAAGCCTCGGAAGTGCCGTTTCGTTCCCGCTCCGCGGAAAATTCTTCTGTTTCCGTGGGTTCGGCCTCCGCCACGGCCTCCGGCTGCGGTTCCGGAAGCGGCTCCTGCCCGGCTTCGGGGGGCGGGTCGGGGGCGTCGCGGAACACCGCCTCGACCAGCCTCCGGACATCGTCGGTGGGCAGAAGCTGACCGTAGCCGGGCGCGTTGAAGTCCCAGTCGTACTCGCCGAAGCCGCGGAACTCCGCGATCTTCGGGTCGCTGACCCAGGCCTTGCGCAGAGCCAGCCGCTTCACCTCCTCCGGCACGGCGGCCGCGAGGAAGCGGGTGTAGTCGCTATCGGTGCCCAGGCTGTCGATGGGCGGCAGCGGTTCCGCTGGCTCTGATTCCGGGGCGGCCTCCGCTTCTTCGGGGAGCGGTTCATCCGGTTCGAGGGGTGCTTCCCGCTTCAGGCGGGACCAGCGGGCGAGGAAGCTTTCGGGATCAGCCATCGTCGTCCTCCAGATGCGGCATGCGGCGGCGGGCCAGCGCCTCGGGGTCGGCGCGGTCGCGCTGGCGTTTGTGGAAGGGGCGCTCGACGTGGTGCCGTGCCACGAAGTCCAGCATCCAGGCGGCGATGGGGGCGGGCAGGGGAAGCGCCTCGATCAGGTCGTCGCCGGAATCGGAATGGGCGTCGATCTCGCCGGTGTCCACGGTGGCGCCCAGCAGGCGCAAGCCCGGCGCCTCGCCCGTGCGGCGCAGGACGACGTAGAGAGCGGGCTGCGGGCCGTCGAGGTTGTGCTTGTAGTTGTCGGTCTCGCTGCGGAACAGTTCGACCTCCACGGCCCCGGCGTAATAGCGGGTCCAGCCGCCGCCCGTCTCCAGCACCGTCCAGGGTGCCACCGGCGGCCCACCCGGCAGGGCGGCGACCACCGACCAGCGCTCCGGCTGCCAGGGATGGTCGATCCGGCGGCGTTCGACCACCACGCCGATGCTCATGCGCTCACTGGTGTCCATCGGGCTATCCTTCCAGGGCGAAGCGATGGCGCCATGCCCGCCGCACGGGCTCCGGGCCTTCCGTCTCCCAGACGTCAAGCCAGGACAGCAGGTGGCGGGCGACACTTTCCAGCAGGTCCGGAACGGGCAGGTCGCCGAACCCCTCCTCGCGCAGCGCCGTGCGGTCGGGGTGGCGGCCGGGGGAGTCGTCGTCCGGGGCGCCGAGCACGTCGACATCGGCGCCGACGACCGCCCAGGCCGGGGTGTCGTCCTCAGCCGCGTCCGGCGGGGCGGCGAAGCGGACGGCGCCGACGTCGGCACCGTTCACCGCGACGCGGCCGGGCACGTGGAAGGACACCACCGTGCGTGGAGGTCCGAGCGCCGCCAGCGCGTCGGCCAGCGCCAGTTGGAACACGATGACGACCAGCCGGGTGTCCACCAGCGGCCGGTCGGGGGCCAGAACCACGGCGCACTCCAGCCGGTTCGGCCGTTGCGACCAGACCAGCGTGCCGGGCTCCGCGCCGGTTCCGGCCTGCGCACGGGCGGCGTCGAACGCGCTTCCGTCGGTGATGGGAAACGGGCGGAACAGGGGCGGGAGGTGCGGCGCGTCGGTCGTGGTCACGATGGGGAAACGCCCGGCGGGAAACTTGGTGCCCTCGGCTGTTGTTCAAAGATCGAGTTTCCTGTCCGGAAGGAGTTTTCCCGTGCGCGCCATCCTGCCGCTAACCGTCGCCGCCCTGCTTTTGGCGGCCCCCGCCATCGCCCCCGCTTTCGCGCAGGACCAGCAGAAACAGACGCTGACGACGGACCCGAACGTCCAGCAGAGTCAGCAGCCGCATCCGACGCCGCAGGGCACCCGTCCTCCCACCGAGGAGACGGCAGGCGACACCGGCGCCGCCGATCTGCAACAGGCGCTGGCCGCCGTCCGGCGCGCGCCGCCCGACCTGCAGGGCAACCCCGTGCCGCGCCCGAACCCGCTGGCCAGCGAGCCCGACAATTCGCAGGAGCCCTCGCGCTCCGCCAACCCGTCGGACCTCAGCAGCCAGGAAGTGAAATAGCGCAGGCATGGCGATTCCACGGCAGCCCTCCATATCCTTGCGCGAGGGGATACGGACCGGGAGGACGCCATGCGGAGGGGAACCCTTATCGTGACCGCCGGCCTGTGCGCCGCCGCCCTGCCGGCTGCGGCGCACCACGGCTGGAGTTCCTACGACGCCGGCAACGTGGTGGTCCTGGAGGCTCCCGTGGTGGCGTCGAGCTACCAGAACCCGCACGGCGAGGTGCAGGTGGAGGCAAAGGGCAAGCGCTGGGCCGTCGTGCTGGCTCCGCCGTCGCGCATGGAGCGGCGCGGCCTGTCGCGCGAGGACATCGCGGTGGGCAAGGTGGTGCGCGTGGAAGGCTATCCCAGCCGCGTGCATGACGGCGAAATGCGCGCCGAACGCATCTCGGTCGACGGCCGGACCATAGAGCTGCGCTGATGGACAGGCCGGGCTGATGGAGCACGGTCTGGCGCCCGACTGGGCGGTGGCGCTGGAGGCGTCGGGCCTGGGCGAGGCGATGCGCCACTCCACGTGGCTCTATCCCGCCGCCAACCTGCTGCACCTGCTGGGGTTGGTGCTGCTTGCCGGATCGATGGTGGTGCTGGACCTGCGGCTGCTCGGTGTCGCGGCGGCGGTGCCGCTGGCGGCGCTGTCGCGTTTCCTTACGCCGGTAGCGGCGGGTGGGCTGGCGCTGCTGCTGGGCAGCGGCTTCGCCCTGTTCGCGGCGGACGCCGGGCCGCTGGCCGGCAATACCCTGCTTCGGATCAAGTGGGCGCTGATCGCGCTGGGGATCGCCAACGCGCTGCTGTTCCGCTGGATGTGGACGGAACGGCTGGCGGGCTGGGACGACCGGGCGCCACTCGCCGGGCGGGTGCAGGCGGCGCTGTCGCTGGCGATCTGGTTCGCCGTGGCCGCCGCCGGCCGGTTGATCGCCTACTATTGACTTCCCGGATGCGGAGCGGGTCTGGAACGATCTGCGGATCGGGCGTGTTCCTTCGCCACACCCCACATCACCGGGGGTGCGGGAGCATGGCATGCAGATCATGATTGTCGAAGACGACGCCGTGGCGGCGCTGTCGTTCGAAACGATCCTCCGCTTCCACGGTCACGAGATCGTCGGTCCGTTCTCCTGTCCGTCCGACGTTTTCAAAGCCTTGCAGGGTGGCACCCCCGATCTGGTGCTGATGAACATCGACCTGAAGGGAAACGCGTCGGGCCTGGATTGCGCGCGGGTGCTGTTCAAACGCTACGGCATCCCCGTGGTGTTCATCAGCGGGGATGCCGGCAAGGCGCAACTGGGGCGGGACGTGGCGCTGGGCTACATGCCCAAGCCCATGTCGGAGAACGTCATGCTCACCGGCATCCACGCTATCGAGGAACTGATCCAGGGCCGGATGCCCAAGCACATCCCGCCCGGACTGGAGGTGTTCCAGCGCCCGTCGTGACGGCGGTTCAACGCAGTTGCGGGTCCAACTCGACCTGATAGCCGTTGGCGAGGCGGTTGGTCTCGTTCGCCATGCCGACGACGGCCAGCAACTCGCCGAACTGGGCGTCTGTCATGCCGGCCTTGCGCGCCGCGGCCTCGTGCGAGCGGATGCAGTAGGTGCAGTTGTTGGTGATGCTGACCGCCAGGTAGATCATTTCCTTCACGGCGGGATCGAGCGCGCCGGGCCCCATCACCTCCTTCAGGCTTTCCCACGTGCGTCGGAGCGTGGCCGGATGGTGCGCGATCACCTTCCAGAAGTTGTTCACGTCCGGCACGTTGCGGGTCGCCTTGATGTCGTCGTAGACGGCTCGCACCTCGGGCGTGGCGTCGGCGTACTCGATGGGCCTCAGCGGCATGTGATCCCTCTTCGGAAATGATTTCCGGGGGAGGGTACAACGCTAGCGCGGGCGCCGCACCTGTTCGCGGTAGAAGATGTAGGTGCCGCTCGCGACGATCACGGCGGCGCCGGCCAGGGTGGCGGCACTCGGCAACTCGCCGAAGGCCAGAACGCCGAACAGGTTCGCCCAGATCAGCGTCGTGTAGCCGAACGGCGCCACGGTGGCGGCCGGGGCGGCGGTGAAGGCGCGGATCAGGCAGAAGTGGCTGGCGGCCCCCAGCGCCCCAAGCAGGATCATCAGCGCCCAGCCGGCGGCGTCCGGCGTCACCCAGACGAAGGGCAGGGCCGCCGTGCACACCACCGTGCCGACGAGGCTGGTGTAGAAGAAGGTGGTCGGCTGCCGGTCGCTGCCGCTCAGCTTGCGCGTGACGATCTGGTAGAGCGCGTTGGCGACGACGGCACCCAAGGGCAGCGCCACCGCCCAGTGGAAGGCGCCGCTGGCCGGCCCGACGATCATCATAGCACCCCCCAGGCCCGCAAGAACGCCCAGCCAGCGCCGCCAGCCCACCGTTTCCCCCAGCAGCGGCACGGACAGCGCGGTGATCAGCACGGGGGTCAGCGTGAGGATGGCGGTGACGTCGACGAAGGGCAGCATGCCGAACGCCGTGCTGGCCAACAGCGTGATCGCCAGCAGCAGCGCGGAGCGGACGAGTTGCAGCGGCAGCCGGCGCGAGCGCATCAGGTGCGGCATCCGCCAGCCGACGAACAGCGCCGCCAGCGCCATGTGCACGGCGTAGCGGCCCCACGCCACCTCCATCAGCGGATAGCTTTGCAGCAGCACGCGCGTGCAGGCGTCCTGGCTGACGAAGAACAGGGTCGTCAGCACCATCCAGGCGATGCCGATCCGCCCCGCCGCGCGTTCGTCCGCCGCCAGCGGCGCGGGCGTGCTGCGTTCGGCGTCGACCAGGTTCGGGCCATCCATGCGCTTTGCTTCCGGAGAGGAGAGGACGGCTTGGAAAACCAGCATTCGCACGGGAAGTCCAATGCCCATCCCGGCCATCAGCGTTGCGTGCGCCCCTTCGCTTTCGATTGAACTTGCCCGTGAACCTCGGTTGCTGGTTGAATGGGGCATGGACATGGTGACCCCCCGGCAGACCGAAATCCTGTCGCTTGCCCGATCGCTCGGCCGCGTGGTGGTCGAGGATCTGGCGCTGCGCTTCAACGTCACGCCGCAGACGATCCGCAAGGACCTGAACGACCTGTGCGACCGGCGGCTGTTGCAGCGCGTGCACGGCGGCGCCGTGGCGGGCTCGGGCGTGGAGAACCTGGGCTATGAGGCGCGGCGGCTGATCGCGCAGGACGAAAAGCGGCGCATCGGCCAGCGCGCGGCGGATCTCGTGCCCGACAACTCCTCGCTGTTTATCAACATCGGCACGACGACGGAAGAGGTGGCGCGGGCGCTGCAGAACCGGTCGGGGCTGGTGGTCATCACCAACAACATAAACGTCGCCAACATCCTGCGCCCGGAACCGCACATCGAGGTGATCGTCGCCGGCGGCGTCGTGCGCCGTGCGGACGGCGGCATCGTTGGTGAGTCGGCCATCGACTTTTTCAACCAGTTCAAGGTCGATTTCGCGCTGATCGGCGCATCGGCCATCGACGAGGACGGGGCGCTGCTCGACTTCGACTACCGAGAGGTGCGCGTGTCGCAGGCAATCATCGCCAACGCCCGCCACGTCGTCCTGGTGGCCGACCGCAGCAAGCTGGAACGCACGGCCCCCGTGCGCATCGGCCACATCTCGCAGGTCCACACCTTCGTCACCGACGAGTTGCCGTCCGAACGGCTGGCGCGCATCTGCCGGGACGCGGGCGTGCAGGTCGAGGAGGTGCTGCGGCAGGGCGTTCCCGAGCCGCGGGACTGACTTCTGCCGCGAGCCGCTGCCCTCTTCCGGCTTCGCTGACGCTCAGCCACCCTCCCCCTCTTCGAGGCGGAGGGTTTTTTGCGTGCGGCGGCAGTCCCCTCCGCCGCACAGCGGGAGGGGGGTCGGGAGTGGCGTCACGTTCCCGACGCTCGAGCGCTTTCGTATTGCTTTCACTTTTTTCGTATTGTGCGCGCGATCGAACTCCGATACCGTTTGCCAGCAAAACAAATGGAGGGGCGGGATGGCCGAGGTCTACGACCTTGCCATCGTCGGGGGCGGCATCAATGGCTGCGGCATCGCGCGTGACGCGGCCGGGCGCGGGTGCTCCGTCCATCTGTGCGAGCAAGACGATCTGGCGTCCGGCACCTCGTCGGCTTCGACCAAGTTGATCCACGGCGGCTTGCGCTACCTGGAATATTACGAGTTCCGGCTGGTCCGCGAATCCTTGCAGGAGCGCGAGGTGCTGTGGCGCATGGCGCCGCACATCATCTGGCCGCTGCGCTTCGTGCTGCCGCACCTGCCCGGTTTGCGCCCGGCGTGGTTTTTGCGGCTGGGACTGTTCCTTTACGACCACCTGGGCGGGCGCGACAGGCTGCCGGGCACGCGCGGGCTGGACCTGGGCCATGATCCGGCCGGGGCGCCGCTGAAACCTGGTTTCGGGCGCGCCTTCGAATATTCGGATTGCTGGGTGGAGGATGCGCGGCTGGTCGTGCTGAACGCGCAGGACGCCGCCCGCATGGGCGCCGTCGTCCGCACCCGCACGCGCTTCGTCAACGCCTACCGCAGCGAAGGGCTGTGGACCGCCACCATGGAGGACGCGCGCACGGGCCGCCGCTCCACCATTCGCGCCCGCGCCCTGGTCAACGCCGCCGGCCCGTGGGTGGCGGAGGTGCTGGAGCAGGGCGTGCGCGCCGACCTCGGCCACCGGATCCGGCTGGTGCAGGGCTCGCACATCGTCGTGCGGCGGCTGTTTGACCATGACCGCTGCTACATCTTCCAGAACGGCGACGGGCGCATCGTCTTCACCATCCCGTACGAGCGCGACTTCACCCTGATCGGCACCACCGACCGCGACTACAGAGGCCAGCCGGGCGCCGTGCAGGCTTCGGCCGAGGAGGTGGCGTACCTGTGCGCGGCGGCCAGCGAGTACTTCGCCAAGCCGGTGGCGCCCGACGACGTGGTTTGGACCTATTCCGGCGTGCGTCCGCTGTACGACGACGGCGCCACGGCGGCGCAGGCGGCGACGCGCGACTACGTGCTGGCGCTGGACGCGCCGGCCGGGGCGCCGCCGCTGCTCAGCATCTTCGGCGGTAAGATCACCACCTACCGCCGGCTGGCCGACGCGGCACTCGCCAAACTGGTGCCGCTGATGCCGCAACTGGCCAAGGGGGCCGACGGCTGGTCGAGCAAGGCGGCGCTGCCCGGCGGCGATTTCCCCGTGGACGGGGCGGAGGCGCTGGTGGCCGAACTGATGGGCCGCTACCCGTTCGTCGGGCGCGAGCATCTGGCGCGGCTGGTGCGCGCCTACGGCACCCGCGCGCGGGCCGTGCTGGGTGGTGCCAAGCGGCGCGAGGACCTTGGCCGCGACTTCGGCGCCACGCTGACCGAGGCGGAGGTCCATTACCTGATGCGGGAGGAATGGGCGGAGACCGCCGCCGACGTCCTGTGGCGCCGCTCCAAGCTGGGGCTGCGGCTGAGTGCGGAAGAGGTCCGGGCGCTGGACGGCTACATGGCGGAGGTGCGGACGGCCCGCGCGCAAAACTCCGAAGAGGCGGCGGAATGATGGTGCCCGGAATGACGGCGGGAGAGCGCCCGTGACCCTGGTGTTGGACAACGTCAGCCGGCACGTGGCCGGGCACACGCACGTGGAGGGCGTGTCGCTGACGCTGGAGCGCGGGTCGCTCAACGTGCTGCTGGGGCCGACGTTGTCGGGCAAGACGACGTTGATGCGCCTGATGGCGGGGCTGGACCAGCCCTCGGCCGGGCGGGTGCTGGTGGACGGGCGGGACGTGACGGGGGTGCACGTGCGCAAACGTTCCGTCGCCATGGTGTACCAGCAGTTCATCAACTACCCGACGCTGACGGTGTACGAGAACATCGCCTCGCCGCTCCGCGTGGCGCGGCGGCCGAAGGACGAGATCGACGCCAAGGTGCGCGACGCGGCTCGGCTCCTGAAGCTGGAACCCTACCTGGACCGCACGCCGCTGCACCTGTCCGGGGGCCAGCAGCAGCGCACGGCCATCGCCCGCGCCCTGGTCAAGGACGCGCCGCTCGTCCTGCTGGACGAGCCGCTGGCCAACCTCGACTACAAGCTGCGCGAGGAACTGCGGGAGGAACTGCCGAAGATCTTCGCGGCGAGTGGCGCCATCTTCGTCTACGCCACCACGGAGCCGACCGAGGCGCTGCTGCTGCGCGGCAACACGGCGACGCTGTGGGAAGGGCGGCTGGCGCAGTTCGGCCGCACGCCCGACGTCTACCGCCGCCCGGCCAACCTGACCAGCGCCCGGGTCTTCTCCGACCCGCCACTCAACACCATGCGCGTGCACAAGCGCGGCGGTCAAATCGTGCTGGCGACCGGCGAGCACGGGGCGGCGCGCGGCGTGCTCGTCGCCCTGCCGGACGACAGCTACACCATCGGCTTCCGCGCCGATCATTTGTACCTGCGGCGTCCGGACGCGGAGGCCATCGCCGTGGCCGGCACCGTGGCGGTCAGCGAGATCACCGGATCGGAGAGCTTCGTGCACGTCGACGTCGGCAGCGACCGCTGGGTGGCGGTCACGGGCGGTGTCATGGAGGTTGAGCCGGGCGAGCGGATCGAGGTCTTCATCGATCCGCGCCGCCTGTTCGTGTTCGGCCACGACGGCGGCCTCGCGGCCGCGCCGCCGCTGGTCCTGGCGGCCTGAGGGGAGGGAGCCGTGGCGCGCATCGAATTGCGGAACCTCGCGCACAGCTACGCCGCCAACCCGGCGGGGCCGCAGGACTATGCGCTGAAGCCCATGGATCACGTGTGGGAGCAGGGCGGCGCCTACGCGCTGCTGGGGCCGTCAGGGTGCGGGAAGACGACGCTGCTGAACATCATCTCCGGCCTGCTGGTGCCCAGCGAGGGCCGGGTGCTGTTCGACGGGCGCGACATGACGGAACTGCCCACGCAAGCGCGCAACATCGCCCAGGTGTTCCAGTTCCCCGTCGTCTACGACACCATGACCGTCTACGAAAACCTCGCCTTCCCGCTGCGCAACCGCGGTCTACGCGGCAGGGATGTAGACGCGCGGGTGCGGGAGATCGCGGATCTGCTCGACCTCACGCCCGACCTGAACCGGCGCGGGCGCGGACTGACGGCGGACGCCAAGCAGAAGATCTCGCTGGGCCGCGGATTGGTCCGTCCGGACGTCGCCGCCATCCTGTTCGACGAGCCGCTGACCGTCATCGACCCGCACCTGAAGTGGGAGCTGCGGTCCAAGCTGAAGGCGCTGCACCGGGCGCTCGACCTCACCATGATCTATGTGACGCACGACCAGACGGAGGCGCTGACCTTCGCCGACACGGTGGTGGTGATGCACGACGGCGCCGTGGTGCAGATCGGCCGACCGGACGAGCTGTTCGAGCGGCCGGCGCACACCTTCGTCGGGCACTTCATCGGCTCCCCCGGCATGAACGTGCTGCCGGCCGAGGTGGCCGGGCGGCGGGCGGTGGTGGGCGGGCACGCGCTGGCGCTGGCGCGCGGCTACCCGCGCATCGGCGGCGGCGCGCGCGTGGAGATCGGCGTGCGGCCGGAGTTCGCCATGCTGGCCCCCGCCGGGGCCGGCCTGCCGGTGCGCGTGCGCCGCATCGACGATCTGGGTCGCGTGCGCATCGCCAAAGTGGAGCTTGCCGGGCTGCCGCTGGCCGCCACGGTGCCGGAAACGCTGAGCGTGGCGGGGGAGGAGGCGTCGCTGCTGTTCGACCCGGCCATGGTGCACGTCTACGCCGACGGGCATCTTGTGGAGGGGGAGGCCGCCTGATGGACAAGCCCGTCAACCAGGGTGCGTGGCTGCTGGTCCTGCCGGTGCTGCTGATCGTCGCCTTCTCGGCGATCGTGCCGCTGATGACCGTGGTGAACTATTCGGTGCAGGACACCTTCGGCAACAACCAGTTCTTCTGGAACGGCATCGGCTGGTACCAGGAGCTGCTGGACCCCACCACCGACCTGGGCGGCCGCTTCTTCGACGCGCTGTGGCGCAACCTGCTGTTTTCCGCGCTGATCCTGGCGATCGAGGTGCCGCTGGGCATCGCGGTGGCGCTGAGCATGCCACGCGAGGGGTGGCGGGTGGCGGCGACGCTGGTGCTGATGGCGCTGCCGCTGCTGATCCCGTGGAACGTGGTCGGCACCATCTGGCAGATCTTCGCACGCGAGGACATCGGCCTGCTGGGTTGGGCCGTCAACCGGCTGGGCATTCCCTACAACTACACGGCCGACCCGCTGTCGGCGTGGGTGACCATCATCGCCATGGACGTGTGGCACTGGACGTCGCTGGTGGCGCTCCTGTGCTACGCGGGTTTGCGGTCGATCCCCGACGCGTTCTATCAGGCGGCGCGCATCGACGGGGCGTCGCGCTGGGCGATCTTCCGCAACATCCAGCTTCCGAAGATGCACCGGGTGCTGCTGATCGCCGTGCTGCTGCGCTTCATGGACAGCTTCATGATCTACACCGAGCCGTTCGTCGTGACCGGCGGCGGGCCCGGCAACTCCACCACCTTCGTCTCCATTGATCTGGTCAAGCTGGCGCTGGGGCAGTTCGACCTGGGCAAGGCGGCGGCGCTGTCCATCGTCTACAACCTGATCATCCTCGCGGTCTGCTGGGTCTTCTACACCGTGATGACCCGCATGGATTCGGGAAGGAATTGAGCCATGTTGCGCGCGCGGATTGTGCTGGGCCTGTACCTCGTCTTCCTGTTGCTGCCGATCTACTGGCTGGTCAACATGAGCCTGAAGACGAACATGGAGATCGTCGGTGGCGTGACACTGTGGCCGAGAGAGCTGACGTTCGAGAACTACGTGCGCATCTTCACCGACGAGTCCTGGTACTCGGGCTACATCAACTCGCTGCAATACGTGGCGCTGAACACGGTGCTGTCGATCGCCCTGGCGCTGCCGGCGGCGTACGCCTTCTCGCGCTTCCGCTTCGTGGGCGACAAGCACCTGTTCTTCTGGCTGCTGACGAACCGCATGGCGCCGCCGGCGGTGTTCGCGCTGCCGTTCTTCAACCTCTACTCGGCCATCGGGCTGTTCGACACGCCGCTGGCGGTGGCGCTGGCGCACTGCCTGTTCAACGTGCCGCTGGCGGTGTGGATCCTGGAAGGCTTCATGTCCGGCGTGCCG
>DASPIO010000231.1:0-12030 GCA_035629155.1 Azospirillum sp. | reverse complement strand
TGGAGAGCCTGGAGCGGCAGATCACCAACCTCCAGAAGAAGGCCAAGGGCGGCGACAAGGACGCCAAGACCAAGGCCGACCTGATGGAGCGCGCGCTCAAGGTCCTCCAGGACGGCAAGCCGGCCCGCGTGGTCGAACTGGACGAGGAGGAGAAGCCGGTCTTCAAGCAGTTCATGCTGCTGACCGCCAAGCCGGTGCTCTACGTCTGCAACGTCGAGGAAGCCTCGGCCGCCAGCGGCAACAAATTCTCAGAGCTGGTCGCCGCCAAGGCGAAGGCCGAGAACGCCGGCATGGTCGTCATCTCCGCCGCTATCGAATCCGAGGTGGCGCAGTTGTCGGACCCGGAGGAGAAGGCGGAGTTCCTGGGCTCCATGGGCCTGGAGGAGACCGGCCTGAACCGGCTGATCCGCGCCGGCTTCACGCTCTTGGACCTCATCACCTTTTTCACCGTCGGCCCCAAGGAGGCGCGCGCCTGGACCGTGCGCCGCGGCGCCAAGGCGCCGGAAGCCGCGGGCGTCATCCACACCGACTTCGAGCGCGGCTTCATCCGCGCCGAGACCATCGACTACGACAGCTTCGTGACGCTGGGCGGCGAGCAGGGTGCCAAGGACGCCGGCAAGATGCGCCAGGAAGGCAAGGAGTACGTCGTCCAGGACGGCGACATCTTCCACTTCCGCTTCAACGTCTGACGGTCGCCTATACCGTTTGCGGCGCGGCTCCCACTCCGGGGCCGCGCCGCTTTCGTTTCCGGCAGCCCTCCTTCCGGGCTCTGCCTAACTCCAAATCCGCGCCGGCCTTCCTCTTCCAGGCCACGGCACCGCTTCGGGAAACGCGATAGTCTGCGGGACCACGACCCCCGCCGGCAATTCGCCATTCCCGAAGAGGTTTCGATGCGTTATCGCGCAGAAATCGACGGTCTCCGCGCCGTCGCCGTCGTGCCGGTCATTCTGTTCCACGCCGGACTTACTCCGTTCGCGGGTGGTTTCGTCGGTGTCGACGTCTTCTTCGTCATTTCGGGTTACCTGATCACCGCCATCATCGCGGCGGACATCCAGGCGGGGACTTTCTCCGTCGCCGGTTTCTACGAGCGCCGCATCCGCCGGCTGCTGCCGGCGCTGGCCGCCATGCTGGCCGTCTCCACCGCGCTCGCCGCCCTGCTGTTCCTGCCGCACGACTTCCGCGAGTTCTCGGACAGCCTGATCGCCTCCGTGTTCTCCGTCTCCAACATCTTCTTCTGGCGGCAGGCGGGGTACTTCAACGAGCAGGCGATCCTGAAGCCGCTGCTGCACACGTGGTCGCTGTCGGTGGAGGAGCAGTTCTACATCGTCCTGCCGCTGGTCCTGCTGGCCGTCTACAAGCTGCGGCGCGGTGGCTGGGTGCCGGTGCTGGCGCTGCTGGCCACGCTGTCCTTCGCGCTCTCCGTCGTCGGCGTCGCCAAGCGGCCGGACGCGGCGTTCTACCTGGCGCCGACGCGCGCGTGGGAACTGCTGCTGGGCTCGCTGCTGGCGGTGGGTGCGGTTCCGGCGATCCGCGGCCGACTGCTGAACGAGGCGGCGGCCCTGCTCGGCCTCGGCCTCATCGGCTGGAGCGTCTTCACCTTCACGGAGACGACGCCCTTCCCCGGCGCCAACGCGCTGTTCCCGTGCGTGGGCACGGCGCTGCTGATCCACGCCAGTCCGCACACCACGGTGGGGCGGCTGCTGGCGCTGCGCCCCATGGTGTTCGTCGGCGCCATCTCCTATTCGCTGTACCTGTGGCACTGGCCGCTGCTGGTCTTCGCCTCCTACTACCGGTTCGAGGGGTTGAGCGCGCCGGACACCGCCGCCGTGCTGGGGGCGACGGTCGTTGCCGCCACCCTGTCCTGGCGCTTCGTCGAGCGGCCGTTCCGCAGCGGCGACTCCATCCTGCGCGGCCGCCGTGCCTTCGCCCACGCCGCCGTGGCCGCTGTGCTGTTCACCACCGCCGGCGCCTACGGCCACGCGTCGGGCGGCTGGGCCAGCCGCTTCAGCCCGCGCGTGGCGGAGGTCGACGCCTTCGCCGCCAACCGGCACGAGGATCCGCAGCGCTGCCAGGACCGCTCCCCCGCCGACGTGGCGCAGGACCGGCTGTGCACCATCGGCGCGCCGGACGCGCCGGCCACGTGGCTGGTGTGGGGAGACTCGCACGCGTGGTCGATGAACGCGCAGTTCGACGAGGCGCTGCGCGACCTGGGCCAGAAGGCCATCGTCGCCAGCTACAACGGCTGCGTCCCGCTGTTCGGCGTGCGCCGCGTCGCCTACCAGGGCCCGTGCCTGGAGTTCAGCGAGAGCGTGCGCGCCCTGGTGGCCCGGCATGGCATCCGCAACGCCGTGCTGGTCGCCTACTGGACCGGCTACTACCACGACACGCTGCAGGCCGACCCCGCCGCCCCGCAGGGCCGGGCGGAGGACACGGCGGCCGTGCTCAACCGCGGCCTTGCCCGCACGCTCGACGAACTGGCCGCGGCGGGCGTCCGCATCCACCTGGCCGATCCGCTGCCGGGTGCCCGCCACAGCACGCCGCGCGCCATGGCGGCCAGCCTCGCCTGGCAGCGGCCGATCGACAACGCCTTCACCCTGGACGAGTACATGGCGCGCAATCGCGACTTCTTCGCCACGCTGGAGGCGCACGGCAAGGACGTGCGGGCGCGGCTGTCGCTGTGGAAGGTGATCTGCGGCGACGGGCGCTGCGCCTACGACCGCGACGGGGCGCCGCTGTACTTCGACGACAACCACCCGACCCGCGACAATTTCGGCTTCGCGCGCGACCACGTGAAGTCGTTCCTGCGCGGCGACCGCTCTTTCGCCGAAAACCGCTGATCAACGCCAAGGCCCATCCATGCAGACGACGGCCACCATGAAAGCGTTCGAGTTCCTGGAAAAGGCAGCCACCGTCATCGGCATCATCGCGTTCTGCGGCACCCTCCTCCCGGCGCTGATCACCGGCGACCGGGGGGCGGCGGACCAGGACTCGCCGGGGGTCATGCTGATCTTCGTCGGGCTCTACGTCGTCATCATCGGCCTGATCTGCGCCAGGCCGCAACTGATGGCGCAGATCCCGACGGTCAGCCCGCTGATGACGCTGCTGACGCTGGCGGTCTTCGCGTCGGCGGCGTGGTCCATCTTTCCCGACGTGACGATGCGCCGGGCTGTGGCGCTGCTGTTCACCACCGCCTTCGGCGTCTACATGGGGCTGCGCTACAGCTTCGTGGACAATCTGAAGCTGCTGGTCACCGGCACGGCGATCACCATGCTCCTGTCCTACGCTTCCATCGTGGCGATGCCCGACATCGGGCTGGACAGCGAACAGCACGTCGGCGCCTGGAAGGGCATCTTCTGGCAGAAGAACGTCACCGGCCGCATCATGGTGACGCTGATCACCTGCCTGCTCTGGCTGGAATGGCTGGGCGAAGGGCGGCGCTGGGTCAACCGCGGCCTGCTGGCGCTGGCCTTCCTGCTGCTGGTGATGTGCCGGTCCGGCACGTCGCTGATCACCGCCATCGTGGTGGTCGGCGTGCTGCTGAGCGCCAATCTGGCGCGCACCAACATCCGCGTCTTCATGCTGACCATGGCGGCGCTGGGCCTCGGCACCCTGGCGGCGATCTTCGCCGGCCCGATGATCTTCGAGGGCGTGCTGGCGCTGCTGGGCCGCGACGCCGGCCTGACCGGCCGCGACCTGATCTGGGAACACGTGCTGGCGATGCTGAACGACCACGTGCTGCTGGGCTTCGGCTTCGGCGCCTTCTGGTACGGCCCCTACGCGCCGGGCAGCTATTTCGTGATGAACTGGGGCATCAACTCGGCGCACAACGGCTGGCTGGAGCTGATGCTGGACCTGGGCGTGCTCGGCCTCGTCCTGGTCGGGCTGCTGATGGGGCAGATCGTCGTCCAGGGGTTCTTCACCATGCGCTACAGCCCGCGCCCGATGGAACCGGCCTGGGCACTGGCCATCGCCTGCACGCTGCTCACCATCTCCATCTCGGAAAGCGTGTTCCTGGGCCGCCATTCGCTGACCTGGGTGGTGCTGGTCATCGCCGCGATCCGCCTGGTCCTGCACCGGCGCGCCTTGTACGCCTCCGCGCCCGTGCGCCCGGTCCTGGCGATGCCGCCGGGATAGGGTGCCTCCCTCCCCCATCCGCCTTGACGGCGCGGTTCCCGCACGGGGACCGCGCCTTTTCTTCTTGCGAATTCGCTTCTCCTTCGGAGTATCGCCGCTCGCGAAGCATAGGACCTCGGCAACCGGAGGATACGACCATCCAGGAAGCAGACATCCTTTCCCTCCACACAGTATCCACGGGGCTATCCGTGGACCTTGCCGAGCATCTTCAGCGACCCTGAGGGCTATAATACTCAATTCGATTTTACGAATAAGTGTCGCCGCCGCACAGTAGGCCCGTCCGAAGCATTTCCATCGTCAGCCCAGCGTTGCCAACAACGGCCGGTCTTCCGCCCGTCGTCGTCGCCTTGCGCACGGCAGCGTTCCCTGACGCCTGAGGAGGGATAGAACGGTGCACGAGGTTCTCATTGCGGATTCCGGCCTCCAGGACTTGGCATTCCTGCTGGGACGCCGGTGCAGGGACGTGCGGGTGGTCCTGGTGTCCGACCGGATGGACGCCCACGGGGTTCTGGCGGCGGCGTTGGCCGAACGGCCGGCGGCCGTCCACCTGCTGGCGCACGGCGAACCGGGCCGTGTGCTGCTGGGCGCCGATCCCATCGACGCGGTCTCGCTGCTCGACCGGCACTGGCCGGCGGCACCGGGGACGGAGATCCTGATCCACGCCTGCCGCGTCGGCGAGGGCGCCGCCGGCCGGGCCTTCCTCGACCGCCTCGCCTACGCCACCGGCGGCACCGTGGCGGCGGCCACGCACCCGGTCGGCCACATGGCGCTCGGCGGCCAGTGGGAGCTGGACGCGACGACCGGCCCGGTGCGCCTGTCCGCCCCCTTCGTCGGGCACGAGGCGTGGCCGCACCTGCTGGCCGCCATCACCGGCACGGCGGGCGCCGACACGCTGACCGGCACCGCCGGGGACGACATCATCTCCGGCCTGGACGGCGACGACGTGCTGTCGGGCGACGCCGGCAACGACGTGCTGCACGGCGGTGCCGGCGCCGACGTCTTCTACGGCGGCGACGGCTACATGGACGAGGTCAACTACATCCGCTCCGATGCCGCACCGGTCCTCATCAACCTCGGCGACCTGGGCGCCAACCAGGGCGACGCGGCGGGCGACAGCTATTACGACGTCGAGCTGTTCGTCGTCGGCGACGGCGACGACACGCTGATCGGGGACGAGAACCGCAACTGGTTCCGCGGCCACGCCGGCAACGACATCGAGAGCGGCGCCGGCGGCGACGACCTGCTGGAAGGCGGCGACGGCGACGACACGCTGCACGGCGGCGACGGCAACGACGTGCTGTACGGCCGCGACCAGTCCGACGCGCTGTACGGCGACGCCGGCAACGACACGCTGGTCGGCGGCGGCGGCCACGAGTTCATGGACGGCGGCGACGGCGACGACGTGCTGGTCGGCGACTGGGAGGCCGACACCATGGTCGGCGGCGACGGCAACGACACCTTCTATTCCGGCGAGAACGCCGCCGGCGCCTGGGCCGAGCAGCAGAACGACAGCATCGACGGCGGTGCCGGCGACGACCGCTTCGTCGTCGTGGCGCAGCCGGACGCGGGCACGGTCACCTTCAACGGCGGCACGGGCACCGACACGCTGGAGATCACCTCCGATCCCTACACCACGCCGGACTGGAAGGTGATCACGCCCACGGCGATCGACATCACCGGCATGACGCTGACCGGCGTCGAGCGGCTGGAACTGACCGGTTCCGCCCCGCACGACGTGACGATGACAGCCGCGCAGGCGATCGGGTTCGACAGCATCGCCGGGGTGGCGAACGGCGACGTGTTCCATATCACCGGACTGAATCTGTCGGGCAGTGTCGGCACCGGCGACGGCTCCACCGTCGGCGCCAGCCAGGTGCAGGTCGAGGCGGTGGGCGGCAACACGGTGCTGCACATCGGCCTGGACAGCGTCGCCGGCGCCGACGCCACCGTCACCATCGCCGGCACCTTCGCCGCCTCGCGCTTCGCGCTGGACGGCACGGACATCACGGTGCAGGCCGGCAGTTCGGAGCCCCCGCCACCGCCGCCCGCCACGCTGTCCATCGCCGCCACCGACGCCGACACGCTGGAAGGCAACGGCGGCACCACCGCCTACACCTTCACCGTCACCCGCAGCGCCACGACGGGTGCCGCTTCGGTCGACTACGCGGTCAGCGGCGCGGCGGTGTCGGCCGGTGACTTCGGCGGCGCCCTGCCCGGCGGCAGCGTCTCCTTCGCCGATGGCGAGGCGTCGAAGGTCATCACCGTCGCCGTGTCCGGCGACACGGACGTGGAGGACGACGAGGGGTTCACCGTCACGCTGTCCAACGCGAGCGGCGCCACCCTGGCGACGGCCACGGCGCAGGGCACCATCCGCAACGACGACAGCGCCTCCAGCGGCACCGGCGGTGATACCGGCGGCGGAACGGGTGGTGGCTCCTCAGGTGGGGGCGACACCGGGGGTGGAAACGGCGGTGATGGCGGTGGCGGTTCGACGCCGACTCCGCCGACGGAGCCGACGGTGCCGGCCGCGCCGGACGCGACGCTGGGCTCGCCGGCCGACGACGTGCTCACCGGCGGGGCCGGCAACGACATCCTGTACGGCGACGCCGGCAACGACAGCGTCACCGCCGGGCTGGGCGACGACGTGCTGTACGGCAACCAGGGGATGGACGTCCTGTACGGCAACCAGGGCCAGGACACGCTGTTCGGCGGGCAGGACGCCGACACGGTGTTCGGCGGCCAGGACGCCGACGCGATCTACGGCAACATGGCCAACGACGAACTGTACGGCAACATGGCCAGCGACACGCTGTTCGGCGGCCAGGGCGACGACAGCCTGTTCGGCGGCCAGGGCGACGACGTGGTGGCCGGCAACCTGGGCGACGACGTGCTCAACGGCAACCTGGGCAACGACACGCTGATCGGCGGCGCCGGGGCCGACCGCTTCGTCTTCGCCACCGGCGGCGGCGCCGACACCATCGGCGACTTCGACGTCGCCCAGGGCGACCGCATCCAGGTGCAAGCCGGCATGACCTGGACGATCAGCGACGGGCCGAACGGCGCCGTGATCTCCTTCGGCACCGGCGACCAGATCACCCTGACCGGCATCAGCGCCACCACCATCACGAGCGACTGGATCGTCACCAGCTAGCCACTCTGCCTCACGACCACGAAAGCCGGGGAGTCCGCGGGGAACCGCGGGCTCCCCGGCGCCGTCGGGGCGCCCAGCAGAAGCGCCCTACCCCGAACTTGTCACCGCTCCGCGGCCGTTAACGCTTTCGCAACCATCGGGAATCGCGTTAACTGCGTCGAAATATGGTTAACAAATCGTTTCGTCGCGTGTTTACCCAGCGACGGCGATTTGCGGCGGGGCAAGGAGGGGACATGGCGGCCACCAGCAAGACCCTGACGGATGCGGGCCTCCTCGGTCCGATGCCGGCGGAGCAGGTGGAGGACGCCTTCACCGAACGGCTGCGCGAAGCCATCGAGCATGACGAGCTGATGCTCGCCTACCAGCCGCAGGCCGACGCCCACACCGGCGCGCTGACGGGGTTCGAGGCGCTGGTGCGCTGGCGCCTGTCGGACGGCACGGTGGTGCCGCCGGACGTCTTCATCCCCATGGCCGAGGCGACGGGCGCCATCGACGCGCTGGGCGAATGGGTGCTGCGGCGCGCCTGCCGGACCATGGCCGGCTGGCTTCGCGACGGCGTGGCCGACGTGCCGGTGGCGGTCAACGTCTCGTCCCACCAGTTCAACCGGCCGGGGCTGGCCCGCACCGTGCTGGGCGTGCTGGCCGAGACCGGCCTTCCCGCCGCCAACCTGAAGCTGGAACTGACCGAAACGGCCCTGTTCCATGGCGGCGACGCGGCACGCGAGGCGCTGCTGGAACTGCGCGGGGCGGACGTGCGCCTCGTGCTGGACGATTTCGGCACCGGATATTCCTCGCTGGCGCTGCTGCGCAAGGTGCCGGTGGAGGCGCTGAAGATCGACAAGCACTTCGTGCAGGCCATGGTGGAGGACCGCGACGCCGCCGCCATCGTGCACGCGGTCATCGCGCTGGCCCACGCGCTCGGCCTCCAGGTGATCGCCGAGGGGGTGGAGACGCCGGAGCAACTGCTGTTCCTGCGCGCCTACCGCTGCGACCGCATCCAGGGCTACCTGCTGGCCCGGCCGCTGCCGGATGCCGACGTGCCGGATTTCATCGCGACGCTCGCTGAGCGGCCGCCCGCCGGATGACCCTGTCCGTCTCCTCCCAGGGGACGAGGCGCAGGGCCTCCTCCACGCCGGCCCATCGCACCTCCAGCGCGTCATCGCCCGCCACCGCCTCGCCCGCGCGCCACTCGGCGGCGACTTCGACCAGCGTGTAGTGGTACTGGACGCGGCCGGCGGCGTCGCGGTTGATGGCATCGACGACGGTGACCACCTCGACCGGCTCGACGGTCAGGCCGGTTTCCTCCAGCACCTCGCGCGCCGCCGTCTCGAACACCGTCTCGCCCACGCCCTGCGCGCCACCCGGCAAGCTCCACTGCCCCAGCCGCGGCGCCCGCCCGCGGCGGATCAGCAGCACCTGGTCGCCTTTCCAGACGACGACGCCCACCCCCACCCAGGGACGGTCGGGATAGGCGCGGTCGGCGCGGTCGGCGGGGGAGGCGGTGGGCGTATCGGTCATGGCAGGCAGAGTAGCAGGCCGCCTTGACACCGCACCAGCCCGCTCCGACACTCCTTCCCGGTGTGCATGGCGGAGGCCCCATGAAACTCAACGAGATCCGCACCTTCGTGGCGGTCGCCGAAGCGCAGTCGGTGCAGGAGGCGGCGGCGCGGCTGCACCTGACGCAGTCCGCCGTGTCGCGCCTCATCCAGCGGCTCGAAGCCGACATCGGCGCCACCCTGTTCGACCGGCAGAGCAAGCCGCTGGCGCTTACCCGCGACGGCGAGATCGCGCTGGCGCACGGGCGGCGCGTGCTCGCCTCCGTCGACGAACTGGCCGGCGCCTTCGCCAAGGGCAGCGAACCGGCCGGCCTGCTGCGCCTGGGTGCCACCCACGTGCTGGCGCGCGCCCTCACCGGCGCGGCGCTGGATGACTTGCGGACATCCTTCCCCGGCCTCACGGTGCGGCTGCACTCGGACTGGAGTTCGGCACTGCTCGACCGCATGGAGAACGGTGCCTTGGACGGTGCCATGATCCTGCTGAACGGCGACGACGCACCGCCGGGCGACCTGCCCGGCCGCCGCCTGTCGCGGGAGGAGGTGCACGTCGTCGGCACGCCGGAGCTGATCGCGCGCTGCCGCGGCTCGCTGGCGACGATGAACGAGGTCGGCTGGGTGCTGCAGCCCGAGGGCTGCCGCTACCGGAGCGCCGTGGTGGAGGCACTGAAGCGCGCCGGCCTCACCCCGAACGTGGCGGTCGAGGCATTCGACCAGGAGATGCTGCTGTCGCTCGCCGCGCGCGGCTTCGCCTTCGGCGTCGGGCCGCTGCGCCTCCTGGAGGATTCGCCGCTGGCCGGGCGGCTGCGTCCGGTGCATGTGGAGGGCTTCCGCCTGACCGTCGCCGCATGGCTGGTGCGCGCCCGTTACAGCGAACGGCTGTCCCGCGTTTTCGACACGCTGGAAACCAGCCTTTTGAGCCAGTTCCAACCGCTGCCGCAGGCCTTCCATTCCGCTGCGGAATGATCCGGTTTCCCATTATGAATTGGCGGAAACCCCAGCGCCGCGCATAGGATCTGCGGTGCAGAAGGCCGGCATCACCCGGGACGGGGACTCAAGGCCGGCGGGAAGGACAAGAGACATGGACAGCACCACCGCCCAGGCATCCCATTCACTCGGCTGGCGCACGCCGGCCGTCGTCATCGTCTGCGGTTGCCTGATCGCCATGCTGGGGTTCGGGCCGCGCTCCGTCATGGGGCTGTTCATCGTGCCGCTGTCGGAAACCCGCGGCTGGGGCCGCGACGTCTTCGCGCTGGCCATCGCCATTCAGAACCTGCTGTGGGGCGTGGGCGGCCCGTTCGCCGGGGCGCTGAGCGACCGCTTCGGACCGGGCATCGTGCTGGCCGTCGGCGGCGTGCTGTACGGCGTCGGGCTGGCGCTGATGAGCTGGGCGGACACGCCGGGCATGCTGTACCTGACGGCCGGCGTCCTGGTCGGGCTCGGCCTGTCGGGCGCGTCCTTCGGCGTGGTCATCGCCGGCTTCAGCCGCCTCGTACCGCCGGAGAAGCGGTCGTGGTCGATGGGCATCGCCACCGCCGCCGGGTCGATGGGGCAGTTCCTGTTCGCGCCGCTGGGGCAGGCGTTCATCGCCGGCTACGGCTGGCAGGCGGCGATGCTGATGCTGGCCGGCACGATGCTGCTGGTTCCGCTGCTGGCGACCGCCTTCGGCGGCAGCGGGGGATCGCGCGGAGCCATGCACGTGACCGGAGCCGACGTCGGCTTCGTCGAGGCGATCCGGCAGGCCTTCGCGCACCGCAGCTACGTGCTGCTGGTGGCCGGGTTCTTCGTGTGCGGCTTCCAACTGGCCTTCATCACCACGCACCTGCCGCCCTACCTGACGGCGGCCGGCATCAGCCCGGGGCTGGCCGGATGGGCGCTGGCGCTGATCGGGCTGTTCAACATCATCGGCTCGTACGCGTCGGGCGTGCTGGGCGGGCGCATGAGCAAGCGTTACCTGCTGGTCGCCAACTACTTCCTGCGCGGCACCTTCACGGCCGCCTTCATCCTGCTGCCGATCACGCCGGTCACGGTGTTGATCTACGCGGCCGGCATGGGCATCCTGTGGCTGTCCACGGTTCCGCCAACGTCCGGCCTCGTGGCGCTGATGTTCGGCACGCGGTACCTGGGCATGCTCTACGGCTTCGCCTTCTTCAGCCATCAGGTCGGCGGCTTCCTGGGCGTCTGGCTGGGCGGCGTGCTGTACGAGCGCACGGGCTCCTACGACGTGGTGTGGTGGGCCAGCGTGGTGCTGGCGCTGGCCTCGGCGCTGGTGCACTGGCCGATCCACGAGCGCCCCGCCCCGGAGATGACCGTCGCGCAGGCGCGCGGCTAGAGGAAACGACGCCATGGCGACCACCCCCACTCCCACGCTCGGCTCCGGGCACGGCTTCGCCCTCGCCTTCGGCGGCGTGATCGTGGCGGTGTGGCTGGCGCTGATGGCGGTGTCGCTGCGCGAGGCGGCCCTGCCGCCGGAGACGGACGGCACGGTGCTGGCCGTCTTCCCGCCGGGAACGTCGGACGAGGCCGCCTTCACCGCCATGGTGCGGGCGGGCGGCGAGCCGGTGCGGCCGACGTGGCTGGGCTTCGCCTGGGTGGCGCGCGGCGCCGACGCGGGCTTCGTCGGCCGGCTGGAGGCGGAGGGCGCGCTGGCCTCCTTCGGCGAACTGCCGGTCGGCCCGGCGCTGGGCGGCTGCGCGGTGATGGTGGAGGACGACAAGCGGCCGAAGCTGTACGAGCTGCGGTAGGGGCCGGAAAACGAAAAGGCCCTCTCCCCGGCCGGCTGGGAGAGGGCCCTCGTCGTCAGGCCGGATGCGGGTCCGGCATCAGTACATGTGCTGGCCGCCGTTGATCGACAGCGTCGAACCGGTGATGAAGCCACCGTCGTCGGAGACCAGGAACAGCACGCCGCGGGCGATCTCCTCAGCCTTGCCGAGGCGGCCGACCGGGATGCGGGCGACGATCTTCTCCAGCACGTGGGCCGGCACCGCGCGCACCATGTCGGTGTCGATGTAGCCCGGCGCGATGGCGTTCACGGTGATCCCCTTGGCCGCACCCTCCTGGGCCAGCGCCTTGGTGAAGCCGTGGATGCCCGACTTGGCGGCGGCGTAGTTGACCTGGCCGTACTGGCCGGCCTGGCCGTTCACCGAGCCGATGTTGACGATGCGGCCGAAGCCGCGCTCGCGCATCCCGTCG
>DASPIO010000230.1:0-6747 GCA_035629155.1 Azospirillum sp. | reverse complement strand
GGACGTCATCTCCGGCCTCGTCAAGGCGGCGGTGTTCGGCTTCGTCATCGCGCTGATGGGCTGCTATTTCGGTTACAAGTCGCGCGGCGGCGCGCAGGGCGTGGGTCAGGCGACGACCAACGCGGTGGTCGCCGCTTCCATTCTCATCCTGGTGTCGAACTACCTGATCACCGGCATTTTCTTCTCGACGAAATGACCCAAACCCCACCCAAGATCGCCCTCAAGCACGTGCACAAGCGCTTCGGCCACAAGGTCGTGCTGAACGGCATCGACCTGGAGGTGGGGCGCGGCGAATCGCTGGTCGTCATCGGCGGCTCGGGCACGGGCAAGTCTGTGATGCTCAAGTGCATCCTCGGCCTGCTGCAGCCGGACACCGGTTCCATCAAGGTGGACGGGCAGGAGACGACCCGGCTCAAGAGCCGCGCGCGCGAGAAGCTGCTGCACAAGTTCGGCATGCTGTTCCAGGGCGCCGCCCTGTTCGACAGCCTGAAAGTGTGGGAGAACGTCGCCTTCGGCCTGATCCAGGGCGAGCACATGCCGCGCCCGCAGGCCAAGGAGATCGCCATGGCCAAGCTGGGCGCCGTCGGCCTGACGCCGGAGGTGGGCGAACTGTCGCCGGCCGAACTGTCCGGCGGCATGCAGAAGCGCGTGGCGCTGGCCCGCGCCATCGCCGACGAGCCGGAGATCATCTTCTTCGACGAGCCGACGACCGGCCTCGACCCGATCATGGCCGACGTCATCAACGAGTTGATCGTGCAGTGCGTGAAGGACCTGGGCGCCACCGCCGTGACGATCACGCACGACATGGCCTCGGCCCGCAAGATCGCCGACCGCATTGCCATGATCTACCAGGGCAAGATCATCTGGACCGGCCCCGCCAAGGACATCGACAACTCGGGCAACCCCTACGTCGACCAATTCGTGCACGGCCGCGCCGAAGGGCCGATCCAGATGCAGATCCGGGCGCTGTAAACCATGCAGCCGCGCCTCAGCCTCGTCACCCTGGGTGTGGCCGACGTGGCGCGCAGCCGCGCCTTCTACGAACGCCTGGGCTTTATCGCGTCGAGCGCCAGCAACGCGAACGTCGCCTTCTTCCAGGCCGGCGGCACGGTGCTGGCGCTGTTCGGCTGGTCCGCCCTGGCGCACGACGCCACGGTGCCGGAGCAGGGCAGCGGCTTTCGCGGCGTCACGCTGGCCCACAACGTGGCGACGAAGAATGAAGTCGCCGCCGTGCTGGCCGAGGCGGTGGCGGCCGGCGCCACGCTGGTGAAGCCGGCACAGGACGTCTTCTGGGGCGGCCACAGCGGCTACTTCGCCGACCCCGACGGGCACCTGTGGGAGGTTGCCTGGAACCCGTTTTTCCCGCTGGACGCAAACGGCAACGTCACGCTGCCGGCGTGATCACGCCTCGTCGGCCAGAGCGGCGGCGAGCAGATCGGTGTCCTCATAAATTGTTGGGAGCGGCAGTTCGAGGCCGAGCGGCGGCAGGGCCAAGATACCATCACGCCCACGCGCAACCCGAGCCACCCAGTCCTCCCCTTGGCGAACGATGCTCTCGACGGCAAGGTCGTCCTGCGCCACGATGACGTACTGCTGGAGGGTATCGAGCGTTTGATATGCCTCTCGCTTGGAAAAGAGGTCGCGGCTGCCGGTGGACGGAGACAGCACCTCAAAGATCACTCTTGGTTCCGCCACGACGCGATCAGTGTCTACGAGTTTGGCGCATGTAACGAACACATCTGGGTAGAACACCCCAAACGCCGTAACGACTCTCACGCCCTCCTGGAAGACACGGCACGGGCTGCGCTTGAGCATGGTCGCCAGTGCAATATGAACGTTTCCGGCAATTCGGCTGTGCCGTATGGTTTCCCCAACCATGGCGACAATGTCGCCATCCAGGAATTCGTGACGCTCCTCCTGCCGTTCCTCCCATTCGAGGAACTCGGCCAGCGTCATCGAACGGCGTTTCGGCAGGGCGTTCATCGCGGCACCTCCCAAGGGACCAGGGCGATCCTACCGGAAAACGCTCACCCCGTCACCTCAGCCCCTTGCGCCAGCGCCGCCGCCATCTTCGGATTCAGCGCCAGCCCGAGTGCGGCCACCTGGGACGCGATGGCGAAGTCGCCGCGCGCCACGGTCGCCAGCAGCTCCTCGCGCGTCATCACCTCGACGCGCATTTCCTCCAGGTCGCCGGAGTCCGGTTCGACCACCTTGCGGCAGCCGCGCGCGACGAACAGATGGCAGGTGCCACCGCGCGCGTTGCCCATCAACACGTAGCCGCCACACGCCGTCCAGTCGTCCGCCTCGTAACCCGTCTCTTCCAGCAGCTCGCGCTTGGCACACTCCAGCGGCGGCTCGCCGGCCTCCATGGTGCCGGCGGGGAAGTTCACGTTCACCCGGCGGGCGCCGTGTTTGTACTGGCGCAGCAGCACGAAGCGCCCGTCCTCCGTCTCCGGCACGATGATGACGAAGTCGCGCGTGTCCACCTGATGGAACTCCACGCGCCGGCCGTCCGGCAGTTCGAGCGTCTCGACGCGGACCTTCAGCCAGGGCTCGTGCGTGTACACGTCGCGGCTGGCGAGGATCGACCAGGGTTGCAGCTCGTCGGACACGCGCAGGCTCCGTCAGTAGGGCGGTTTGGTGTGGCCGGCGGGCGAGAGGGTGAAGATCTCGCAGCCATCCTCGGTGATGCCGACCTGATGCTCGAACTGCGCCGACAACGAGCGGTCGCGGGTCACCGTGGTCCAGCCGTCGGACAGGATCTTCACGTCCGCCTTGCCGGCGTTCAGCATCGGCTCGATGGTGAAGACCATGCCGGGGACGAGGCGCATCCCCTGCCCCGGCCGGCCGAAATGGTCGACGTGCGGGGCGTCGTGGAAGACGCGGCCGATGCCGTGCCCGCCGAAGTCGCGCACCACCGAGAAGCGATTGGCCTCCGCCAGCGTCTGGATGGCGTGCCCGACGTCGCCCAGCGTGTTGCCGGGCCTTGCGGCGGCGATGCCGGCCATCATGGCCTCGTAGGTGATGTCGGTGAGCTTGCGCGCCTTCACGCCGATCTTGTCGCCGACGAAGAACATGCGGCTGGTGTCGCCGAACCAGCCGTCGAGGATGACGGTCACGTCGATGTTGACGATGTCGCCGTCCGCCAGCCGCTTGTCGGGGCTGGGGATGCCGTGGTTGACCACGTGGTTGGGCGAGATGCAACTGGCCGCCGGGTAGCCCTTGTAGCCGATGGTCGCCGGGATCGCCCCGTTGTCGCGCATGAAGCGCTCGATCAGCGCGTCGAGGTGCCCGGTGGTGACGCCCGGCACCACGTGCGGGGTGATGTGGTCCAGCGTCTCGGCGGCCAGTCGGCCGGCGCGCCGCAGCCCTTCGAACGACTCCGGGCCGTGCAGCGGCACGCGCCGCCCCTCGGTGTCCGTGGTGAAGGGTTCGTTCGTGAGTGAAACAGTATCGGTCTTCATGGTCCCACCATCCGGTATCGCCGCCCCTCCCTCAACCCCAATAATTTCATGTTTGCCCCATAGGAGTCGGACACCCGGCTTGCTATATATGCGCCGACACGAACCCCCGACCTGCTCCATAAGACCTTGGCCAAGCCCACATCGCGCTATGCCTGCCAGTCGTGCGGCGCCTCCTTCCCCAAATGGGCCGGGCGCTGCGACGCCTGCGGGGAATGGAACACCCTGGTCGAGGAAGCGGTCCCGGAGTCGGCCCCCAAGGGTCTCGGCGCCGCCAAGGGGCGTCGCATCGACTTCGTCGGGCTGTCCGGTGCCTCCGAACCCGCCCCGCGCCGCCTGACCGGCATCGCCGAGCTGGACCGCGTGTGCGGCGGCGGGCTGGTGCCGGGCTCCGTCCTGCTGATCGGCGGCGATCCAGGCATCGGCAAATCCACCCTGCTCCTCCAGGCCATGGCGCGGCTGTCGCAGATCTGGCGCTGCGCCTACGTCTCGGGCGAAGAGGCGGTGGACCAGGTGCGCCTGCGCGCCCAGCGCCTGGGCTGCGCGTCCGCCCCGGTCGACCTCGCTTCCGCCACCAGCGTGCGCGACATCGCGGCGTCGCTCGACATGACGGACGGGCCGGAGATCGTCGTCATCGACTCCATCCAGACCATGTATGTCGACACGCTGGACAGCGCGCCGGGCACGGTGGCGCAGGTCCGCGCCTCGGCGCACGAACTGATCCGCGTTGCCAAGCGGCGCGGCATCGTGCTGCTGCTGGTCGGCCACGTGACCAAGGAAGGCACCATCGCCGGCCCCCGCGTGCTGGAGCACATGGTCGACACCGTCCTCTATTTCGAAGGCGAGCGGGGCCACCAGTTCCGCATCCTGCGCGCGGTGAAGAACCGCTTCGGGCCGACCGACGAGATCGGCGTGTTCGAGATGGGCGACGCTGGCCTGTCGGAGGTCGCCAACCCCTCCGCGCTGTTCCTGGCGGAGCGGCGCGGCGACGTCTCGGGTGCCGCCGTCTTCGCCGGCATGGAGGGCACGCGCCCGGTGCTGGTCGAGGTGCAGGCGCTGGTCGCCCCCTCGCCGCTTGGCACGCCGCGGCGCGCGGTGGTGGGGTGGGACTCGGCGCGTCTCGCCATGGTGCTGGCGGTGCTGGAGGCGCGCTGCGGCGTTTCCATCGGTGCCAACGACGTCTATCTGAACGTCGCCGGCGGCCTGCGCATCGGCGAGCCGGCGGCCGATCTGGCCGTCGCCGCCGCGCTGGTGTCGTCGCTGACCGGCGAGCCGGTGCCGCCCGACGCCGTGGTGTTCGGCGAGATCGGCCTGTCCGGCGAGGTGCGCGCCGTCAGCCAAACCGAGGCGCGCCTCAAGGAAGCCGCAAAGCTGGGGTTTTCATCGGCGCTCATTCCGGCTAGACGAAGCGCCGGCCGCGGCGACGCGGCCCTGCGCACGGTGGAACTGCAGCACCTGGGCGAGCTGATGCCGCTCTTCCAGACGGACGGCGGCGCGCGGCGATGAGAGGTCGAGGGTAGCGGATAATGGAAAACTTTCCGATCAATCCGGCGGATGCGGCGGTCTTCGCCGTGTTGCTGCTTGCCGCGCTGCTGGCGTTCACGCGCGGCATGGTGGCGGAGGTGATGTCGGTTGCCGCCTGGGGCGGTGCCGCGCTCATCACGCTCTACGCCCTGCCCTTCGTGCTGCCGGTCACCCAGCAGTACATCAAGGTGGAGATGATCGCCTACGCTCTGTCGGCGGTGGCGATCTTCGTCGTGGCGCTGGTGGTGCTGACGCTGCTCGCCGGCCGGCTGTCGCGGGGCGTGCAGAACTCGTCCCTGTCGGCGGTGGACCGCTCGCTGGGCTTCCTGTTCGGCCTCGTGAAGGGTGCGGTTCTGGTGTCGGTCGCCTATCTCTTCTTCACGTGGCTGGTGCCCGCGGGCGAGCAGCCTCAATGGCTGAAGGATGCCAAGACCCAGCCGCTGCTGACGGCCGGGGCCGGCATGATCTACCAGTTCGTGCCCGAGAACATGCGCACCGAAGGGCTGAACCAGATGGGCATGGCGCGCGACGCCACGCGGCAGGCCATCGAGGCCAAGCAAGCGCTGGACCGCCTCTCCACCCCGGTGCCGGCGGGCACCGCCAAGACGGGTGCGCCCGCGAATGATACCGGCTATAAGGATCGCGACCGCGGCGATCTCGAGCGACTGATTCAGAACACGCGCTGAGGACCGGCCGTGCAACACGAGGATTCCCCGATGCTGACGACGCATCCGTTCGTCGATGACGACAAGCTGCGCGAAGAGTGTGGCGTGTTCGGCATCCTGCGCCACCCCCAGGCCTCCGCGGTCACCGCGCTGGGCCTGCACGCGCTGCAGCACCGCGGCCAGGAGGCCGCGGGCATCGTCAGCTTCGACGGGACGAACTTCCACGTCGAGCACACGATGGGCGTCGTCGGTGACCATTTCTCCAAGGAATCGGTCATCTCGCGCCTGAAGGGCGACGCCGCCATCGGCCACGTGCGCTACGCCACCACCGGCGACGTCAGCATGCGCAACGTGCAGCCGCTGTACGCCGAGCTGGACTTCGGCGGCTTCGCGCTGGCCCACAACGGCAACCTGACCAACGCCCAGGTGCTGCGCCGGCAGTTGGTGCGCCGCGGCTGCCTGTTCCAGTCGACCACCGACACCGAGGTGATCGTCCACCTGATGGCGCTGGCCCGCGGCGGTTCCCCCGTCGACCGCATGATCGAGGCGATCCGGCAGGTCGAGGGTGCGTTCTCGCTGGTGGCGCAGGCCGCCGACACGGTGATCGGCGTGCGCGACGCGATGGGCGTGCGCCCGCTGGTTCTGGGCAAGCTGGGCGACGCGCACATCCTGACCAGCGAGACCTGCGCGCTCGACATCGTCGGCGCGGACTTCGTGCGCGACGTCGAGCCGGGCGAGATGATCGTGCTGGACAACACCGGCGTGCACAGCCTGCGGCCGTTCCAGCCGACCAACCGGCGCTTCTGCATCTTCGAATACATCTACTTCGCCCGCCCCGACAGCGTGATGGAAGGCTCGTCCGTCTACCAGGCGCGCCAGCGCATCGGCCGTGAGCTGGCCCGCGAGGCGGGGGTGGAGGCCGACCTGATCGTCCCGGTGCCGGACAGCGGCGTGCCGGCGGCGCTGGGCTACGCGGCGGAGAGCGGCGTGCCGTTCGAGCTGGGCATCATCCGCAACCACTACGTCGGCCGCACCTTCATCGAGCCGACCGACCAGATCCGCCACCTGGGCGTGAAGCTGAAGCACAACGCCAACCG
>DASPIO010000229.1:0-10477 GCA_035629155.1 Azospirillum sp. | reverse complement strand
CGCAGGTCGATGAACAGGAGCTGCCCGTGGTCGCGCTTGCGGTTGATCCAGCCCGACAGGCGGACGGTGGAACCGGCATCCTCTTCACGAAGCTGGCCGCAGGTGTGGGTGCGATAGGGGTGCATGGGTCGAGCTGCCTTGGAGTCTGGTGTAACGCGCGGGCGCGGAATGGCCCGACACACCACACCGTGAAGGGCGGAATGTCAAGCTGTCCGCAGCTTATAGGAAGCTTTGACTCTTGGTGGCTTTTCCCCCGGCGCGTGCTCGTGTATGAAGCCCGCATGACACTCATCACCACGACCTCCGAGCTGGACGCGTTCTGCCGCGGCCTCGCCGGTGCCGACTACATCACCGTCGACACCGAATTCCTGCGCGAGAAGACCTACTACCCGCAGCTCTGCCTGATCCAGGTGGCGGGGCCGGACGGCGCGGTCGCCATCGACCCGCTCGCCGATGGCATCGACTTGGGTTCGCTGCTGGACGTGCTGGTCGATCCCAACGTGCTGAAGGTGTTCCACGCCGCCCGTCAGGACGTGGAGATCTTCTTCCACCTGACCGGCAAGATCCCGCACCCGCTGTTCGACACGCAGGTCGCCGCCATGGTCTGCGGATTCGGCGAGAGCGTCGGGTACGAGACGCTGGTCACCAAGCTGGCCGGGGCTCGCATCGACAAGTCCAGCCGCTTCACCGACTGGTCGGCCCGCCCGCTGACCGAGCGGCAGCTCACCTACGCGCTGTCCGACGTCATCCACCTGCGCCCCGCCTTTGAGAAGCTGCGCAAGCGCCTGTGCCGCACCGGCCGCGCCCATTGGCTGGAGGAGGAGATGGCGGTGCTGACCAACCCGGCCACCTACACGGTGGAGCCGGAGACGTCGTGGCTGCGCCTGAAGGTGCGCACCAACAAGCCGCGCTTCATGGCCATCCTCAAGGAACTGGCGGCGTGGCGCGAGCGCGAGGCGCAGCGGCGCGACCTGCCGCGCTCGCGGGTGCTGCGCGACGAGGCGCTGCTGGAGATCGCCGCGCACGCGCCGACCACCGTCGACGACCTCGCCCGCACGCGCGGCATGGGGCGCGGATTCGCCGAAGGCAAGCAGGGGGCGGACGTGCTGGCCGCCGTGCAGCGCGGCCTGGACATCCCTGAATCCGAATGCCCGCGAGTCGAGGCGCGCGAGGAACTGCCGCCGGGGTTGACCCCGATCATCGAGTTGCTGCGCGTGCTGCTCAAGATGAAATGCGACGAGAACCACGTGGCGAGCAAGCTCGTGGCCTCGGCCGCCGACCTCGAGTCCATCGCCGCCGACGACCACGCCGACGTGCCGGCGCTGCACGGCTGGCGCCGCGAGCTGTTCGGCGAGGACGCGCTGGCGCTGAAGCACGGGCGCATCGCGCTGGCCGTGCAGGACCGCCGCGTGCGCATCGTGCCCGCCCCGTCCGCCGGGGCGTGATGGGAGGCATCAAGTATAGACGCTTAACTATTCATATTGGTGCCTAGCTATTAACCACGGTTTAATGCATTTTTAAAGATAGCTCGGGTTAACTTTGCTCACTAAGGGAATCGCTTGTCCGCGTCGTGGCGGGCGGGCCCGCCAGAGCCTTCCCGCGTTGGGAGACGTTGTTGATGAGCAGTTTTCGCGGCAAACCACCGATCGGACGCGACCGCGTTCGCCTCTCCTCCTCGGAGAAGCAGCAGGCCGTAGCCGCCGCGAAGGATTCCCGGCCGGAATTCGACAACGACAAGCTGCTGAACCTGCTGCGGTCCGCCAAGAACGAGCTGCAGGGGATGCGGCTCATCCACATGCACCTGTCGCTGCTGAAGGACAAGGACCCGTCCAGCCAGATGATCGTTCGCACGATCATCCAGGAACTTGGGTCGAAGGCGTCGTATCTTCAGTCCTTCAACATCTCGAACGGCGACGTCATCGTCCTCTACAAGGGGCTGAAGCTGACCGGCGTCACCGAGGTGTGTCAGAAGGTCGAGCAGATCTTCCTGTCGAAGACGACGCTGACGGGACCGAACCCGTACAAGGAATATTCGCTCTACTCGATCATGGAACTGGCGTTGAACTTCGTCAACGTCATCCGCTTCGTCGAGGAACTGCAGGCGGGCGAGACGGGCACGCACTCCACCGAGACCAAGCCGCCGATCACGCTGGAGGAGATGGGCAAGCTCGAACGTCAGATGCAGATGTTCGACCTGTCGCCCTTCCTGTTCAACCAAGCCATCGCCAACCTGGACCCACAGGGTGACGACGAGAACGAGTATTACGAGCTCTACATCTCGATCAAGCTGCTGCAAGAACGGCTCTGCCCGGAATACGACCTGACGGCCAACAAGTGGCTGTTCAACTACTTCACCGCCAACCTCGACCAGTCGGTGCTGCGGGCGCTGAACCACGGGTTGTCGTTCATGCGCGGCCGGCGCATCGGCATCAACATCAACCTGTCGACGGTGATCTCCACCGGCTTCGTGAAGTTCGACGAGCGGTTGCCCATCGATTTCCGCGGCAATGTCGTGCTGGAGATCTCCAAGGGTGACCTGATCGAGAACCTGTCGTTGTTCAACGAGGTGGTCGATTTCGCGCAGGACCGCCGCTACCAGATTGCTGTGGACGGCCTGAACCCGTTCTGGGTCACCAACTTCGACCTGGAATACCTGAACGCCGACTACGCTAAGATCTTCTGGTCGAGCGACATGCTGGAGATGGATCCGGGCCTGGAGAAGTATTTCTTCGACCGTATCGCCGAGCAGGACCGCTGCAAGTTCATCCTGGCCCGCTGCGACACGGTGTCCAGCCTCGTCTACGCGCACAAGGCCGGCATCAGGATGGTGCAGGGCCGCGCGGTGGACAACATCATGCGCAAGGGCGTCAGCGTCCGCGATGCGGTCTCCGCCGCCAAAGGCATGACGGACTGACTGTCCTTCCTGTCGTCGGGTTCGCGCTGCGCCTAACCCAACCTACGGTGGATCGTCGGTTGGGTCGAACCGCAGGTGAAACGCCAACGGCACGCTCACGCCGCTGCGGCGGGGCTTTCGATCAGGCGGTAAAAACTCGGATCGGTCAGCACGAGGCAGCTCAGTGTCTTGACGTCGCCGTCGTCCTCGGTGCTGACGACGCGGGCGTGCGGAATGTTGAAGAGGTTGAGTGTGTCCCGAACGCGCCACGCACGGGCGCTCGACGACCCGACGGACTGATAGACCTGCCCGATCTGGACCTTCTTCTTGCTCATCCGAAAACCCCATGAACCGATTGGTGCCGCATCACGACTGCGACGACCCCAACATATTGTCTCTTCCGGCATTTACTTACAATTCGATATATGCCGCCGGGAGTTCGCGGCGTGGTGGTGTGTCGGCGCCGACACGCTTTATGCGTGGACATATAATTTGCGCGGTCGGAGTTTGCGCGGCCGGCGTCATCGGTCAGAGCTGACGTTCGCGCCGACGTCCCGGATCCCCGACATGGAAACACGCCCGCCCAGAGCGCTTTGCCCACGCGAGCCGCTGGTGGGGCGCCAACGGCGACGACGACGTTCGACGTGTGATCGGGGTGCGTCAACACCCCGACTTCGGCAGGGCTTCCAGCGTTTCCAGAATGGCGTTCACGGTGAAGTCGCCGTAGTCGATCTGCATCGATTCGGCGACGCCGTTCTGCAGGAGCGTGATGCTCATTTCGTATTCCGGCTGCGCGGCGTCGCTCTTCAGCGGGAAGAAAGCCATGCGCACCGGCCATGCCTTGCGATCCCGGGTCAGCTCGGGGACCCGCTCAGCCGCGGCCCTGGTGGCCGGGCCGACGACGGCGCTGATTTCCGTGGCACCCTCGGCGTCGGCGCCGTCGAAGACGACGCGGTTGAAGAACACCTCGCCGGACTTGGCGCGATCGATCACCGCCACGGTGTGGCTGCTGGGGAACATCGTGCCCGCGGGCAGCGGCATGTCGTTCTCTTCCGGCCGGACAAAGTGGGCGACGCCGCCGGTGCCGTCCTTTTCCAGCCGGGCGTCGCCGCGCACTTCCTCGTCCACCTCGCCGTTCACGGTCTTGCGCACGTTGAACCGGTAGCGCAGGCCGTTCTTGGCTTCCCAGGTGGTGTAGTTGGTGGTCATGTTCATCTCGTCGCCTTCGGCGTAGACGAAGCGCAGCTGAAAACGCTGCTCCGTCGTCCAGCCGTCGCAGGCGTCGGCCCATTCGAACATCATGCGGCCGCGGACATCGGCCACCTTGCTCGACCCGCGCGCCTTCAGCAGCGACATCTTATAGATGGCGCGGTGCGGTGCGATCTCGGCGGCCGCCTCCGCCGACCGCGCCGACAGGGGGGAGAGCAGCAGCGCGGCGGCGATGGCAGCGGCTGTGACGCGGGCGGTGTTGCGGAGTGTGGACAAGGTGGCTTCCACGGGTGATTGGAACCGTTCACTCGGATAATGGGTGTTTTTCGCGCGGATCGAAAGGCCCGCCAAGCGCAATTCAACGAGAGGGGAGGAAGAAGCGATGCAAACGAGCGATGGACAGGCCCGGCCGGTGCTGCTGGTGACGCGCCGCCTGCCGGACGCGGTGGAGGCGCGCGCGGCTCGGGCCTACGACGTCCGGTTGAATCCGAACGACACACCGCAGACTGCCCGGACGCTGGTCGAGCGCGCGGCGGGCGCTGACGGTATCCTCTGCTGCGCGGCCGACCGGCTGTCGGCCGAGGTGATCGGGGCGCTGCCGGACACGGTGCGGGTCCTCGCCACCTTCTCTGTCGGCACCGACCACATCGACCTGGCCGCCGCGCGGGCGCGCGGCCTCTTGGTCACCAACACGCCGGGCGTACTGACCGACGCCACGGCCGACATCGCGCTGCTGCTCATGCTCGGCGCCGCCCGGCGGGCGTCGGAGGGCGAATCGCTGGTGCGCGCGGGCGCCTGGACGGGATGGACGCCGACACAACTGATGGGGACGCACCTGGGCGGAAAGCGCCTGGGGGTGTTCGGCATGGGCCGAATCGGGCAGGCGGTGGCGCGCCGCGCGCGGGCCTTCGGCATGAGCGTGCACTATTCCAACCGGTCGCGCCTGCCGGCCGATCTGGAGGAGGGGGCGACCTTCCACGCCGACCCGGAGGCGATGCTGGCCGAAATCGACGTGCTGACCCTGCACTGCCCGGCCACGCCGCAGACGCACCACTGGCTGAACGCCCCCCGCCTTGCCCGGCTGCCGCGCGGCGCCATCGTCGTCAACACAGCGCGCGGCAGCGTGGTGGAGGACGAGGCGCTGATCGCCGCGCTCAAGAGTGGCCACATCGCCGCCGCAGGGCTGGACGTCTTCGAGAACGAGCCGAACCTGCACACCGGTTACCGCGGCTTGCCCAACACCTTCCTGCTGCCGCACCTGGGCAGCGCCACGGTGGAGACGCGCAACGCCATGGGGTTCAAGGCGCTCGACAACCTGGATGCCTTTTTTGCCGGGCAGGAGCCGCCCGACCGGGTGGTGTGACGGGCAGGGCGCGGGGCAGGCTGGGGAAAGCTTTTCCCAGGCCGCCCCCCAGGCCGCCCCTTGCCGCCGTGGCGTCGCAGGGCCGTAAGCCGCATGCCGGAAGGGCGCGCGGCATTTGGGTAAAATACAGCGAAAATGTCAGGCGAATTGTTGCCGGCCGGAATTTCCTGCCGGGCGGGACTCGGGCAGGGCGATTTCTGCCGATGGGCAAAGTGGCGGAATCCAAGGAGTCTGCGTCTGGCACGCCTGTTGCTACGAGAGGGGCGAAGCATTTCGCGCCAAGCGAGAGGAGCCGACCATGAACGCCTTCGCCGCCCCGGATCCCGCCGCCGCACACCATGGCCTGGATGGCTTGGGCTGGACCCGCCTGACCCGCCCGCGCGGGCTCGGTCTGGCGGTCGTCGAGGATACAGGCGAGCGCGTCCTGGAGAGCGCGCTGGCGAAGCTGGCCGAGGCGCAGGACCTCATCAACCAGCAGCAGGAACGCATTGCCTACCTGGAAAGCCTGACCATGACGGACGAGCTGACCGGGCTGCTGAACCGCCGCGGCTTCTACGGCCACCTGCGGCGCGAGCTGGCGGCGGCGCGGCGCAACCCGGCGGCCGGTGGCGTTCTGGTGATGATCGATCTGGACGGCTTCAAGGCCATCAATGACACGCACGGCCATCTTGCCGGCGACTTCTACCTGCGGCAGGTGGCCCGCCTTCTCCAGGCCCTCGTGCGGGCGGAGGACGTGGTGGCGCGCCTGGGCGGCGACGAATTCGCCGTGCTGCTGACCAACACCGACACGGCCACCGGCACCGCCCGCACCGCGCAGCTGGCGAGGGTGGCCAACGGCGAGACCGTGACCTGGAACGGTGCCAAGCTGCCCGTGCGCTTCTCCATCGGCACGCAGCCCTACGGCCCGGCGGACCACGAGGAGGACGTGATCCGGCAGGCCGACGTGAAGATGTACGGCGACAAGGGCAAGCGCCGCGGCAAGCGCCGGACCGCTTGAGCGTCTTCCGGCCCTATTTGCCCGGTTCGACGGATAGTGTACGAAAGTACTGGGTCAAGTGGTTGTCACGCTTGTGGTAACGACAATTTAACCGTCGCCGCCTAAGAAAAAAGGAGGTACACCGAACCGTTGGTGACCCGCGAAAGCGGGCGTCGCTACGACGAAATCGGGCGGTACGGCCCGGAGGAGCGTGTTGATGTCTTCGCAGGCGAACGGCCCCGCGGGCGTGGCGGACGCGGGCAAAGCCCCGAAACGGGTGCTCATCGTCGAGGACAATGAGCTCAACATGAAGCTCTTTCACGATCTTCTCGAGGCCCATGGCTATTCCACGTTGCAGACGCGCGACGGCATGGAGGCGCTGAAGCTGGCCCGGCTGCATCGTCCGGACCTCATCCTCATGGACATCCAGCTTCCCGAGGTCTCGGGGCTCGAAGTCACCAAATGGATCAAGGAGGACGAGGAACTGAAGGCTATCCCCGTCATTGCCATCACCGCCTTCGCCATGAAAGGGGACGAGGAAAAGATTCGTGAAGGCGGCTGCGAAGACTATATCGCCAAGCCGATCTCAGTGACGAAATTCCTCGAGTCCGTGCAGAAGTTCCTCTCATAAACCGCCGCAGAAGCTACCAGAAAGCATAAAGCCCCATGTCCGCGCGCGTCCTCGTTGTCGACGATGTCCTGCCCAACGTGAAGCTGCTGGCGGCCAAGCTGACGCGCGAGTATTTCGACGTCATCACCGCCTACAACGGTCCCGAGGCGCTGGAACTGGTCAAGCGGGAGTCGCCGGACATCGTGCTGCTCGACGTCATGATGCCGGGCATGGACGGGTTCGAGGTGTGCGAGAAGATCCGCTCCGATCCCGCCACCATGCACATCCCGGTGGTGATGGTGACGGCGCTGTCCGACGTGGCCGACCGCGTGCGCGGGTTGGAGGCCGGGGCCGACGATTTCCTGACCAAGCCGGTGAACGACATCGCGCTGTTTGCGCGCGTGCGCTCGCTGGTGCGGCTCAAGATGATGATGGACGAGTGGCGCCTGCGCGAGAGCACGTCGGGCCAGTTCGGCGTGATCGAGCCGACCGGCACGCTGCTGAGCGAGGCGGCCGACAAGGCGCGCGTGCTGGTGCTGGAGGATTCCGTCCTCGACCTGGAAAAGATCACCGAGACGCTGAAGCGCGACGGCGACCACGTCATCCACTCGGAGACCTGCGCCAAGGCGTTGGAGCGGGCGCTGAACGACGATCTGGACATGGTGATCGTCAGCCTGACCCTGCTGAACGAGGACGGGCTGCGCCTGTGCTCGCAGCTGCGCTCGCATGAGCGCACGCGGCAGGTGCCGATCCTGCTGGTTGTCGACGAAGGCGACCTGAACCGCGTCGCCAAGGGCCTGGAACTGGGCGCCAACGACTACGTCATCAAGCCAATCGACCGCAACGAGCTGCTGGCCCGCGTGCGCACCCAGATCCGCCGCAAGCGCTACCAGGAGCGGCTGCGCGCGAATTACGAGCACAGCCTGTCGATGGCGCTGACCGACAGCCTGACGGGCGTGTTCAACCGCCGCTACGTCAACGCGCACCTGCCCCGCCTGCTCGACCGCGCCATCGACAATCACAAGCCGGTGTCGGTGCTGATGTTCGATATCGACCACTTCAAGGTCGTTAACGACACCTGGGGCCACGACGTCGGCGACGACGTGCTGAAGGAGGTCGCGAGCCGCGCCAGCCGCAACCTGCGCACCTTCGATCTGGTGGCCCGCCTGGGCGGCGAGGAGTTCGTCGTCATCCTGCCGGACACCGACGACGAGGCGGCGCGCGTCGTTGCCGAGCGGCTGCGCAACCGCATCGCCGACGCGCCCTTCGTGGTGGCGGCACCGGTGGGGCAGATCGCGGTGACGGTGTCGGTGGGTGTGGCCGCCGGCGGGCGGCTGGGCGATACGGCGGACAACCTCATCAAGCGCGCCGACGCGGCGCTTTACCAAGCCAAGCGCTCGGGCCGCAACTGCGTGGTGGCCGATCCGCGCGGGGAGGTCAACGAGTTCCGCATCAGCCCGGCGCACTGAAGGGCCGCCCCGCAGGCGCGGCCCAGCGCCAATCCTCATTCAGGCCCTCAGTCCGTGCGCAGCACCGTCGCGGTCGGCGCCGTGAAGTCCACCACCCGGTTGCGGCCGGCGCGCTTGGCGGCGTACAGCGCGCGGTCGGCGCGCGACAGCGCCAGGTCGGGCGTGCGTTCGGCCTTGTCGATCTCCGACACACCGATGCTCACCGTGACGCCCACCTCCGGCGGCACGCCGTCGCCGCGCAGGCCTTCGGCTTCGGCGCGCAGGCGTTCTGCGATGGCAAGGGCGCCGTTCCGGTCGGTTTCCGGTAAAAGGACGGCGAACTCCTCGCCGCCGAAGCGGGCGACGAGATCCTGCGGGCGCAGCGCGGCGCGGCTCAGACGCGCGAAGGCCTTCAGCACGGCGTCGCCGACCTCGTGCCCGTGCGTGTCGTTGACACGCTTGAAGTGGTCCAGGTCGATCATCAGCACGGAGACCGGGCGGGCGACGCGCTCGGCGCGCCGCATCTCCACCTCCGCCACGGTGAAGAAGCGGTTGCGGTTGGCCAGTCCCGTCAGCGGGTCGGTGGTCGCCAGCCATTCCAGGTGCGATTCCAGAGCCTTGCGGCTGGTGATGTCGACCACGCCACACATGAGGCAAGGCTCGCGGGCGATGTCGAGCGGCGTGGCTGCCAGCAGCACATCGCGCCGCGAGCCGTCGCCCAGGCGCACCTGCGTCTCGAAACCGCCGACCCGCCCGTCGCGGTCAAGGGCGGCGAGAAGGGCGGCACGATGGGACGGGTCCACGTAGAGCTGATCGATGGTGTGGACGCCGAATGCCGCGGGATCTCCGCCGAAGAAGGTGTAGGCCGCATCGTTCGCCTTGACGAGGCGACTCTCCCGCCGCGTGGTGACGAACATCGGGATGGGAGCGGCCATGAACATCCGTTCGATCATGGCGCGGCTGTCCGCCAGATCATCCTTCGCCTGCCGCTCGGCCTGGGTGGCCGCCCATTCCTGGCGGCGCAGCCGGTTCGTTCTGTGCACCACGAGCAGCAGCGTGCCGTTGGCCAGCACCACGACCAGGGTCAGCCCGAGAAGGGTCGGCGGCAGCGGTCCGGGCAGCAGATAGCCGCCCAGCATCAGGGCGCTGCTGCCGATGCCCGACACCATCGTGATGCGGAACGAGGTCGGCACGGCGAGATAGTAGATCGCTGGCAGCATCAGCACGACCATCAAGGCGATGTCGCTGCGCGAACTGACGAGGACGGCCACGGCGGCAGCGGTGACGCCTTGCCACAGCAGCATGACCGCCTGCGCCCGGCGGAAGCTCCCGGCACGGCTCGCCAGGACGAAGCAGGCCAGGGAAATGCCGACCACCACCGCGCGGGCGGCAATGGCGACGTAAAAATGCGGATCGCCGTAGAAACGCCAGTCGCTGGCGAAAAACAGGGTGTTCAGCACCACCGAAAGGGCGAACAGCAGCCGGGCGTGGCGCACCGTTTCCGGCAGACGCTCCGCCTGGAATGCCGCCTCGCGCGTAGGATCGGCGAACTCACCACCAAAGGGGGAAAGCAGGTCGCGGTGCATGCCGCAATGCATAGCATTATGGGAGCTAAGCACGCTATGATATCGTGCTAATTGCCCGCCGTCTGCCGATGGTGCGAGCGACATCGCGAATCACAAAAGGCCGCCCCGGGGGGCGGCCTTTTCGCTTGTCGACGGTCGGGAAACCTTACTTGATCTTGGCTTCCTTGAACGCGACGTGCTTGCGCGCCACCGGATCATACTTATTGAAGCTGAGCTTCTCGGTGGTCTTCTTCGGGTTCTTCTTCTTCACATAGAAGAAACCGGTGTCGGCCGTGCTCACCAGCTTGATGAGGACGGTGTTCTGCTTGGCCATGATCGCAATCCCGAAAATAAACCAGTGTCCCGCCGGCCCGGCGGGCGGCGATGCGTAGCGCGGGAAGATACCCGCAATT
>DASPIO010000228.1:0-46181 GCA_035629155.1 Azospirillum sp. | reverse complement strand
CAGTTCATGGCGCAACTCGCCCAGCTCTCCACCGTCGAGCAGGGGGTGAAGACCAACGACACGCTGAAGCAGGTGCTGGAGACGCTGAAGAACAGCGGCATGCGCATGGACATGGCCTACCTCGGCCGCACGGTGGAGGCGTCCACCGACACGCTGGCGCTGTCCGGCGGCACGGCGAAGATGGCCTACGCGGTGGAGGGCAGTGCCGCGTCGGTGAAGATCGACGTGCTCGACGCCGCCGGCAGGACGGTCCACAGCGCCGCCGGCTCCCCCCAGGCCGGCCGGCAGGTCTTCGCCTGGGACGGCAAGCGCGCCGACGGCGGCACCGCGCCCGACGGCACCTACCACGTGCGCATCACCGCCAAGGACAAGGCGGGCGCCACGCTGAAGGCCGCCACGGTGGTGACCGACACGGTGAAGGAGGTGCGCACCGTGGACGGCGCCACCCAGTTCCTCCTCAAGGGCGGCGCCACCGTCCGCGCCGAGGACATCCTGTCGGCGTCGTGAGGCGCTGGACGTTGGGTTGAGCGCAGCGAAAACCCAACGTCCACTCTTCTCACCCCCGCGTGTTCTCCTGGCGCAACAAGCGGTCGATCAGCACCGTCTTCACCAGCTCGGCGCCAAGCTGCTCATTGGTCGCCTGCTTCAGCGCGCGCGCGGCAACGGCCGGGTCGACCGGCGGGCCGTCGAAGAGGCCGGACCCGGCCAGCCCGAACAGCCCCTGCAGCAGCGCGTTGCGCGCGTGCGGCAGGCGGCGGCGGATCGCGTTGGCCTGATCGGCGCTGGCGGCCTCCAGCGTGATCTGCGTCAGGATGAAGGCGGTCGTCCGTCCCTCCGCCAGAACCGGCACCATCATTTGCCCGACCTCGACGTAGAACGGCCCCGCCACCTCGGCGTTCGGCGCCGCACCCGGCGCCCCGGCACCCGCCGGCGCCGCCGCGGCGGCTTCGCCGTGCAGCTGCAGCCGGCCCAGGCCATAGCCGCCGCCGGCCGCCAGCGCCACGCATACGGCGAAGACGGCGGCCCTCTTCACGGCACGGTTCGCCATGCCCGCCTCCTCAGAACGGCAGGAGCACGTCCAGCACCTGCTGGCCGTAGCGGGGCTGCTGCACGTCGGTGATCTGGCCGCGTCCGCCGTAGGTGATGCGCGCCTCGGCGATCTTGTCGTAGTCGATGGTGTTCACGTTGGTGACGTCCTCCGGCCGGATGACACCGGCGATGCGCATCTCGCGCAGTTCATAGTTCACCCGCACCTCCTGGCGCCCGGCGATGACGAAGTTGCCGTTGGGCAGCACCTCGGTCACCACGGCGGCGACGCGCATGGCGATGCGCTCGTTGCGCTGGATGGTGCCGTTGCCGGCCGAGGAACTGGTGCTGTCCAGGTCCACGAGGCTCGACGGGTTGACCGCGTCGGGCAGCACCGCCGGCAGCCGGCTCTCCAGCCCGAAGAAGCTGGGCAGCCCGGCCTTCTCGGCGTTGGTGCGCTGGCGCTGCGTCTGGTTCTGCATCTGCGCCTGGTCGGCGATGTTGATGATCACCGTCAAGAGGTCGCCCACCTGCTTGGCGCGCGGGTCGCGGAAGAAGTTGCGCGATCCCGTGCGCCACAGCGAACTGGGCACCTGATCGGCCGGCAGCGCCTGCGGCATGGGCATGGAGATGACGCGCGCCTCCGGCGCCATCGCCGGGTTGGAGATCTCCGACAGGGCCGGCGCGCTGCCGATGTTGGACAGCCGCCCGCACCCGGCGAGCGCCAGCGACGCCGCGACGGCGGCAACCAGGGGCTTGCGCATCATGAATTCCTCGAAGTCAGGGTTTGGCCGAGATGGCCTGCGGCCCGGCGACGGCGACCGTCTGCGGCCCGGTGATGGTGCCGGTGACGACGATGCTGCTGGCGACGTTCATCACGCGCACCGTGTCGCCCACCCCGCCGTCCTGCAGCGCCCGGCCGCGCGCCGCCAGCAGGAGCGCCCCGTCCTCGTAGACGAGGCTGACCGGCTTGTTGCGCTGGACCACCACCGGGGCGCCCACCGACGCCGTCTGGATCAGCCGCCCCGGCGGCAGTTGCCGCCGACTCGCCAGCCCGATCAGCGCGTCGCGCGAGGTGGCGACGGTGTCGTTCAGCCGCTCCATGGGCATGGGCAGGGTGGTCAGGTCGCCTTCGCCGATCACCTCGCCGGGCAGGATGCGGCGCGTCGGCACCGGCACGTCCACGGCGATCTCCGCCCTGCCCTTCAACTCGACGATGCGGCCGGCGCTGCTCACCAGCGCCCGCACCTGCCCGCCGCGCGGGTCGTAGGCGAGGTCGCGCACCGCCTCCACGTCGCCGGAAAACGGCGTGGTGAGCGTCAGCGCCACGTGTGCCCCGGCCGGCACGACGCCGCCCAGCGTCACCGACAGCTCGCGCGCCAGCAGCGCCTCAACCGGGCTCTCGGCAAAAGCCGGGGAGGATGCCAGCAGCGCCACCGCCAGACCGGCCCACCATGTGCGGCGGCTCATGGCGCTCACCGCATGTTGGAGAGGGTGGAGGCCATCTGGTCGCCCGCCTCGACGACCTTGGCGTTCATTTCGTAGGCGCGCTGGGCGGAGATCAGCTCGGTGATCTCCTGCACCACGTTGACGTTGGAGGACTCCAGGTACTTCTGCCGGATGGTGCCGAAGCCCGCCTGCCCCGCCGCCCCGTCCTGCGGCTCGCCCGACGCGGGTGTCGCGCGGTAGAGGTTGTCGCCCAGCGCCTCCAGCCCGCTTTCGTTGACGAACACCGTCATCACCAACTGGCCCAGCGTGCGCGGCTTGGCCTGCCCGTCCACATAGGCCTGCACCTCGCCGGACTTGCCGATGGCAATCTCGCGCGTGCCCTGCGGCACCGTCACCTCCGGCATGATGGGATAGCCGTCGGCGTTCACGATGGTGCCCTCGGGCGACAGCTTGAAGCTGCCGGCGCGGGTGTAGGCGGTGTCGCCCCCCGGCAGGCGCACGTTGAAATAGCCGCGCCCCTCGATCGCCACGTCCAGCTCGTTGCCGGTGGAGGTCAGGTTGCCGGTGGTGTTGATGCGGTTGACCGCCGCCGGCCGCACGCCCAGGCCCACCTCGATGCCGGTCGGCACGATGGTGCCGGCGTCGGTGGACTGGCTGCCCTGGCGCCGTTCGGACTGGTACATCAGGTCCTGGAACTCGGCCCGGCCGCGCTTATAGGACGTCGTATTGATGTTGGCGATGTTGTTCGAGATGACCTCGACGTTCAACTGCTGGGCCATCATGCCGGTGGAGGCGATGCTGAGCACGCGCATGGACGGAAACTCCTGAAATCAAGCGGATTTGCCGAGGCGGTTGATGGCGGAGCGCAGCAGGTCCTGCCCCTCCTCCACCATGCGCGTCACGGCCTGGTAGTCGCGCGACAGGTCCATCATGCGCGTCACCTCGCCGATGCCCTGGACGTTGGACTGTTCGATCTTTCCCTGGACGGTGTGGGTGTCCGGCGCCGGCATCGGTTCCACGCCCACGTCGGCGGCGAACAGCACGTCGCCGCTCTGGCGCAGCGCCTGCGGGTCGTCGAAGCGCACCACGCGCAGCCGCGCCACCATCTGGTCGTCGGCCGACACCAGCCCGTCGGTGCCCACCGTCAGCACGCTGCTGTCCGACGCGATGACGATCGGCTGCCGGTTGTCGTCCAGCACCGGGAAACCGCCCGCGGTGACGAGCTGCCCCTCGGCGTCGCGGCGCATCCGGCCGTCGCGGGTGTAGCGGTCGCCGTCCGGCGTGCGCACCTGGAACCAGCCGTCGCCGTCCAGCGCCACGTCGAACGGGTTGCCGGTCGCCGTGAAGGCACCGGGGCGCAGGTCGGTGTAGGTGGCACGGTCGATGGTGAAGGCGATCTGGTCGTTCGGCCGCTTGCCGCCGGGCTGCATCGCGGCTTCGAACAGCGTGCGCTCGGCCCGGAAGCCGGCAGTGTTCATGTTGGCGACGTTGTTGGCCACCACTTCCAGCTGCCGGCGCAGCGCCATCTGTCGCGACAGTCCGATGTAAAGAGGGCTCTCCATCGCCGACCACCCCAAATTTGAACCTGGGCTTAACCTAGACACGGCAGTTTAAAGCCAGGTTTCAACCTGACGCAGCGCCACGAATGCCTGTCGGCATTCGAAAAGCCTTTACCAATCATTTCGATAAAATCCGAGATAGCCGCCATGGATCGCCGCACGCTGGCCCTGCTGCTGATGAGCACCGCCCTTCCCGCCGCCCTTCCCGCGAACGCCCAGCAGCCCGTGCGCGTGCAGGTCGGCGACCATGCCGAGCACACCCGCCTCGTGCTGGTCAGCCCCGACGCGGCGCCCGTGGTGGACGCCGGCCCCTGCGGCGGCCGCTTCACCCTGCCCGGCCCGGCGTCCTGGCCCGTGGACCAACTGAACGCCACCTACACGCGGCGCCTGTCCGGCTACGCGGCGGCGGACGACGGTCGCAGCCTGACGGTGCAGTGGCCCTGCGGCGCCAGCGTCAGCACCCGGCGCGAGCGCGCCCTGACCATCGTCGACGTCGCCCCGCCCCCCGTCCCCGCCCGCAAGCCCGGCGCCCCACCCGCCCCGGCCGCCGAACTGGTGGCCGCCGCCCCGCCACCGCCCGAATCGCCCGAATCGCCCCCCGCGGCGATTCAGAACGGCTTGGCGACGGTGCTCAACCCCGTCGCCACGGCGCGGGCGCAGACCGTCCCCGCCCCCGCCAAACCCACTCCACCGCCCGCCCCGGACCCCATGGAACGCGCCGTCCGCGACAGCGTGGAGCAGACCGTGCGCCGCCTGGACCCGCCCCCCGCCCCGCCGCCCCCCGCCCCGCCACCCGCCGCGCCCGCTCCGGCCCCCGCCGCAACGGAACCCGAACCGCCCCCCATCCGCCCGTTCGACCTCGCCGCCTGGGCGGACACCGACTTCCTGGGCACCCAGCGCGCGCTGGAAAAGGCCATCGCCGACTCCCAGGGCCGCGCGCGCGTCGACGCGCTGATCGCCATGGCGCGCTTCGCGCTGGCCCGCGCCCTCCCCGAAGAGGGCCGCGCCGCGCTGGAATCGGCGGAAGCCCAGCGCCCCGCCCCCGACCAGCGCCATGAGCTGCGCATCCTGGCCGACGCGTTGCGCGCCCTGGACGGCACCGCCGATCCCGAGACCAGCGTCTTCGTGCGCACCCGCCCCGGCCCGGTGCCCGACCACCATGTGTGGCGCAGCGCCACCCTGGCGCCCACCCGTTGGGCCGACGCCCGCGACGGCCTGCCGATCGCGCTGAAGCGGCTGCTGTCCTACCCGCCCGATCTGCGCGCCCGGCTGCTGACCCGGCTGGCCGAGGCGGCGAGCGTCGGCGACCCGGCCTCGCTCGGCATGATCGTGCTGGAGATGATCACGCTGGACGGCACCGGCTCCGCCGACGGCCGGCTCGACCACTTCCGCGGCCGCCTGAGCGAGTTGAAGAACGAGCCCGCCGCCGCGCTGGAGCACTACCGCCGCGCCGCCACGGCACCCGGTCCCTACGGCCACCGCGCGCAGGTGCGCGCGATCGAGCTGCGGCGCACCCAGGGCGCCCTGGACGACACCGGCGCCGTGGCCGAGCTGGAGGCGCTGCGCTACGCGTGGCGCGGCGACGACGTGGAAACGGACGCGCTGGCCGCCCTCGGCGCCGCCTACACGCGCCTCGGCCGGACCGAGGCGGCGCTGGACGTCTTCGGCCTGCTCGGCCGCCGCTTCGGCGCCACGGCGCGCGGGCGCGCGGCGCTGGCCGCCGGGCGCGGCCTGCTGACCGCCGTGCTCGACCGGCTGGAGCAGCCCGGATCCGGCCCGCTGGACGCCGCGGCCCTGCACGTCCGCCACGGCCGGCTGATCGCCCAGAGCGACGACGAGGCCGGCACCGGCCAGCGCCGTCTGGCCCGCCTGCTGGCCCGCGACGGCTTCACGGTGGAGGCCGCGCGCATCCTGCACGCCCTGGCCGGCGACGCGCGCGGCCCCGTCCGCGCCGCCGCCCGCGCCGACATCGGCACCGAACTGGCCCGCGTGCTGCTGGACGCCGGGCGCGGCGGCGAGGCGCTGGAGGTGCTGGACGGCACCGGCGCGCCGGACCTCGACGCCGCACTGGCCGAACGCCGCGCCCTCCTGCGCGCCGAGGCCTTCGCGGCGGAGGGCGAGGCGGTGCGCGCCATCGACGCGCTGCGCGGCCTGACCGGCGCGCCGGCCGCGCGCATCCGCGCGCAGAGCCTGTTCCGCGCCGGCGAGTGGCAGGCCGCCCGCGCCGCCTATGCCGAGTTGGTGGAGCAGCCCGGCGTCACGGCCGACGACGTCGCCCACTTCGCCATCGCCGCCTTCCGCGCCGGCGACCTCGCGGCGGTGAACGCCGCCGCCGTCCGGCACCGCGCGCGCCTGGCCGGCACCCGCTGGGCCGGCCTGCTCGACGCGCTGGCCACCCCGCCCGACGACGGCAAGCCGCTCAGCGGCGAGAGCGTGTCCCGCCAGTTGGCCGCCGCCGACGCGCTGGCCGGCGTGATGCGGCGGTGGCGGACGCTGCCCCAACCGTAAAGCCGCTTTAATCGCGCGCCCCTAGCGTCGAACACGGAAGGCCGCGCGGCTCGGCCCAGCCGGAGGAATGAGACATGCGTTTGCTGTTCGGTATCGTCGCGGTGTTCCTGAGCGTGCTGGGCGGCTTCGCCGCCATGGGCGGGCGGATGGGCGTGCTGTGGCAGCCCGTCGAGATCGTCATCATCATCGGCGCCGGCATCGGCGGTTACGTCATCGCCAACACGCCCAACGTGCTGCGCGACACGCTGGGCACCGTGGGCGCCGTCGCGCGCGGCCGGCGCACCCGGAAGGCCGACTACCTCGACGTCATAGCCCTCCTCTACGCGCTGCTGCGCGTCGCCAAATCGAAGGGCATGTCGCAGATCGAGGCCGACGTCGACCGCCCGTCCGACAGCCCGATCTTCGGCCAGTACCCCGCGATCTTCCGCCAGGAACGCTGCCTGACCTTCCTGTGCGACTACCTGCGCCTGATAGCCCTTGGCCAGGACAACCCGCACGACCTGGAGGCGCTGATGAGCGAGGAGATCGAGACCATCAGCCGTGAGCTGAACCAAGTGCCCAAAGCGCTGCAGAACCTCGCCGACGCGCTGCCGGCGCTGGGCATCGTCGCCGCCGTGCTGGGCGTCATCAACGCCATGAGCGCCATCAGCGAACCGCCGGAGGTGCTGGGCCACATGATAGGCGGCGCGCTGACCGGCACGTTCCTCGGCGTGCTGCTGTCCTACGGTCTGGTCGGTCCCATCGCCAGCGCCGCCCGCCACCGCCGCGAATCGGAGCTGAACCTGTTCATCTGCGTGAAGGCGGGCCTGGGCGCCTACCTGCGCGGCAGCCCCCCGCAGGTGTGCGCGGAGTTCGCCCGCAAGGTGCTGTACGCCGACATCCAGCCCAGCCTCGCCGAGGTTGAGGTCGCCACCACGCTGTCCTCGCAGGCCAAGGCCCGCGAGGGCCGTCAGGCCGCCTGAGGGCACGCCCATGGCCCGCAAGCGCGTCGAGCCGCTGATCATCGTCAAGCGCCGCTTCGCCGATGAGGAGGAGGAGCACAACGGCTCCTGGAAGCTGGCCTACGCCGACTTCGTCACGGCGATGATGACCTTCTTCCTCATCATGTGGCTGATGAACATCACCACTGTGGAACAGCGCAAGGGCATCGCCGATTACTTCAATCCGGTGGCGCTGTCGCAGGCCAATTCCGGCGCCGACGGCATGCTGGCGGGCCGCGCCGTGGACAAGACGGGCGCGCTCAGCACCCCCAACGCGCCGGGCGACAGCGGCATCCCCGTGGCAGCCCCGCCGGTCGTCGCCTCGCTCGGCGACAGCGACCGCCAGCCCGCCGGCCGCAAGGACCCGATGCCCCACCCCCCGGGCAGCCGCGCGCAGCCGCAAAGCCCCCGCGAGGAGCTGGAGGCGATGCTCGACCGCCAGTCGGAGGCGCTGAACGAGCGCTTCGCGCTCGACGAGCTGGAACGCGACCTGCGCAAGCGCGTCGCCGCCGCGCCGGAGCTGAAGGCGGTGGCGGACAGCGTGCTGATCCAGCAGGTGCCGGAAGGCTTGCGCATCCAGCTCACCGATCAGGCGAAATTCTCGATGTTCGCGGTGGGCTCGGCGCAGATGAACGAGCAGGGCAAGCGGCTGATGCGCATGGTCTCCTCCGCCATCGCCACGGTGCCGAACGGGCTGAGCATTTCCGGCCACACCGACGCGCTGGGCTACGCGGCGGAGGCGAAGTACGGCAATTGGGAGCTGTCCAGCGACCGCGCCAACGCGGCGCGGCGCGAGCTGATCGCCGCCGGCGTGCCGCCCCGGCGCATCGTCCGCGTCGAGGGCCGCGCCGACCTCGACCACCTCGCCGCCGACACCCCGCTGGACCCCCGCAACCGCCGCATCAGCATCACGTTGCTGCGCAAGCACTGATCCCCTTGCCGGAGGCAGGGGAGGGAGAATTGGTGCCCCCTCAAAACAATTCCCCTCACTTTTTAAACAAACACTCCCGCCACCTCTTTTAAACCGCCTTTAAAACCACGCCTGTACTGTCACCCTCGCAAGTCCATCGTGGAGAAGCCCGGGACTTCCCCTGTGTTCCACAGACGTGACAAGAGGATCCCCACGATGAGCCTGTTCAGCGCCATGCGGTCCGGCGTCAGCGGCCTGTCCGCGCAAAGCTCGCGGATGGCCGCCATCTCGGACAACATCAGCAATTCGGCCACCGTCGGCTACAAGCGCGCGGCGGTCGATTTCTCGACGCTGGTGACCTCCTCGGGCTCCGATTCCATGTATTCGGCCGGCGGCGTGCGCTCGAACGTGCACTACCAGATGACCAAGGACGGCATCATCCAGGGCACGCAGTCGGCCACCGACATGGCCATCGACGGGGCCGGGTTCTTCGTCGTCGCCAACCGCGCCACCAACGCCGCCGGCACGCCCAGCTACGCCCTGACCCGCGCCGGCAGCTTCCTGCCCGACGACTCGGGCTACCTGCGCAACAGCGCCGGCCAGTACCTGCAGGCGTGGAAGCTCAGCCCGGACGGCAGCCTGCCGGCGGTCAGCAAGACCAGCTTCGACAACGTGCAGGCGGTCAACGTCGGCAACCTCGTCTACGGCGGCAGCAAGACGACGCAGGTCGGCTTCTCCGGCAATCTGCCGGCGCAGGGCGGCACCTTCACCACCACGGCGCCGTTCTACGACGGCCTGGGCACGCCGCACGATCTTACGCTCACCTGGAAGCAGACGACCGCGGGCGATGCGACCACGGGAGCGAACGGGGAGTGGACGCTGGACGTCGCGGCTCCCCCCAACTACTCCGTGACACCGGCGACGATGAACGTCACGTTCGCTTCGGTCGGTCCCTACGCCGGCCTGCCGGTGGACGCCACCGGCAATCCGGTGACGCTGCCGGCGGTCGCCATCACGGAGCCCGACGGCACTCCCCCCGGTGTGATCACGTTCACCGTCGGCAACGTCACCCAGTTCAACGGTGACTACGTCCCGCAGGTCATCGGCGACGGCGCCAAGGCCGGCCGCGTCAGCACGGTGGACATCGACGGCACCGGCAAGCTGTGGGCCATCTACGACAACGGCGCCCGTCAGGCGCTCTACCAGTTGCCCATCGCCACCGTGATGAACCCCGACGGGCTGATGGTGCAGGACGGCAACACCTACACCCTGGGGGCGGACAGCGGGGCCCTGTCGCTCAGCGCCGGCAACACCGGCTCGGCCGGGGCCATCACCAGCGGGGCGCTCGAGCAGTCGAACGTCGACATCGCCGAGGAGCTGGTGTCGCTGATCGAAACCCAGCGCGCCTATTCGTCCAACGCCACGATCGTCCGCACCGCCGACGAGATGGTGGAAGAGACCACCCGGCTGAAGCGCTGAGCGCCCGCCCGACGGAGACCCCGCCATGAGCATCCAGACGGCCCTCTACGCCGCCCTGTCCGGCCTGCGCGCCACCCAGCAGCAGGCGGCGCTGGTGTCCCACAACATCAGCAACGCCACCACCGCCGGCTTCGTCCGCAAGGAGCTGGACGTCTCCACCGCCGTCACCGCCGGCCGCGGCTCGGGCGTGCGGGTGGACGGCGTGGCGCGCCGCGTCGACGAGTTGCTGATCCGCGACGCCCGCTTCGAGCAGAGCCGCTACACCGCGCAGGAGACGCGCACCTCGGCGCTGGCCGACTACGCCGCCGTGCTGGGCCAGCCGCAGGACGAGCGCTCGGTCGCCACCGCCGTGGCGAAGCTCCAGCAGTCCTTCGACCGCCTGCACGGCGTGCCGGACGACGAGGCGGCGCAGGCCGCCGTTGTCGACCGGGCGGAATCGCTGGTCCGCCGCCTGCACGACGCGGCGGAGGCCGCCACCGCCGTGGCAAGCGACGCGCGCAACCGCCTCGCCGCCTCCGTCGATCAGGTGAACCGCGCGCTGGTGCGCATCAGCGAACTGAACGGCACCATCGCCAGCCAGCAAGCCAAGGGCGCCGACACCACCGACCTGGCCGACGAGCGCGACTGCCTGCTCGACACCGTGTCGGAGGAGATCGGCATCCGCACCTACACCCGCGACACCGGGCAGGTCGTGGTGATGACCCGCAACGGCGAGACGCTGCTGGACCGCGAACTGTCCCCCGGCGCGCAGCCGCTGCAACTGGTCGGCACCGACCTCGTGGCCGGCGGCACCATCCTCTCCGCCAACCCCGAACAGGACATCCAGAGCGGCCGCATCATGGGCTACGTCCAGGCCGCCACCCAGGACATGCCGCGCGCCCTGATGCAGCTCGACGAACTGGCCGCCGGCCTCGTGCAGCGCTTCCAGGACGCCGAGGCCGACCCCACGCAGGCCGGCCTGTTCACCGACGCCGGCGCCGCCTTCACCACCTCCGCCGGGCTGGCGTCGCGCATCGCCGTCAGCACGGCGGTGCAGGGCAACGCGTGGCGGGTGCAGAGCGGCGTGCAGGCCGCCACCCCGCTGGCCCCCGGCGACCAGACGCAGGTCAGCGCCTTCATCGGCGCCTTCACCGCCGCCGGCCCGTTCTCGGCGCCCGACATGCCGGGCACGGCCACGCTGGGCGACTACGCCACCACCATGGTCTCCACCCAGCAGGGCTACCGCACCACGGCGGAGACCGACATGAAGACGCGCCGGATCAGCGCCGACGCGCTGCAGTCCGCCCGCCTCAACCGCGACGGCGTCAACATCGACAACGAGATGCAGAAGCTCCTGCTGATCGAGCAGAGCTACGGCGCCAGCGCCCAGGTCATCCAGGCCGCCGGGCGCATGATCGACACGCTGCTCAGCATCCGGGGGTAAGGGCCATGCTGTACAACACCGTCTCCACCCTCGGCCTCAGCCGCCGCCTGCAGAACGCGCTGGGCGAGCTGCAGATGGACATGCTGCGCCGCAACGACGAGGTCGCCAGCGGCAAGCACCACGACGTGGCCGAGGCGCTGGGAACCCGCACCGGCCGCGCCATCAGCCTGCGCAACCTGTACGACCAGACGGACGAGTACCTGAAGAGCTGCACGCTGCTGCAAGGCCGCCTGTCCACCATGGACAGCGCCATGACCAACATCCTCAGCGCCGGGCAGGACGCCCTCGCCTATGCCGCCATCGGCCTGGGACAGCCCTCGCCGACCAGCACGTCGCTGCAGGTCCGCGCGCGCGGCGTGCTGGAACAGGTGGTGTCGATGCTCAACGCCTCGTCGGGCAACGGCTACCTGTTCTCCGGGGTGGAGGTGAAGACGCCGCCCATGCGCCCGCTGCACGGCGACGGCTCGGGCCTGCCGGCCCCCATGGCCATCGTGCAGGACGCCATCGCCGCCGCCACCGGCGGCCCGGCGGCTCCCGCCACGGCCGCCGAGACCGCCGCCGTGGTCGCCACGCTGAACGACCTGTTCGCCGTGCGCGACCCCGCCCTGCCGCTCCCCGCCCCGCTGGCCCACGGGTTCGAGGGCGGGATGTACGCCGGCGCCACGGCGCTCCAGCCCGGCGGCGCCGCCACCCCGCGCCTGACCGCCCGGCCGGAGGGCTCGGCCGAGATCCCCTACGGCGTGCAGGCCAACGACCCGGCGCCGCGCGACCTGATGCAGGGCCTCTACATGCTGGCCGCCGTGGACACCAGCGCGCTGCCGCTGGACGCCTACCAGCCCTACATGCAGGCGGCGGTGGACAGGATCTCGGCCGGCCTGAACGGGCTGCGGAACGCCACCGCGCAACTCGGCATCCAGCGCGCCCAGGTGGACGAGACGGCGGAGCGCCACCACACCCAGCAGAAGATCCTGACCGACCAGATCAACGACCTGGAATCCGTCGACCCGTACGAGGCCAACACCCGCCTCACCCAGCTTGAGGCGCAGATCGAGGCGACGTCGAACGCCACCGCGCGCATCGCCCGCCTGCGCCTGACCAACTACCTGTAGGCTCCCGCCATGCCGGCCCCCCTGCTCCCCCGCCCGCTCCGCCCCGTCCTGCTCTGCGCCGCCCTGCTCTGCGCCCTGCTGGCCGTGCCGGCGGGGGCGGCGGCGCAGACGCGCATCAAGGATCTCGTCACCTTCGACGGGGTGCGCCGCAACCAGCTCATCGGCTACGGCCTCGTGGTCGGGCTGAACGGCACCGGCGACCGGCTGATCAACACCCCTTTCACCGAACAGAGCCTGAAGGGCATGCTGGAGCGCCTGGGCATCAACACCCGCGACGAGGTGCTGCGCACCCGCAACGCCGCGGCCGTGATGGTGACCGCCACCCTGCCCCCCTTCGCCCGCCAGGGCACCGGCGTCGACGTGACCGTCTCCGCGCTCGGCGACGCCACCAGCCTGCTGGGCGGCACGCTGCTGGTGACGCCCTTGCTGGGCGCGGACGGCGAGGCCTACGCGGTGGCGCAGGGTTCCCTCTCCGTCAGCGGATTCGCCGCCAGCGGGGCGGCGGCCTCGGTGACCAAGGGCGTGCCGACCAGTGCGCGCATCGCCAACGGCGCCATCGTGGAGCGCGAGCTGAAGTTCGCGCTGGATGACGTGGCCGGCGTGCGCATGGCGCTGCGCAACCCCGACTTCACCACCGCCAACCGCATCACCGACGCCGTCAACGCCCGCCTCGGCGCCGGCAGCGCCCGCCTCCTCGACCTTACCACGGTGGACGTGCGCATCCCGCCGCAGCACACGGGCGGCGTCGCCCGCCTGATCGCCGAGATCGAGCAGTTCCAGGTCCGCCCCGACCTTGTCGCCCGCGTGGTGGTGGACGAGCGCAGCGGCACCATCGTCATCGGCGACGAGGTGCGCGTCAGCCGCGTCGCCATCACCCAGGGCAACCTGACCGTCCGCGTGGTCGAGACGCCGCAGGTCTCGCAGCCGCAGCCCTTCTCAAACGGCTCCACCGTCGTCGTGCCGCGCACCGACGTGCAGGTGCAGGAGGGCAACGGCCGCCAGTTCGTCACGCTGGGCGGCAACGTCAGCCTGCAGCAGCTCGTCAACGGCCTGAACGCGCTGGGCGTTGGCCCGCGCGACATGGTCTCCATCCTCCAGGCCATCAAGGCGGCCGGCGCCCTGCACGCCGACCTGGAAATCATCTAGAGGACGCCATGAACGTCACCGCCACCCCCGCCGTTCCGGCCCCCTCCCGCCCGGAAATCCCCGCCCCGGCGCAGCGCGCCGCCAGGGATTTCGAGGCGATGATGGTCAGCCGCATGCTGGAATCCATGTTCGCCGGCATCGACTCCGGCGGCCCCTTCGGCGGCGGGCAGGCCGAGCGCACGTGGCGCGGCTTCATGCTCCAGGAATACGGCAAGGCGATCGCCGAGGCCGGCACGCTGGGCATCGGCCGCATGGTCGAATCCGAGGTCGCCCGCCTCTACGCCCAGCAATCGGAGTCACAGGGATGAGCCGCCGCTTCAAGGACCTGATCCGCGAGTTCGCGCCCGAGCGCAAGCCCGACGCCCCCGCCCCCGAAGCCGCCCCGGAACCCGCGGCCCCCGCCCTCACCGACGGCCCCACCGCCGTGGTGGTGACCGAGTTCCTGGACGCGGTATCCGCGCTGAACGCCCTGCTGGAGGAGGAAACCGCCGCCATCGGCGCCGGCGACCTCGCCAACCTGGAGGTCTTCGCGGCGCGCAAGCAGGCCATGGCCGAACGGCTGGAGGGCGTCGTCGCCCAGGCGCGCAGCGGCCCGCTCGCGCTGACCGACGACCTGCGCGCCCTGCTGCTGGACCGCATCGAGACGCTGGACCGCACCATCGGCGAGAACGCCGCCGGCCTGGTGGCGATGCGCAAGGCGGTGCTGGCGATCAACCGCAGCCTGCTCAGCGCCCTGGAAAAGGCCGCCAGCGACGGCCTCTACGCCCGCTGCGGCCAAGCCGTCCGCCCGGTGGAACTGTCGGCCTCCGGCCTGAACGCGGAGCTGTAGGCGGGCACTGTCTACGCCTTCGGCTTCGCCGATTTCAGCGTCCCCGCCTCTTCCAGCCGCACGATCGACGCGACCAGCGCCCGCTGGAAGGCGCGCCCCTCCGACGGCAGCGGCATGCCCTGCCCGGTCGTCCAGAACTCCACGAACGCCATGTCGCCGCCCTCGCCGCCCATTGGCCGCTCGATGGTCACGCCCAGGCCGATCTCGGCCGACGACCGGCGGTGATCGGTGACGAGGATCTGCGCTTCCCAGTGCATGCCCCCGCCGTTCTCGGCGCGCTGATGGCTCCACGTGCGCAGGTAGTCGCGGAAGCTCTCCGACGTGCGGTCGAGGCGGACGTAGGTGGCGCGGTCGGTCACCGTCGGCCCGACCCGAATCGCGTAGCGCGCCTGCGCCAGCACCTGCACCACCTCCGCCACCAGCTTTTCCATCGTCGCGAAGGTGCGCCGCACGTTCTCGGCGATGGCGTGCGCCAGGGCATCGCCTTTCAGCGCCGCGCCGCCGCCGCGGTCGTTGCGGTACATCTCGAACAGGTCGTCGGAATCGCTCATCGCCGCCATAAGCCGGTGGTGGGTCGTACCGATGGTCTACGGCAAAACGCATTGAGAAGGCATTAAGCCCTCACGCCCGCCGCGCGGCCCCGCCCTTCAGGCGCAGCACGTACATCATCACCTCCGCCACCGCCTCGTAGTGCTGGAGCGGGATCAGCTCGTCGATCTCGGCCGAGGCGTGCAGCGCGCGGGCCAGCGGCGGGTTCTCGATGATCGGGATGCCGTTCTCCTCGGCCACGCCGCGGATGCGCAGCGCCACCAGGTCCGCTCCCTTGGCAAGGCAGACCGGCGCCGGCATGCGCCCGCGGTCGTATTCCAGCGCCACGGCGAAATGGGTGGGGTTGGTGATCACCACGGTGGCGCGCGGCACGTTGGCCATCATGCGGCGCTTCGACCGCTCCCGCCGGATCTCGCGCAACCGCGCCTTCAGCGCCGGGTCGCCTTCCAGCTGCTTGTGCTCGTCCTTCAGCTCCTGGAAGCTCATGCGCAGGCGCTTGCGCCACTCCAGCCGGTTCCACAGCACGTCGACGGCCGCCATCAGCACGGTCGCCAGCAGCACGGCCAGCAACAGCCGCAGGGTCAAATCGCGCAGCAGGTCGGGCAGCGCCGCAACGTCAATGCCCACGATCCCCTCCGTCCACGAGAAATAGGGTGCGGCGGCGAACCACACCGAAAAGGCGATGATGACCAGCTTCACGAGGCTCTTGATGAACTCGACCAGCGCGTTGCGTGAGACGATGCGGCGCCAGCCGCTGCGCGGCGACAGGTTCGACAGCTTGGGCCGGATCCGCTCGCCGGCCACCAGCAGCGGCCCCTGCCCGAAGGCCGAGGCGACGGCCCCCGCCGCCAGGATGCCCAGCACCGGCAGCAGCGCCACCCCCACCCCGGCGAGCAGCCAGCGCAGCCCGTCCAGCACGTCGTGCGCCCCGCCGTCCAGCCGCAGGTCGTCCGGATTCTCAATCAACGGCAGCAGCGCCCCGGCGATGCCCGACGCGGCGTGCGGCGCGGCGACGCCGACGATCGCCCACGCCGACGCCATGGCGGCCAGCAGGCCGACGTCGCGGGCGCGCGGCACGTCGCCCTTCTCCGCCGCCTCGCGCAGGCGTTTCTCGGTCGGCTCCTCGGTCTTCTGCCCGTCGTCCTGTTCCTCCGCCATGGCCCCGCCTCACCGTCCGGAAAGCCAGCCGCCCAGCGCGGCCAGCGTGGCGGTCAGCATGGCCCCCGCCGTCATCATGAAGACGAACAGCCCGGCCGCCAGCATGGCCGGCGTGCCGACGAAGTAGACGGGCATCGCCGGCATCACCCGGTTGATCAGGCCCAGCGCCAGGTTGCACAGGATGCCGAACACCAGGAAGGGCGCGGCCAGCCCGACCCCCAACCGGAACGTCGCCGCCACCAGCTCGGCATAGCGCCCGGCCACCATTCCGCCGTCCGGCACCTGCGCCACCGGCCATGTCCCGTAGGAGCGCGCCAGCGCGTCCAGCATCAGGTAGTGCAGGTCGGCGGCGAACAGCGCCGCCAGCGCCGCGATCACCAGGGTGCCGGACAGCACCGATCCGCCCTCGAATCCCGCACCCTCGACGGCGAAGGGGTTGCTCAGCCCCACCGCCTGCGCGGCGATGCCGCCGGCCACCTGCAGGGCCGCCAGGAACAGCTTGGCCCCCAGCCCCAGGAAGGCACCCACCACCATCTCGCCGAAGAACTGCTCGGCCATGTCGGGCGCGTGTTCCGGCATGGCGGTGGGCAGCCCCGGCACCGTGGGGGCGAGCGCCAGCGCGGCCAGCAGCGCGATGACCAGCCGCATGCGCACGGGCACCGCCAGTTCCCCGAACCCCGGCAGCAGCGCGATGGCCGCGGCGACGCGCACGAACACCAGGAACACCCGGTAGATCTCGTGGCTGAGGAGCTGGGCGAGCAGATCCATGGGTCAGTGGCTCCACCCGCTTCCAAGGGACCATAACTTTTTCACCGTCATGCCCGGGCCCAGTCCCGGGCACCCACGCACCCGGACCTCGCCATTCCTTGCGACGCGCCGGGTGCGTGGATGGCCGGGACGAGCCCGGCCATGACGATAAGGGGGACGGTGGAAAGGGAGCATGCCCATCGCCTCTCTCACACCTGATCGATCGTCTTGACCGACACCTTGCGGTGCAGTTCGGCGTGACTGATGATCGGCGTCATCGGGCTGACGCGCTCCAGCAGCGAGCGCACGAACGGCCGCACCTCCGCCCCCACCAGCAGCGCCGGCCACACCTGCGGGCTGGCGTGCTTCTGGATGCGGGTGCGCACGGCGGTCAGGAACTCCTGCACCTGGCTGGGCGGCATGGCGAAGCGGCGGTCCTCGCCGTCCGTCACGATGTTCTCGATCAGCGCCTGTTCCCAGCGTGGCGTCAGCGCGATCACCGGCACGAACCCGTCCGACGCTGTCAGCGACTGGCAGATCTGCTGGCCCAGGCGCGTGCGCACGTGCTCGGTGATCAGGGTGATGTTGCGGGTCCAGCCGACCGCCTCGGCGATGGCCTCGACGATGGCCGGCAGGTTGCGGATCGACACGCGCTCGGCCAGCAGGGCCTGCAGCACGCGCTGCACCACCACCAGCGTGATCTGGCTGGGCACCATGTCGCTGACCAGCTTCTGGTACTCCCGCCCCAGCCCGTCGACCAGCTTCTGCGTGGCGCCGAAGGTCAGCAGGGCCGGCAGATGGTCCTTGATCACCTCGGTCAGGTGGGTGGTGATGACGCTTTCCGGGTCGACGACGGTGTAGCCCTTGGCGACCGCCTCCTCGTGCCGGGCCGGGTCGATCCAGCGGGCGGCCAGGCCGAAGGTGGGCTCGCGCGTCGCCTCGCCCGCGATGTCCGGCGCCTCGCCGCCGCTGGGATCGATGGCGAGCAGCAGCTTGGGCCGCACCTCGCCGTTCGCCACGTCGACGCCCATCACGCTGATGACGTAGCCCTTGGGCGGCAGGAAGCTGGAATCCTTGATGCGCACCGAGGGCAGGATGAAGCCGAACTCCTTGGCGAAGCGCTTGCGCAACGTCTTCACCTTGCCGGTCAGCGGACCGTTCTTGTTGAGGATCAGCGGCACCAGGTGGTTGCCCACCTCCACCTTCACCTCGTCCACCTTCAGCATGTCCTCCACCGCCTCCTCGGGCGGTGCGGCGGGCGTCCTGGCGCTTTCCTCCAGCTTGGCGAGTGCGGCGCGGCGCGCCTCCTGGCGCGGCACGTACCAGCCGGCGGCACCGAAGCCCGCACCCAGCAGCAAAAACGGCCCCAGCGGCAGCCCCGGCGTCAGCGACAGCGCCCCCAGCAGGCCGCCCGCCACCATCAGCGCCTTGGGATACCCGCCGAGCTGGCTGATCACCGCCTTGTCGGCCGAGCCGACGTTGCCGCCCTTGGTCACCAGCAGGCCGGCGGCCAGCGACACGACCAGCGCCGGAATCTGCGTGGCGAGCCCGTCGCCCACCGTCAGGATGGTGTAGACGGCGGCGGCCGCGTCGAACGACAGGCGCTGCTGCGCCATGCCGATGGCCATGCCGCCCAGCACGTTGATGCCGGTGATGATCAGCCCCGCCACCGCGTCGCCGCGCACGAATTTCGACGCGCCGTCCATGGCGCCGAAGAAGGTGCTTTCGTCCTCCAGCTCCTTGCGGCGGCGGCGCGCCTCGACGTCGTCGATCATGCCGGCCGACAGGTCGGCGTCGATCGCCATCTGCTTGCCGGGGATGGCGTCCAGCGTGAAGCGCGCGCCCACCTCGGCGATGCGGGTGGCCCCCTTGGTGATGACGACGAAGTTGATGACGATCAGGATGGCGAAGATCACCACGCCGATCACGAAGTTGCCGCCCATGATGAACTGGCTGAAGCCTTCGATCACATGACCGGCGGCCGAGGTGCCGGTGTGCCCCTGGCTGAGGATCAGGCGCGTGGAGGCGATGTTCAGCGCCAGCCGCAGCACCGTCACCACCAGCAGCACCGTGGGGAAGGACGAGAAGTCCAGCGGGCGCGGGATCCACAGCGCCACCATCAGGATCAGCACGCTGAGCGCCAGCGACAGCGCCAGCCCGACGTCGAGGAACCACGTCGGCACCGGCAGGAACAGCACCGCCAGCACCAGCACGATGCCGACGGCGAACAGCACGTCGCGGTTGGCCGCCCCGGCGTCGCCGAGGCTGGTCATCTTGGTCCGGAAGGTCTCGGTCAGGCTCATGGCGTCGCTGGCTCCGCATATCCGCCGCGATCATGGACCGGCGCGGTAAAACCCGGTTTTAAAGGCGGCTCTTTGCATTAATTCCTAAAGAGAGTATGCTGCTTCCGCCAAACGCCCGAGGTGCGCCTTGCCCCCACCCGGCTTCGCCGACGCGACACGCCGCCCCCGAATGTGACGCCCCCCGCAAAAACGTATCATCCCGTAACATTGGGTAACATCCGCCCCCCTCAGGGCGCCCCGGCAGGCAGAAGCGGCCGGGCCGGACCGCCGGCGTAGAGGCTGGACAGGAAGGACAGCCGTCCCAACTCCGCCCGGCCCCACACCGGCGTCGCGGCGCGCGGACCGGCGGCCAGCGTGCGCAGGTAGTCGATGGCGTGCGCCGTCCAGCGCATGTTGCCCACCACCCGCTGCCGGTACGCCGCCCCCCGCTCCGACTGGGCGGAGTGGTAGCGCGCGATGGCGTCGTCCAGCGTGCCGTGCGCGTGGCGCAACTCGCCCAGGAAGCGCGCGGCGTAGCGCGCGTTGGCCCGCGGCTCGAAGGCGGTGTTCAGGTCGGGAAAGGCGTCCGGGTGCCACTTCAGGTTCACCTGCAGGCAGCCGACGTCGATGGAGCGCACGCCGCGCGCCTGCGCGGCGCGGACGAAGGCGATGGCGTCCTCGCGCGAGGGGAAGTAGTGCGACTGCCCCTCGGTGTTGACCGTCCACGGCCACACGGTGAACAGCTTGTCGGGGGTGCGCCGCCCGGCCTCGGTGAAGCCCATGGCCAGCAGCATGTGGTCGGCCACGCCGGCCTCGCGCTCCGCCTCCAGAATGGCGCCGATGCAGGCGGCCTCGACCGGCAGGACCCGCGCGGCCGGTGCCGCCGGCGGGGCGTAGAGCGCCGTGGTCCAGCGCCCGATGCCCGGCCCGACCTCCGCCGCCCCGGCAAGCGCCGGCAGCAGCAGCCCGGCGAGGAGGACGGCGGCGGCGCGCACGGGCCCCTACCGCACGGAGACGATGAGGCTGCTCAACCGCTCGCCGTAGGTGGCGAGGGTGGCGTACATGAACGGCAGCGACAGCACGGTGGTGACGAGGATGGCGACGATCTTCGGCACGAAGGTCAGCGTCATCTCCTGCACCTGGGTCAGCGCCTGGACCAGCGAGATCGCCACGCCGACGACCACCGCCACCACCAGCGGCGGCGCGGCGATCAGCAGCGTCGCCCAGATCCCGCCGCGCAGCACTTCCAGCACATCCGCCTCGTTCATGGGTGCCTCCGCTCACACGGCCATGCGCATGATGTCCTGGTAGGCCTGGACCATCCGGTCACGGATGGCGACCACCGTCTGCACGGTCATCTCGGCCGCCATGACGGAGCGCACGACGTCCTGCGCGCTGGCTTTGCCGGCGACGGCGGCCAGCGACACCCGCTCGCTCTCCTTCAGGGTGTCGACCGCCTGCGTGACCTGCCGGTCGAGGAAGGCGCCGAAGCTGGATTCCGGTGCCGCATCCGCAGCCGGCGTCCCGGCGGTCGCCGCCGGGGCCGTCTGCACCGGGGGCGTCGGCAGCGGGGCGGCGGTCTTGTGGGCGGCGTAGGCGGCGGCGACGCGGCCGACGGGCATTTCGATCATGGTGGGGGTACTCCCTAGCCGCGCAGCAGGTCGATCATGCGGTTCATCATGGAGCGCGACTGCTCGATGACGTTGACGCTCGCCTCGAAGGACCGGCTGGCTTCGCGCATGTCGGCCATCTCGATCAGCGGCTGGACGTTCGGGCGCTTGACGTAGCCCTTGGCGTCCGCCGCCGGGTGCGAAGGATCGTAGGCCAGTTGAAAGTCGCTGCGGTCGCGGCCGATCTGCTTGACCTTCACGACCTCCGTCCCGCTGGCGCGGTCGAGCGAGGTGGTGAAGGAGATGGTCTTGCGCCGGTACGGGTCGCCGCCGGCGCTGGGAGCGGTGGAATCGGCGTTGGCGATGTTCTCGGCGATCACGCGCAGGCGCGTGCCCTGCGCCTGCAGGCCGGAGGAGGCGATGCGCAGGGTCGCCGACAGGGGATCGTTCATGGAAAAGACTCCTTCCGGGATCAGTTGCCGGAGCGCCACGCGGCGCGCAGCATCTGCACGTTGCGCTGGAACAGGCCGGCGGTGAGCGCGAAGGCGTCGCGGGTCTCGCTGCCCTTGGCCATCTCCTGCTCCAGCGAGACGGAGTTGCCGTCGGGCGTGACCTCCCACTGATCGGGCCGCGGCGCCTCCGCCATCGCACCGGCGGGCCGGCCGCCGGCCAGATGCAGGGCGGAGGTGCGCGCGGTGGTCACCGGCCTGACGCCGCCCAGCAGGGATTCGAACGGCTTCAGGTCCTTCGCCTTGTAATCGGGCGTGTTGGCGTGCACGACGTTCTCGGCGATCACCCGGTGCCGCTGCGCCAAGTAATCGAGCCGTGCTCCGCTCAGCCTGAACAAGGCAATGTTGCTAAAATCCATTCCAATCTCCATTCCCGAAGACAATCGGAAGATGACCGCGCCGGTTTAAAACCGGATTTAAATTCGCCCCGCTACGCTGCCCCGGTATCGACCTGAACCGAAGGGCTCCCGCATGCACGTGCTGTCCAACCTGGCGGCGGAAATCGAGCGGCTGCCGACGCTGAGCTGGCGCGGCGAGGTCCGCACCGCCGTCGGCATGACGCTGGAGGTGGACGGCCTCCAGCGCGTGCTGGCGGTCGGCGACAAGTGCTACGCAGAGACCGCGCGCGGCCAGCGCCTGCTGTGCGAGACCATCGGCTTCCGCCACGGCCGCTCGCTGCTGATGGCCTTCGACAACCTGGACGGCGTGGCGGAGGGGTGTGCTGCGGTGACCGACGACACCGCCTTCACGCTGCGCCCCGGCCCCGGCTGGCTCGGCCGCGTCGTCAACGCGCTGGGACAGCCGATCGACGGCGCCGGCCCCTTGCGGAACGGCGAGCACGCGCGGCCCCTGCGCGCCGCCCCGCCGGCCGCCTGCGCCCGGCGCCGCGTCGGCGCCCGGCTCGACACCGGGGTGCGGGCCATCGACGCCTTCGCGCCGATCTGCCGGGGCCAGCGCATGGGGGTGTTCGCCGGCTCCGGCGTCGGCAAGTCGACGCTGCTCTCCATGTTCGCCCGGCATGCGAATGTGGACGCCATCGTCATCGGCCTGATCGGCGAGCGCGGCCGCGAGGTGCGGGAGTTCATCCAGGACGACCTGGGCGCCGACGGCCTGGCCCGCTCGGTCGTCATCGTCGCCACCTCCGACGAGCCGCCGCTGATGCGCCGGCAGGCCGCCTACCTCTGCCTGACCGTGGCGGAGGAGCTGCGCGACCAGGGCCTGCACGTGCTCTGCCTGATGGACAGCGTCACCCGCTTCGCCATGGCCCAGCGCGAGATCGGCCTCGCCGCCGGCGAGCCGCCGACCACCAAGAGCTACCCGCCCAGCGTCTTCGCCGAACTGCCGCGCCTCCTGGAACGCGCCGGGCCGGGCGCGGACGGTGGCGGCCAGGGCGACATCACCGGCATCTTCACGGTGCTGGTCGACGGCGATGACCACGACGAGCCGATCGCCGACGCCGTGCGCGGCATCCTCGACGGCCATGTGGTGCTCGACCGCCGCATCGCCGAACAGGGCCGCTATCCGGCCGTCAACCTGCTGCGCAGCGTGTCCCGCACCCTGCCCGGCTGCCATTCGGCGGAGGAGAACCGCGTTGTGAACCGCGCCCGCGCGCTGGCCGCCACCTATGACGCCATGCGCGACCTCGTACGCATCGGCGCCTACAAGCCCGGCGGCGACGCCGAGGTGGACGCCGCCGTCGCTCTGCACCCGGTGCTGGAGGACGTCCTGCGCCAGGGCAAGGACGACGCCACCCCGTCCGCCCACACCTTCCATCACCTCGAACAGCTTCTGGCCCGGATTGGAGGTCCGTCATGACGGTGAACAAGACGCTGGCCGCGCAGGCCCTCGCCCCCGCCGGCCCCCGGCCCGACGCGGCCCCGCGCAAGGCAGCCAGGGCACAGGAAGCGGGCGGATCGGAGAGCGGGCTGGAGTTCGGCGATCTCATCGACGCCATCAATCCGCTCCAGCACCTGCCCATCGTGTCGTCCGTCTACCGCGAGGCGAGCGGCGACGGCATCGGCCTGCCCGCCCGTCTGGCCGGCGGCTTCCTGTTCGGCGGCCCGATGGGTCTGCTGGGCAGCGCCGCTCTCGCCCTGTTCGAGAGCGTCACCGGCGACAGCCCGCTGGGCCACCTGCGCACGCTGGCCGCCGACCTGGGCAAGGAGGATGCGGCCCCCGCCGCCGCCACGGCCGCCGCTCCGCTGCCCTGGATGAAGGCGCCGGCGGGGGAGAGCGACGACGCGGCGACGACGCTGGCGTCCTCCCGCGCGCTGAAGGCCGCGCTGGCGAAGACCGGCACCACCGCAACCGCGACGCCGACGGCACCCACGGAGCGCCCGGCCCCGCAACTGCTGGCGAAGCTCTACGAACTCCAGGCGACGGAACCGCCCGACCGCCGCTCGATCCGGGTGTGAGGAAAGCCCGCCAGCGCGGCCCAACGTCAAGGGCGTCACTCCTCCCCGCGCGCCGAGCGCTCCAGGGAGCGGATGTGCGACAGGCCGGGCAGGATCTCCGACTTGATGAATTCCAACCGCCGGTTGGGGCCGCCGCCGCTGGCGAAGCGGGCCTTCCACAGGTCCATCTTCACCGCCAGCCCGCACAGCACGCCGCCGATCGTCACGTGGTGCGCGGTGATCAGCTCGCGGATGGCGCGGAAGCTGTGCGCGTTGATGTCGCGCCAGAAGTCCTTGGAGCGGTTGTCGAAGCTCTCGAACCGGCCGGTGATCGAGGTGGTGATCTCGGTGAGGTCGCGGTTGACCTCGTCCAGCATCCGCACCTGCCGGGGGTCGCGGCGGATCTCGCTGGACGCGCGGATGGCGTCCATCCACGCCAGGAAATTCTGGACGTCGGGAACGATCTCGTCCAGGCACTGCTTGAAATAGGCCAGTGACAGGAAGATGTCGCCGTATTCCTCCAGGAAGCTCGGGATCTCGGGCAGGTCGATGTCCAGCCGGTCGGCCATCGTGCGCAGGCGCCGCCGCACCTCCGCCACGTCGGGGGCGGCGAACATGCGGATGAGGTCGTCCACACTCTGCACGTTCACCTCGTCCGGCCCGTAGACGCACTCGATCAGCGGGCGGGTGAAGACACACATGTACTTGGTCAGCTGCTCCTTCCTGCGGCTCGACAGGCGCAAGGCCCGGTGGCTGTCCACGTCGATGTTCAGCCGGCGCAGCTCGATGCGCAGCGAATAGACGTCGAAGCTGGCCGCCTGGGCGATGCGGTTGATCGTCACCAGATCGCGTTCGAGTTCGGCCGTGCGTGCTCCGAAATGCAGCGGCAGGTGGCCGGGGGCAACCTGCCCGCTGCCGGCGTGCGCGTCGTTGAACAGCTCGACCGCCGTCTGCAGCCGCACGTTCTTGACCAGCCGCGCGCGCCGCAGCGCCGGCGTTTCCAGCGGCACCACCGACAGCGGCAGGATGTGCAGCGCGTCGCGCGCCTCCTCCTCGCAATCGTCGGAGGGCGAGGCCGCCCGGGGTCGGGGCAGCGGGGACGGCCGTCCGGCGTGATGAACAGCCGGCGCCGCCATGTCAGAAGCGCGGGAAGCGCAGCAGCGACATGGTGACGGACGGGTCGATCGAGACGATCGACGCCCGGGCGCCGCGCCGGACCGGCCCGATCGACGGCGTCAGGGATGAGCCCGCCTGCGGCGCGCCGTTCTTCATGTCGTACATGGCGGCGAAGCGGTCGAGGAACACCCGCAGCTTCTCCGGATCCTTGAAGTCGGCGATGGCGAAGCGCTTGTCCAGCTTGTCCTTCAGGCGGTCCAGGTCCTGCAGTGCCGCCTGTTCGGGAATGTCGAAGGCGGTGAAGACCACCTTCTGCAGCGCCCGGTCGGCCAGAATCTGGTACCAGTTGGTGATGCGCGACGCCTTACGCTGGAAATAGAGGGCGAGGCGGACGGCCGGGTTCTTCTCCTCCGCCGACACCTCCATCTTCACGTCGATGTAGCGGTCGACGATGGCCTGCACGATCGCCGGCTCCTTCAGCGTCGCCCCGCCCGCCTCCTTGAAGCCGAGGACGGTCGCCATCTCCTTGAACTTGGTGTCGCTCATGCGGTTGGCGGTCGCCGCCGGGTCGCTCACGCCCTCGTTCAGCACCTTGCGGATCAGGCCGCGGGCGTAGATCTGGCTGCCCAGGTCGAACGCCTCCATGACGAAGCGGTAGAGCTTGTCGTCCTTGATCAGTTCGTCGGCCGTCGTGATCGTGCCGATGTTGGCCTGGAAGTATTCGATGTTCCGCTTCACGTCCGGTCGGGCGCGCATCATGCCCTCGAAGCGGTCGTGGTTGCGCGCGATCTGCCGGAAGTCCTGGAGCGTGCTCATGCTTCCAACTCCCCGTCCGCCGATGGCGCGGCGCCGGCCTCCTCGGCGCGTTGCGCCGGATCGACGTAGGTCGGCGGGATGCGCATGATGACCGCGCCCGTCTCGGTGTCCAGCACCTCGGTGACGAGCCGGTTGGTCTCCGGGTTCAGCTTGACACGGTAGGGGCGGATGGCGTCGCCGCGCGCGCGGTCGGCGGCGGCCTCGCTTTTGGCCGTCTCCTCGACCACCTCGGTGGGCTTCTCGGCTTCGGCCTGGGCGGCGCGCAACCGGTCGGCCTGCCGCTGGCGCGCCTCGGCCACCACGTCGGCGGAGGCGGGCGAGCGTTCGCCGTTCACCCCGGTGATGCCGTTGACGGGGCTTGGCATGGCGTCATCCCCCCACCCGCGGCTCGGCCGCGTTGACAGCGGGTGCCCGGCCGCCGCCCAGCACGGTCTCCTCATAGGTCATGACCGGCCGCAGGCAGGAGAGCGCCTTGTAGTAGTCGCGCTCGCTGACGTTCTGCATGGCCTGCATGATGCGGTCCTGCATGTCGGGGCGCACGAAGGCGGTGTAGAGCTTGGCCATCATGCCGGCGACGACAGGGCCGTATTCCTCGGCCGCGTGCGGGTCGAGCAGCATGCTCTGGATCACGAAGTAGGCGCGCCGGACGGGCGTGTCCGCCTCCTCCTCCTGCATGATGTCGCTGCCGCGGATGATCTGGGCGAAGTTGCTGACGGTCAGCGTGTAGCGGCGGTTCTCGTTCTGCACAACGCAGCCGTTGATGACCACCCGCTCGCACGGCTTGAGGCGGAGCTTAAGCGCCATGGACCACCTCCAGCACGGGTTGGACGGCGCCCTGCAGGCCCTTCATGATGGAGCGGTTGATGTCGATGAGCAGGCCGACACCGGCCTCGCCGCGCAGCACCTGGCGCGTCTGCCGGTCGACCGAGAACGACAGGGAGACCAACCCGGCCCGCAGCGATTCCGGCAACGCGTTGCCCTCGTCCAGCAGGTCGGCGCGCAGCGTGTTCCAGAGTTCCAGGTTGCGCCACAGCGCATCCTTCAGCCCGGCGGACCGCCAGTCGGCATCGCGATGCGCCTCCAGGTCGAGGGTGATGCGCAGGAAGACCCGGTACTCGATGCGGCGGGGATCCTCGCACTCGGCGATCGTCTGCTGGTAGGCGGCGATGCTCATGGTCGCACCTTATCGATGGAATGTCCGTGGCGTGGATCCGCGGGACGGCCGGCGGATGGACCGGCCGCCCCGCAAGGCCGGAAAAGGCAAGGATGGAAGCGGGATGGAGAGGATGGACCGGCACCCGTGGGGCGGACGCCGGCCCGGCCCCCTTTAGCGGAACAGCGACAGGATGTTCTGCGGACCCTGGTTGGCGATCGACAGCGCCTGGATGGCGAGCTGCTGCTGGACCTGAAGGGCCTGCAGGCGGCTCGACTCCTCGTTCATGTCGGCGTCGACCAGGGCACCGATGCCCTTGTTCATCGCGTCGGTCAGCTTCGACACGAAGTCGTTTTGCACCGACACGCGGTTCTCGATCGAGCCGATCACCGACGCCTTGCCGATGGCGCTGTCGAGCATCGCGTTGATGACCTCCAGCGATTTCGTGGCGTTCGACGTCACGTCGATCTGCGTCAGATCGGCGAGGCCGCCGAACGCATCGCTCTCGGTCGAGCCGACCCACAGGCTGTCGACCTTGGCGGTGAAGTTGCCGTCGGCGCCCACGTCCTGATCGGTGAACTCCAGGTTGTCGCCGTTGAAGGCCACCTGGAAGTCGCCGCCGGCCGCCGTCAGTGCGGTGTTGACCGCCGTCTCGATGAGGCCCTGCGTCGTCGCCTTGTCCGTGTCGTAGATGATGCCGGACAGGTCGACCGTCACCGCCGTCTTGACGCCGGCCTCGTTGGTGACGTTGAGGGTGAGATTGCCCAGGCCGAGGTTCTGCTGGTCGATGAAGGTCTCGCCCGGGGCGCCGAGGGCGATGCCGACCGACGCCTTCATGTCGTTGGTCGAATCGACCTGCTGCTCGATGGTCGCCTTGCCGACGATGGAGGACACCTGCATGTCCTGACGCTGGAAGCTGATGTAGCTCGGCGTGACGGTGCCGGCGCCACGGCTCAGCGAGGCCAGGATGTCGACGTTCTTGTCCTTGGCGGTGCCGTCGTTGGAATAGGTGACGCGCAGCAGGTTGTCGCCGTTGAACGAAGCGTCGGCGGCGGCCCCCTTCACCAGCTTGACCAACTGGTCGATGTCGTTCTGGATGAGCGACTTGTCGACGCCGTTGGTCTGGCCGGCGATGACGCGGGCCTTCAGCGTCTGCAGATTCTCGACGATGTTCTTGGCGGCCACGGACGCGGTGTTGGTGGTGCCGGAGCCCAGTTCCAGCGACTCCTTGACCGCCTTGAAACCGGCGACGTCGGCCTTCATGGTCGTCGAGATCGACCAGTAGGCGGCGTTGTCCTTGGCGTTGTTGACCTTGAGGCCGGTCGAGATGCGGTCCTGGGTCGTCTCCAGGTCGCCCGTGACGCGGCGCAGGGTCTGCAGCGCGGTCATCGCCGAAGCGTTCGTCATGATCGAGGCCATGTGTATCTCCATTCGTGAGATGCAGGGCGCCTTTCTGACGCCGGGGCCGGTCAGCGCGGGCCTTCCTGTTCATGTCTGCGGGCGCGCAATCGGCAATTCGACTGTGACCGAACCGGTTTAAACCTGGGTAAAAGGATTCAGGTAAAACCGGCGCTCAAGTTCTGGATTGTCGAAATAAATACTGCTTTTGAATAAATAGTTTTTTAAGAAAAAACCCTTCCCTGCGGCCGGGAGGGGCGGCGTGGCGCCGCCCTGATGCCGGCTTCTCAGCCGCCCACCGCCATGAAGCCGGTCTTCGCCAGCGCCCGCCCGTAGGAGGCGGGGGTGAAGCGCACCACGTTGCCCGGCCGGCGGGAACGGTCGGCAGCGGCGTCGCGCGCGGCGGGCTGGGCCACGGCCGCTTCGTGCTCCGGCGGGGCTTCGAACTTGTAGCCGCGGCCGTACACGGTCTCGATGTACTTCGCACCACTGGTCGCGGTGGCGATCTTCTTGCGCAGCTTGCAGATGTAGACGTCGATGACCTTGTCGAGCGGGTCGGTGCCGGTCAGACCGTAGACTTCGTCGTAGACGTGCTCCTTCGACACGACGCGGCGGTGGTGGGCGGCCAGCACCGACAGGATGGCGTGCTCGCGCTGGCTGAGGCGCAGGCGCTCGCCGTCCACTTCCGGATCGCGGCCGTCCAGATAGACGGTCAGACGGCCGACCTTGACCATGTTGGACGCCATGCCGCGCGAGCGGCGGCGCGTCGCCTCAATGCGGGCGCACACCTCGGCGCTGACCACCGGCTTCACCAGCACGTCGTCCGCCCCGGCGCGCAGGAGGTCCACCGTGGTGGCGGTGCACCGGCGCTCGATCAGGCAGAGGATGACGGTGGTCACGTGCTGGGCGCGGAGAGCCGCGACGCAGGCGGCCGGATCCTCCACGCCGCCGACGATGATCGCATCGCAGGGCAGAGAGTCGGCGCCCTGTTCGCGCATCGTCGTTTGCAGATCGCCCCAAGCCATTCGATCAAACCTTATCTTGCCAAGGTCCAACTGCCGGCCGAGGGCGGCAGCGATCAGGTCATCCGGTTCGATCAGGACTGCGCGCATGGGATTCTCCACTTCCATCTGTGCCGAAGGGAACGCAGCAATTTTATGAAATTGCCCGAACCCTTTCTTGTCACAAGCTCAGAAAAGCAATCCTCAGTCGCATCGTCAATCGAATAGCTTAGCCCTATGGGAGTAATGAGCGCCAAACGTTAGACCCACTTTAACATTCGTTAAACCGCGCGCTTCGGCCGACATTATTTCGATTTTCGAAGCATTTTGAGCGCCCGATAGAAACAATCGGATCCTTGATTCGCCCGGACCATTGAAAGACATGCGATTGCTTCACTGGGTTCGGAATGCGGGAATCCGGCGGGTTTGAACCGCGTTTTAACCGGGACATGGTTGGCTGGACGGCGCCTCAACGCCGGGAGGACCCATGCTGCTGCGCACCCTTGCCGCCCTGGCCGGCGCGGCCCTCGCCGCCACCGGCTGCGCGACCGTTCCGACCGCACCGGACGCCGACTACCGGCGGGCGCTGGAGACGGCGATCACCGCGGGAAAATGCGAAGGCCCCGCCGTCGAGGCGATGTGGGCCGCCTACCACCGTTGGTATTCGGCCGCCGCGACCATGCCCAGCTACCACCGCTCGTCGGAGGCCGACGCGCTGCTCCAGCAGGGCGAGATGTTCCGCATCCTCGGCTGCCGGGACGTCGCGCGCGCCTCCTTCGACATGGTGCTGAAGCGCTTCCCAGGCCCGCCCTACGCCCTGAAGCGCGAGGAGGCGTCCCGCGCCCTGGCCGGCGTCGACCCGCCGCTGCGCCTCAACCGCGATCCGGAGCCGATGGACTTCCCGCCGCCGCGTGTGACCTGGAACCTGTGACGGCGCGCGCCAGAGCGACCGCGAGCGCCAGCCCGCCGGCCGCCGGCAGCACCCAGGCGTCCGGTGCCGCCATCGTCCACAGGGTGGCGCCCCCGACCACGCACCACGCCAGCGGGATGACGAAAAGCTCCCAGCGCGGCCGTTCCGCCGCCAGCAGCACGCCCAGCGTCGCCACCACCGTGGGATCCGGCACCACCCCGAACAGCTCGACCTGTGGCCACGCGCGGCCCGCCAGCGGGCCGATCAGGGGCTGGACAGCCAGGGCGAACAGCACGAACGCGAGCCCCATCCACGGCTGCCGCCCGATTCGAAGCCGGCCGCCCAGGACGCCGGCCAGGACGAACAGCAGCGCCTGCACGGCGAAGGCCATCGCCAGGTATTCGGCCGCCCAGTTGATGGTCGCGTAGCGCGTGTGCAGATAACCCCACGCCACCCACAGCCAGCACACGGCGAGGATCGCCGACGCGGCCCGCCCGCCCCAGGACACGCGAAGGGCAAGCAGCACGGCCAGGGTCGCGCCCAGCGCCAGAGCCGGGATCTGCCCCGGCCAGACGGCGGCGTTGTGGAGTTCGAAGAGGCGATAGTAGGTGCGCGGCGAAAAGAGCAGGAAGTCCCACAGGGTGTAGGTCCACCACTCGGACATCACAGTCCCGCGACGTGCGCGGCCATGCGCCGGCGCACCGCCTCGTCCGGCAGGCGGCCGTAGGCGGCGCCCATGTTCTCGCGCACGTGCGCCACGCTGGTGGTCGCCGGGATGGCGCAGGTGACGGCCGGGTGCGAGACGATGAACTTCAGCAGGAACTGCGCCCAGTCGGCGCAATCGGCGTCCGCCGCCCAGGCGGGCAGCGGGTGTTTCTTCAACCGGCGGATCAGCGGCCCCTCGCGGTACGGCCGGTTGGCGATGACGGCGATGCCGCGCTCGCGCGCCAGGGGCAGGAGTCGCTTCTCCACCGCGCGATCGAGGATGTTGTAGGTGACCTGCACGAAGTCGATCGGCCGGCTGCGCATGACCTGTTCGAACTCGCGGTGGCGCCGCCCCTCCGACGTGGTGATGCCGACGTAGCGGAGCCGGCCCGCCGCCTTCATGGCCTGCAGCGTGTCGAGGTGCTCCTCCCACGCCAGCAGGTTGTGGACCTGCAGGAGGTCGAAGCGCGGCACGCCCCACAGCCGGCGCGACCGCTCGATCTGCTCCGGGCCGCGGGCACCGGACGAGATCCACACCTTGTCGGCCGAGAAAAGCCCCTGCGGCGTTCCCAGCGCGCCGAGCCCGGCGCCGATCACCGCCTGCGCCGAACCGTACATGGGCGAGGAATCGATTATCCGGCCCCCCGCCGCGAAGAAGTTCCGCATGACCTCGGCGCAGGCGGCGCGGGCCACCGGGTCGTCGCCAACGTTGAAGGTGATCCAGGTGCCCAGCCCGACCGCCGGCAACGCTTCGCCGCTTGACGGGATCCGCTTGTCGATCAGGGTGCGCGACTGCGAACGGCCGGGCGCCGGGCGCAGCGCCGCGGCGGCGGCCATGGCGCCGATCAGCGTGCGGCGGTTCAGGCGCGGGCCGTCGCGCATGGCGGCCCCTTACAGCCCGTCAAGCAGCAATTGCGCCGGGGGCTCGGCCGGGCGCGCCCTGGTCTTTGCCGCTTTCGTCCCCGGCGCCTTTTTCTCCGGCCCCTTCTCCACCGGCTTGGCGGCCTTCGGGCGGCGCGGACGGACGCCGACGCCGCGCCGGGCGCGGTCGACGGCCTTGTCGCGGGCGACCGCCTCGGGCGATTCGGGGTTCCCGTCCAGCCACTTGCCGCGCTTGATGACCTCGTTCACCCGGCCCTGGTTCACACCCAGGTGGAAGGCGATCTCCTGCTGGGTCATTTCCGTGGTCCGGTGGAAATACAGGATCTCCGCCGCCAGTTCCGGCGTCATCTTCCGCCCGGTCAGGCGCCGGGCCGGGCGGATCGAGCGTTTGGCGCGGTCGCGCTCGCGCAGCCGCTCCAGGATGTCCAGGGCCGCCGTGTTGCCCGCCGCCTTCAGCGCCTCCTCGAACTCCTTCAGGGTCGCCATCCGATCCTCCCGAGCCGTCTGCCGGAGTGCACGATGCACACGATATGGGGTTGCCGGTGCCGCCGGGGAATTCCCGTTTCGCAAATGTTCGCGCGCCTTCCCCGAATGGCCGGCTTGGCGCATGCCCCGGCAGGCGCCATTGTGAAGCGCCGGCATCCACGGCCGGGTGCAACGGGAGGGGCAGGGATGCTGGAACTGGTGATCGAGCAGCGCCGGAAGGACCTCGGCGGATTCGAGGTCGGCCGGGTGCTTCCCTATGCGCGTCGCCGGATGGTCGGCCCCTTCGTCTTCTTCGACCATATGGGCCCCGTCGCCTTCCAGCCCGGCCTGCCGCGCGCGGTGGACGTGCGCCCGCACCCGCACATCGGCCTGTCCACCATCACCTACCTGTTCGAGGGCGAAATCATGCACCGCGACAGCGTGGGCTCCGAACAGCCCATCCGGCCGGGCGAGGTGAACTGGATGACCGCCGGGCGCGGCATCACCCATTCCGAGCGTTTCGAGCGCGCCCGCCTGGAAGGCGGGCGGATGAACGGCATCCAGGCCTGGGTGGCGTTGCCGGAGCGCGACGAGGAGACGGACCCCGGCTTCATCCACTATGGCGTGGAGGACCTGCCGGTCATCGAGGATGGCGGCGCCTGGGGTCGGCTGGTGGTTGGGGAGGCATTCGGCGTCCGCTCCGGCGTCAGGACGCACTCGCCTATGTTCTACGTGCATTGGGAACTGGCCACGGGTGCCCGCGTCGAACTGCCGGCGGACCACCCGGAGCGCGCGGCCTACGTCGTCTCCGGCACCGTGGAGGCGGAGGGGCGGAGCTTCGGCGAGGGCCGGATGCTCGTCTTCGCGCCGGGGCAGCCGGCCATCCTCACCGCCGTGACGCCGTCGATCGTCGTCGCCGTCGGCGGCGAACCGCTGGGGCCGCGCTTCATCGAATGGAACTTCGTCTCCTCCTCGAAGGAGCGCATCGAGCAGGCCAAGGCGGACTGGCGCGCCGGCCGCATGAAGCTGCCGGACCTGGACGACGGCGAGTTCATCCCCCTGCCGCCCGATCCCGCTCCACGCCCGAACCCGATGTCCTAAGGGCACGGCAGGGAGTTGTCTGCTCAGAATGGTGGTTGGGAAACGGCAATCCTACCGTGATGGCGGTGACGGGAGTTGCCGATGTCCTCCTCCGGTGTCCATCCCTGTGGCTGTCCGCGATGCCAGGCTGACGAGCCGCACCAGGATCGTGCTCTTCGACGCCCTTCAGGCCGCGCCGCACGAGGGAGCGCAGGAACTCGATCCAGAAGAACCTGCCCCCGCGAAGGCGGGGGCGCCGCCTCCGACAGGCCCAGCCCGAGGCCGAGGATCTCGCGCCGGCCATCGTGGATGACGGCGGGGAGCGCCTTCTCGGCAGTGTGTGTCCTTGGGTGTGATCGCGTGTCGCAACTCGACCCCACCAAAGACGCCCGATGACCTCCTCTCCGCCGTGCCGGCCCGCCTGCGCGGCGGACGATCGGGCCGGGACCGGGCTGGACATCGCCGGCCCCACACAGCCCGTTGACGTGACGATGCGCTTGGCTATTCGGTGAGGCCATAGGCCGCCATCGCTGTCAACGCATAGCGTCCTCCCGAAACGGCGCCATGGGAAAACGCGGTGTCCAGGGTCAGCACGTCATCCGGCGACAACTGCACTTGCGCTGCCGCGATGTTCTCGCGCAGGTAACGGCTGCGCTTCGTTCCGGGAATCGGCGCGATGAATTCCCCCTTCGCCAGCACCCAGGCCAAGGCGAGCTGGGCCGGTGTGCAGCCATGCGACCGGGCCATGTCCTGTACCTTGTCGACAAGCGCCCGGTTGTGCGCCATGGCATCGCCCTGGAAGCGCGGCAGCGAGCGGCGGAAGTCAGTGGTATCGAGCTGCGCCGCTTCTTCGATGCCGCCCGTGAGAAGGCCTCGGCCGATGGGGCTGTAGGGAACGAACAGGATGTCCAGCTCCCGGCAGGCATCCAGCACGCCGTCCTGCTCGGGTCCCCGGCTCATCAATGAATATTCGGTCTGGACTGCGCTCAGCCCCTGGCGACCGTCCGTCCGCTCCAGCAGCCGGGCGTGTGCCCGGCGGATGACCGGCGCGCTCGCCTCTGACAGGCCGACATGGCCAATCTTCCCCTCGGCCAGCAGATCGGCCATGGCGTCCATGCTGGCTTCGATGTGGGCGCCGCCCTCGGCGATCCGGTGCAGGTAATACAGGTCGATCCCCGTGCCGAGCCGGTCCAGGCTGCGCCCGCAAGCGGCCTTGATGTAGGCGGGGGAGTTGTCCACCCCCCGGACCGTGGGATCCTGTTCGTCGCGGAGAATGCCGCACTTGGACGCCAGAACCACGGAGCCGCGCCGGCCGGATTCCTTGAGGACGCGCCCGACCAGCCGCTCGTTGTGGCCGTAGCCGTAGACGTCCGCCGTGTCGAAGAAGGTCACGCCGAGGTCCAGCGCCTCGCGCAGCACCTCGACGGAGGCCGCGTCGTCGGTGGCACCGTAGAACTCGGACATCCCCATGCAGCCCAAGCCGACGCAGGACACCGTCAGGCGTCCTCGCGCCGCGGTCCGTTGCGGAAGTTTCGTTGTCATCGTATCCCCCTTGTTCAGCGCACGGTGCGCATGACCAGAAAACGGCTGACCACCGCCACGACCAGGAACAGGCCGCTCAGTGGCATCAGGCTCGCCACCTTGAGATAGCTCACCCCCATCATCACCACCGCCGCGCACAGCATCAGCGAGAAGCCGAGCAGGAAACTGGCCGACCCGGCCATTTGCGGGAACAGGGCGACGCCCGTGGCCATCAGGTTCGGAGGCATCACGCCGGTGAAGAACACCATGAGGACGGTGGGCGCGGTCAGCCCCCAGAGATCCAGCGACACCATGACGTTCTCGGGATGATGCTTGTGCGCCTCAAGGCGGCCGGCACGGTGCATGTCCTGATCCATGTCCACGATCAGGTGGTGGCGCAGCCCCCGCATGGCGATCAGACGGCGCAGAAGGTCAATCTCGTGCTGCTTGAGCCCCCGACCGGCCACGAGGCGGATCGGCTCGCCATCGGGCTGAAAGTGGCCGTTGCGGACGCGCTTGAGCAGATCGGACATGGTGATCGCCCCGGCGCCCAAGGCGAACGCGCTGAACTTGTCACCCACGACGCACAGGGTTCCATTCATGATCTTCCAACATGACATACTCGTATCCTTTTTTCTTCACGCGATAGCGCGTGCCGAATTGCAGCAATCATTACGGGAAATCGAACCCCCGAAGCATTTTCGCGCCTATTCAGATATCACGCACCTATTATGACAGTAAAAGCCATTGAGAACGGCGGGTTCATTTGACATGTCCACGTATTCATTTTTGTCTTCCGCCCGCTCGCTCAGGAAATCGTCAAGACCCAGCGACATGCAGAGGCTCGCAAGGCGCTTCGGAGCGCACGCCGCGTTCCGGTTTTATGATTGCTTGATGGGCGCAACGAAAGAACGTAAAAAAATTGCATCCTGTCTTTCTTGGATGAAAAACCCATGGATTGGGATAATGTCAGGTGCTTTCTTGCGATCGCCCGCACCGGAAGCCTGACCGAGGGAGCCGGACTGCTGCGGATCAGCCCGGCGACGCTCGGGCGGCGCATCCAGGTGCTGGAGCAGGATCTGGCGACGACTCTGTTCATCCGCCATCCGACCGGCTATTTCCTGACGGACGAGGGCCGCGCGCTGCTTCCGCAGGCCGAAGCCATCGAAGGCTCGATACGCTCCCTGGCCGCAGCCACCGGCGCCGGTGGGCTGACCGGCCGGGTGCGGGTGGCGACGGCGGAGAACATCGCAAACCACGTGCTGATTCCACATCTCCAGGACTTTCGGAACACCTATCCCGACATTGTCCTGGAGCTCGCCACCAGCGTCCGCTCCATCGGGCTGACGAAGCGCGAGGCCGACATCGCCTTGCGCCTCGTCCGGCCGGATCAGGGACGGCTGCGCGTGCGCAAGGTCGGGGCCATCGCGCACGCCCTCTATGTCCGGCGCGATTCCTGGCACCGGATCGCCGCGCCGGGGACGGACGCGCTGTCATCCTTCGGCGTGATCGGATGGGACGAAGAGTTCGACCATTTGCCGGCGGCGGTCTGGCTGCGCGAACATCTTCCGGCAAACCGGGTCCTGCTGACCGCGACATCGCTGGCGACCCAGATCGCGGCGGTCCGCGCCGGGATCGGGCTGGCCTTGCTGCCGTGCTTCATCGCCGACCGCGATCCGCAGTTGCAGCGGATCGGCGACGGGCTGAAGCCGATGCTTCAGGATCTGTGGCTGATCGTGCACGCCGACGTGGCGAACTCGGACCGGGTCCGGGCGGTGGCGGACTTCCTCGTGAACGCCGTGCGCCAAGAGGATTCCTGGCTGCGCGGCCAGGGCTTGGCCGAGGCCGGCGACAGCCGAGAGGCGGCTCTTCCGTAGCGGACCGACACCCGCTTCATCGTTACCAGTCCGCGCCATCGCACCGGGCGAGCGCTGTACGAAGGTTTTCGCCCGCCCGGAACCGGCCGCCGAGCCGCCGGCCCAGCAGGACCGCGAGGCCCTCATGAACCTGCGCCGCCGCATCGACGCGCTGCTGGGCGGCGGCTGACGCGCGCGAACCGCCCCTACAACTCCACGATCGTTTCGAAGCCGCCGAAGATCATGCGCTTGCCGTCGAAGGGCATGGACGCGGCGTCGTGCGGGAGCCGGGGGTCGGCCATGACCTTGGCGTTGACGGCGTCGCGCCGGGCGCGCGATTCATGGACGATCCAGGAGAAGACGACGACCTCGTCCTCCTTGGCCTGCACCGCGCGCGGAAAGGACGTCAGCTCGCCATGGGGCACGTCGTCGCCGACGCACTCGATGAAGGCGAGCGCGCCGTGCTCCTTCCAGATCTCCCCGGCCTTGCGCGCCAGGGCCTTGTAGGCCTCCAGGTTCTGCTTCGGCACGGCGAGAACGAATCCGTCGACATAGGACATGGCAGCCTCCTTGCTGTTGGTGCGTCCAAAGGAACGATCGGGCGGCGCGCGATCCGACATCGCCCGCTCGCGCCACCCGGTCAGTCGCGGTCCGGCGCGCCGAGCGGGAAGAACGGGCGGTAGGGCCGCGCCTCGTCCACGGCCCGCGCGAAGGACGGCCGGGCGAGCAGGCGCGCGCGGTAGGCGCGGACGTTGCCGAACGCCGCGCCGATCGGGTGGACCCAGTCGGCATAGAATAGCGCGGGTGCGGCCGCGCAGTCGGCGAGGCTGAAGGCGTCGCCCGCCGCCCACGGCCGCCCCGCCATGGCCTGGTCCAGCCAGCCGTACGCGGTGTCGAGCAGGGCGCGCGCCTCGGCGACGCCCTGGGGATCGCGGGCATCCGCGCCGCGCAGGGCGTCGAAGACGATCCGCTGCACGGGCGTCATGACGTAGTTGTCGAAGAACCGGTCCATGGTCCGTACCGGCAGCGCGGCGCGCGGATCCTCGGGAATCAGCCGCACCGGGCCGGGATGGTAGAGCCCGAGATGCTCGATGATAATGGTGGACTCCACAACTGTGCGGTCGCCGTCCACCAGCACCGGCATGCGCTTCAGCGGCCACAGGGCGGCGAATTCCTGCATCGCCTGCGCGTCGCCGAAGGCAAGCAGGCGGAACGTGAAGGAGGCGTCGTTCTCATACAGCGCGATCAGCACCTTCTGGCAGTAGGAGGAGAAGGGGTGCCCAAGGACCGTCAGCGTCATCGTCGCCTCCCGCAATTCTTTTACGGCCGCGCCCGCGCACGACTGCTTTCATTTTGCAATCGGTTGAGTCCTACGGCGACCGCTCCTATTTTGCAAGCGGTTTTGCAAGGATGGATGTACCGATGGAGGAGAAGCGCCACGCGGAGCACCGCTCGGGCTGCCCGATCAACCTGACGCTGGAGATGCTGGGGGACCGGTGGAGCCTGATCGTCATCCGCGACGTCATGTTCGGCAACCGCCGCCACTTCCGCGAGCTGCTGAACCGATCGGAGGAGGGGATCGCCTCCAACATCCTGGCCGCCCGGCTGAAGCGTCTGGTCGACGCCGGGCTGCTGACGCGGCGCGACGACCCCAGCCACCAGCAGAAGGCCATCTACAGCCTGACCGAGGCGGCCATCCAGCTGGTGCCGCTGCTGGTCCAGATGGGCGCCTGGGGCCGGCGGCATACGCCGGTCACGCCGGAGCTTTCGATCCGCGCGCGCCTGCTGGAGGAGGGCGGCCCGCCGATGTGGGAGGCGTTCATGGCGGAGCTGCGCGCGCTGCACCTGGGCACCCCCATGGCCGGTCCCTCGGTCATGGCGGAGCTGCAGGCGGCCTTCGAGGCCGAGGCGGCGCGGCAGAGCCTGCGCTGAGCCGGCGCCCGCCGGACCCCGGCGTCACTCGCCGGGCCGGCGCAGCTCGGCACTGGACACCGCGCGGCGGACGATCACGGCGAATAGGGTGTTCGTAAGCCTGAGCCGAACCTGTGCTGCACCGGACTCTACCATCTCGGCGCGGCGGCTCGCTTCCTCGCCGCCTTCGATGCGGAGGCCGCCCTGCCGCCCGAGCGCCGGCAAGGGAGCGAGCTGTACGTCGCGCCGCTCTACAATCGCCTGTTCGCCGTGGGCGCCGACATCCGCTTCACGCGAAGCGAACGGGAATCCGTGAGCTTCTGCGGCGTGCCGGAGGAATACCAAGCGTTCTGCACCGGCTGGGCGTACGTCAGGCGGCCAGCGGCACGTAGGCGACGCTCAGCCCCTCCTGGAGCAGGCCGGCCGTCACGTCGCGCCATGACTGCCCCTGATCGGCCTTCGCCAGCATCGCCGGCAGGTGCGGTCGCAGCAGCGGCAGCGGGGCCAGAAAGGCGCAGGGATGCTGCCCGCCACCCGCCGGCACCAGGAAGCACAGTGCCTTGTCCGGAGTGCCGAGCAGGTAGGGCACTGCCTGCTCCAGCGTCAGCAGAAGCAGGTCCATGGTGCCGGTGCGCAAGGCGGCCGGCGCGTCGATCCAGCCGACCAGCCCGTCGCCGTCGATGTGCGCGAGCGGCAGAACGCTGGCGCCGGCCGCCTCCGGCGGGTGGCGGACCAGCCCGTCGGCCAGCATGAGGGTCTTGCGCAGCCGGGCCCAGGCTTCGCCCCCCTCCGCCACCCACGGCACCGCCCAGAGCAGGTCCCAGCGCGCGCAGCCGGGGCTCGTCCAGCAAGGCGCTCGCCGCACCGCCGGCCTGGCACCCGGGATCGTCGATGATGAGCGTGCAACCCTTCCGCCCGGTTCCGGCGAACGGCCATTTGGACAGCATCATGCCACGGCGGCGGAAGCCGTGCATGAATGAGGCGTCCATCGCCATCTGAACGCCGTCCGCCTCGGCCTCGGTGATCAGTTCGCCAAGCCGGTCCGCCAGCACCGTGCGCAGCAGCGCCGCCACCGGCTGGCGTGCCGTGGCGCCGGCCATTCGCAGCACGGCGCGCGCCTCGGCGCGGGCGTCCTCCTCCCCCTCCGGCTCTTCGACGCGGATCTCGCCGATGCGGTCGCGCCAGAACAGCGGCATGTTGCGCGACTGCACCTTCAGGTCGGCGCCCCCCGCATCAACGGTCGAATGGTGCCGTGCCCCGGCCGCGAGCAGGATCGTTCCCGCGCGCCGCGGCCCCTTCACCTGGATCCGCATGGCGCGCTCGAAGAAGCCGGGCGGAATGAACAGCGGCGGGCACAGGTCGATGTCGATGCCGATGTGCGAATAGCCGTCGTAATGGCGGACGAGTTCCCGCAACGGCAACACGCCCAACGTCTGCTCCAGCATCCGCACGTCGCCGGTAATCCAGTCGGTGCGCGGCAGGAACTGATCGCCGTAGTCGTGCGCGAACCACCAGTGCCGCAGGATTGCCTTGGTGACGATCTGAACGGAGTCGGTCATGCGGAAGGGCGCCACCAGCGCCCGGCCGTCGACGAGCTGCGTAGGAAGCTGATCGAAGAACGCCAGCTGTTCGGGCCAATGGCTGAACGGGCAGCAGACGTGCGCGTTGGCCTGCGCCAGCCGGCGCATGATCCCGGTTACCGCGTTCAGAGCTTCCAGGTCGGAATCGACGAAGACGTGGTCATCGTTGCAGGTGAACCAGACGAGGTCGTCGTCGATCTCCTCCAGCCGCTCCACGGCGCGCTGCCATTCGCACTGGTACGCCAGCCGTCCGAGTGTGATGCGTGCATCCGGGATCATCGCGGCTATGCCGGCGACCACGCGATCCCGGTCGGCATCGGACGTCTCGTCGAATTCCAGATAGATGTGCGCCGCCGTCCACGGGATAACCGAGAGGCTGGCGATCGAATAAAGCAGCACGTCGGGCCGCGAATGTCGGGGCAGCAGCCCGCGCTCGTAGTAGGTGAGGCCCTTCTCGGTGACGAGCACGTTCATCAGCAGAATCATTGAACGGCTCCGGTGGCATCGAGATGCGGCGATAGTACGTTGCGGAGACGGGAATGCAAGCTGGCGCTCCCAGCCTCGCAGGCCTTGCAGAAGTTCCCTCGACCTGACGGCAGCCAATACGGCGCCAGCTGCCTCGCTCCACGTCAAAGCTGAACTGAGCTGACCAACACTTGATCTGACACCTTGTTTGAACCGTTGGGAGCCGGGGGCGGTGCGTCACGCTCCCCCATCCCCGGCGTGACGCGCCGCCCCCGGCAGTCGAACGCGGTGAACCATGACGCAGGAACAGAAGGTCATCCGTGCCAAGTTGGGGCTGCTGGAACTGGCCAAGCAACTCGGCAACATCAGTCGCGCCTGCAAGATGATGGGCTACGCGCGACAGCTTCTACCGCTTCAAGGAGCTGTACGAGAAGGGCGGCGAGCTGGCGCCGCAGGAGATGTCCCGGCGCAAGCCGTGCCCGAAGAACCGCGTCGATCCGGCCATTGAGGAGGCGGTGGCCGCCCTGGCGCTGGAGCAGCCCGCCTATGGGCAGGTGCGCGTCGCCAACGAACTCAAGAAGCGCGGCCTGACGGTCTCGCCGGCGGGCGTGCGCTGCATCTGGCAGCGTCACGATCTGGAGACCATGAAGAAACGCTTGAAGGCGCTGGAGGCCAAGATGGCGCAGGAGGGCGTGGTGCTCACCGAGGCGCAGGTCGCCGCCCTGGAGAAGGCCAAGCAGGACAAGGAGGCGCATGGCGAGTTCGAGAGCGAGTCCCCCGGCTACTGCTTGGCCCAGGACACCTTCTACGTCGGCACGCTCAAGGGTGTCGGCCGCATCTACTAGCAGACGGTGACCGACACCTACTCCAAGGTCGCCTTCGCCAAGCTGTACGACCGCAAGACCCCGATCACCGCCGCCGACGCGCTGAACGATCGTGTGGTACCGTTCTTCGACGAGCACGAAATCCGCATCTCCCGCATCCTGACCGACCGCGGCACCGAGTTCTGCGGCAGCCACACCAGCCACGAGTACGAGCTGTATCTGGCGGTGGAGGACATCGACCACACCCGCACCAAAACCAAGAGCCCGCAGACGAATGGGATTTGCGAACGCTTCCATCGTACGGTGCTGGAGGAGTTCTACCGGGTCGCCTTCCGGAAGAGGATCTACACCACCCTGGACGACCTCCAGGCGGACCTCGATGCCTGGCTGCGGCAGTACAACGAGGAGCGGCCGCATCAGGGGCGCCGGTGCTTTGGCAAAACCCCAATACAGGCCTTCCTCGATACTCTCCCACTTGCGAAGGAGAAGCTCATGGCGGCATGATCAATGGGAGCGGACACTCCGGCTTACCGGACAATTCCACCCGGTGTCAGATCAAGTCCTTGCCAATACAGGTCCAGGCCCAGGGCACCGACATATACGTCAGCCCTGCGGGCATCCGACGGGTTCAGCGGGAGCTGAACAAGCGCGGATACGACGCAGGCTCGGTGAGCGGCGCATGGTCGCCGCAAACCCAGGCTGCCGTGCGCAACTTCCAGCAGGCCAACGGGCTGGAGCCCGTAGGCACCCTCGACATCGCCATCATCAACACGCTGGGGCTTTCCAGCATCTTCTCCGGGCAGGGCGGCGAAGGCTCCGGCGCCCCCGGCGGCCAGCGGATCATCCAGGAAGGCGCAACCGCCGGCACCCCCTTGCGGGTCGGTCCTGCCGGCGTCCGGCGGGTCAAGGACGCGCTGGGCGCCGCCGGGTACGCGGCCGGCGACATCGACGGGGCCTGGAATCAGACCGTGACGGCCGCCCTCCGCGATTTCCAGCAGGCAAAAGGCCTCGAACCCACTGGTACTCTGACGCTCGCGACCATCGCGTCGCTCGGCATCTCGAAGGCCATCATAGGCGAAGCGGCCGGCGACGCGGTCGCCGCCGGTGGAGCCTCGGCGATGCAGGGGAACTCGGGCTTGAACAGCGGCCTCCAAACCTTGGGCGGGGACGCAGACCGGCGCTGACCCCGTCCCGCCGCCCTCGACGCAAAGGAGACAAGGCAAAATGAAAGAGCTCGTTCTGTTCACGGCCATCATTGCGGCCGGCATGCTGGCCGCGCCCGCCATGGCGCAGTCCACCGCTCAGCAGGGACAGCAGAACCAAGCGGGCGGCGCGCAGATCACCGCCAGCCCGGCACAGGTCCGGCAGGTGCAGCAGGTGTTGAAGCAATCCGGCTACAACGCCGGCAACGTCAACGGCTCGTGGGACCAGCAGACCTCCCAGGCCGTGCGCAACTTCCAGCAGGCGCAGGGGCTGGAGCCGACCGGCCAGCTCAACACGCGCACGCTGAGCGCCCTGGGCATCAGCGGAAACAGCGGCGTCAGCGGCGGCACCGTTGGCGGCACCGGCAGCGGGTCGCCGGGAGGCGCATCCGGCGCTGGCAACACGGGCGCGGCTGGTCAGGCCGGCGGCGGCTGACGCGTGAAGCCGCGCCCCGGGCGGGTGCCTCCCATCACCGGGGAACCGCCAGTGTCTCGGCGACGGAGCTTCCCTCGACCCACCAGGTGTCGAAGGCCAGCGAGTAGGGCGGGACGGACGAGGGGTGGCCGAGGCGGCTCCAGTAAGCGATCCGGAAGCTGCCGTTGTACCAGTGCGGGATCACGTAATGATTCCACAGCAGCACGCGATCCAGCGCGCCGACAGCGGCAAGCATTTCCTCCTTGGAATCGGCGCTGACCACCGCATCAATGAGCCGGTCCACCGCCGGATCGCGGACACCGGCCAGATTGCGGCTGCCGGGCCGGTCGGCGCTGTCGGAGCCGAACGCGCCACGCAGTTCGTTGCCCGGCGACAGCGACTGCGGCCAGAGGGCGACGACCATGTCGAAGTCGAAGTCGCGTACACGGTTCTGGTACTGCGTGGTATCCACCGTGCGCAGGCTGGCCCGGATACCCAGCCGCTTCAGGTTCTCGATGAACGGCAGCGTGACGCGCTCGAAGGTGGGCGAGTCCAGCAGGATCTCGAAGGCGAGCGGCCGGCCGGTCTTCGGATCGACGCGCACCCCGTTCTTCACGTCCCAGCCCGCGGCGTCCAGCAGGCGCTTGGCTTCCAGCAGGTTGTCGCGGATGGTGCGCGGCCCGCCGGTCCTGGGCGGCTCGTAGCGTTTGGTGAAGACCTCCGGCGGGATCTGGTCGCGCAATGGGTCGAGAAGCGTCAGTTCGTCCGGTCCGGGCAGCCCCTCGGCCTGCAATTCGGAATTCTCGAAATAGCTGTCGGTCCGTTTGTAGGCTGAATAGAACAGCGTCTCGTTGGTCCATTCGAAATCGAAGGCGTGGGCGATGGCCCAGCGGACCGCAGGGTCCGCGAACACCGGACGGCGTGTGTTGAACGCAAAGCCCTGCATGCCGGTGTGGATGCTGTTGGGAATTTCCTCGACCTTGACCTTGCCCTCCCTGACCGCGGGGAAGTCGTAGCCGGTCGCCCAGGTCTTGGCGACGTTCTCCTGCCGGAAGTCCACCAGCCCGCCGCGAAAACCTTGCAGCGCCACGGTTGCGTCGCGGTAGTAGTCGTAGGTCAGGGTCCCGAAATTGTAGCGGCCTCGGTTGACCGGCAAGTCCTTTCCCCAATAATCGGAGACCCGTTCGTAGGTTATGGACCGGCCGGGATCAACCGAGGCGATCCGGTAGGGCCCGCTGCCCAGCAGCGGTTCCAAGGTCGTCTGGGAGAACGTCCGCCCCTCCCAGTAATGCTTGGGCAGCACCGGCAACTGGCCGACGATCAGCGGCAGTTCGCGGTTGTTTCCCGGCTTGAAGACGAAGCGCACGCGCCGTTCGCCCTCCGCTTCCACACGATCCACGGGGGCGTAATAGCTGCGGTAGAAGGGGTGGCTCTCGGTGAGCGTCTTGAAGGAGAAGATCACGTCCTCGACCGTCACCGGCCTGCCGTCGTGCCACCGGGCCTGCGGACGCAGGACGAAGGCGGCCCAGGAGCGGTCCTCGGGCACCTCGATGCTCTCGGCCAGCAACCCGTACTCGCTGAACGCCTCGTCCGCGGAACTGGCCATCAGCGTGTCGTAGATAAAGGCCAGTCCGGCGGCCGCGCTGCCCTTCAGCGTGTAGGGATTGAGCGTGTCGAAGGAGCCGATCGCCGAGAGCGTCACCTTGCCGCCCTTGGGAGCATCGGGGTTCACGTAGTCGAAATGCGTGAAGCCGGGGCCATACTTCGGTTCGCCGTACAGCGCGATGGCGTGCTGCGGCGCCGCCCAGGCCGGGCCGGCGGACACCGCGCCCAACAGCAGCAGCACGGCGGCGAACTGGGATCGTTGCATGAATGCTCCTTCCATCGGCCGGCGGGCTGGCCCGCGGTTTCTCCGCGTCACTTCTCCGCTCGCCCGGAACTGCCGGAGGCGCCCTGGGCCCTGGAGGCGGCGAGGCGCTGCCGAAGGTCGAGGGCCATCTTCAGGTGCTCCTCAAGGGTGGGGACGGTGTTGCGTGCGTACGCCCTGATCGCCTCCGTCCGGCCCTTCTCGGCCTCGCTCCGGTAGAGGTCCAGCACCTTCCGATGCGCATCGATCTGGCTTTGCAGATAGGCGTCGGCGAAGGCGACGCCGGACAGGCCGCGCAGCTTCTCCAGCTCCTCCCGGCGGGCGCCGCCGACGTCCTGCGGCAAGGGCCCGCTCTGCGGCCCGGCGACCTCCCAAAGGCGGATCTACAGGCTTTCGTGCTCGGAGAGCATGCGCTCGGCGAAGGGGGCCAGCGGGACGCGCTCGGGAGTGGTGTCGGCCTTGCTGGCGGCCAGACGCGCCGTCTCCTTCTCGAAGACGTTGGCCAGGGCGGCTTCGACGACGAACGTCTGCTGCTGGCCGGCCGCGGCGCCGCTGTCGGGCGAGGCGAGCAGCGCTTCGGGCAGCAAGACGGTGGCGAGCGTCGCTGCGAAGAACAGGCTGGCACGCATGAACAAACATCCTCCTGCATCGGGACGGGGGAACTTCGGGAGCAGAAAAGCAAGCCGCCGGGGAGAATCCGCACCCCGAAGGCGCCCCCCGGAGGCGCCAAGTGAGATCCTGCGCTCACTCCGCCCAACTGCGCGGGCGCAATTCCGTCCCAGAAAATTGCCGCTGCCGGAGGGGGGCAGATAGCCATCATGCCAGATAGCCATCATGCAATGCCTGGCTTATCGAGGTTCTGGCGCGCACGGCCTGCGGCACGGTGAAAGGCCAACCGGCTGACGTTGGCGCGACTTTGGTGCGCAAATCGGCGTGACAGTGGCGCCGCACCTGGGGCCGCGGTGATCAGGCGACCCTGCGGGTGACCGGCCTGCCCAAGCTGGTCATGACGTTGATGCCCTTGCGGCCGATGGCTGCTTCGCCCCTCTGCGCGGGCAGAGTCCGAGCGCGTAGGCTGCGTCCCACCAGGACCTTGCATCGGAGCACCGCACCTCAACGAGAGAGCGCCGTCCGTCGCCGCCAGAGCCGCCGCCATCTTCAGGTCGGCGCCGCGGCGGGAGAAGGTCGTGTGATCCGGAACCGGCAACTCCAGGCCAAGCAGGCGAAGGAGCGAACCCGGCACCCCTTCGGTTTGACGCCATGGCCGGCCAAAGGCGAGGCGCCGCATCAGGCCGGCTTCGATCGCGATGTCGGAGTAGCGCGCCGGCCGGCCCCGGGCGGCGGCCCC
>DASPIO010000227.1:0-28057 GCA_035629155.1 Azospirillum sp. | reverse complement strand
GGGGTAGAGCACAACCTTGCCAAGGTTGGGGTCGAGGGTTCGAATCCCTTCGCCCGCTCCAGTTTGGGGGATCGTCTAGCGGTAGGACAGCGGACTCTGACTCCGCCAGCCTAGGTTCGAATCCTAGTCCCCCAACCACTTTTCAGTTGCATCCCTTGCAGATCAGGCAGTTGCGGCACCTCGGTCCGGGACCACTCCGGCGAGTCCCCCACCTGTGCCAGCGACCTGTGCCATCGCGCGCGGTGCGCCTCCCGAGACGGAGCCGCCGATGCCGCTTGCCCCCCACCTCTACCGCCGCGGTTCCGTCTACTGGTGGCGCCGCATCCTCCCGGCCTTCGGCCGCTCGGGCGAAAATATCAGGACGGCAAAGCCTGGGTTGGCTTCTGCCAAACCGGGGCCAAAGAGCCCGCCGGCCCATCCGCACAAGAACGATCCCGATCGTCTGGAGCGCGAGAACGCGCGGTTGCGCGACCAGCTCGCGCGCGCCGAGGCCGTCATCGAGCTTCAAAAGAAAGTGGCTCAGTTGCTGGAGACCTCGCTCGGCTCGACGGACCGCGGCGAGCGCTTCGGTGATGCCGCCCCGGCGCAGATCCACGCCACGCTGCTCGATGGGGGCCGGGGGGGGGTACCTGTGTTCGGTGCGCACCACGTACCGCCTGCTCGCCGCCAACGACGAGGCGTGCGAGCGCCGGCAGCAGCGCCGCCACCCGGCCTACAGCAAGCCGAAGTTGCTGGCCACCGGCCCCATCCAGGTGTGGCACACGGGCGCGGCGACCACGGCGCTGACGCCTCTGATCATGCAGGCTGACCGAGCCTGAACTTCTGACTCCGGCTGTCTCATTCGCGTTGGCAGGTACCGCCAGCTTTGGGGGCGCTTCGGCGGGCCGCTTACCCCCAGCTCGCACACCACCTCGGGGAACGCGGCCAAGTGACACCCAGAAATGACGAAACCCCAAGGTTTCCCTTGGGGTTTCGATGGTGGGCGCGACAGGGATTGAACCTGTGACCCCTACGATGTCAACGTAGTGCTCTCCCGCTGAGCTACGCGCCCCTATCGAAAAACACAGCAACATCAACGCTGTAGAAAACAGCATACAGGGTGCGTTGCAGCGTTTCAAGGCGGTTTTGACCGCTCGGTGTGACGTGAGTGTGACGGGAAAACAGCGAATTCACCCAATGCCGACAGCGGGTTGCGTACGATGTGATGCAGAACCGGCACACGCTTTCGGCCGGATTGCGGTTGTTATATGTCATTCACGAACAACCTTATGTATGGCTCGTTCGTTCCCCGATCCCCCCGTACTCCCCCCGCCTTTCCCAAAAGGGGCGGTTGAAGAGTATGGGCCACGGCTTTTCAGGTCGAACGTCCCCCACTTCGCCGCAGTTGGGCAAGCGCTCCGGGTGGCGACGCGACGGTGAACGCGGAGGGTTGATCGAGCGACTATGACCGAGAGAATGGCGCAATGAAGACCCATCGAACACGGAAAAACATGAACCAAAACAGTACGTAAGGGGTACGGAAGCAGTGAAGTCCCGATCAAGTTCCAATCATATCAATAGGTTATCGGAATTTCGTTCTCTGGTTCACTGCTTCCCATCTTTTCGGCCAGTTCGTCGGGGCGGCTACAGCGCCAAAGTCAATGAGCCACAATGCGCTATCGTGTGCGCAGCCGATTGTTCACCAAGGCTTCGAGTAGATCGACGGCCAGCACGCGGCCTTCATCGTCCAACGCGTTCCACGCCGCATCGGCCTGTTCCTTCAGTCGTGCCGCCTCATCCGCTTCCGGCTTCGCCTCGTAGCCGAGCAGATCGTTCGGCGATGTTCCGAGCACGCCGCACAGGCGAAGCAACGTTTCATAATCCGGCCGCCGCGTTCCGGTGACGTAGTGACCATAGCGCCGTTCGGTCAACCCGGCACGGCGGGCAACGTCCGCGTCGGTCAGGCGCAGTTCCCGTGCGCGGGCTTTGAGGCGTGAAGGCAGGACATGCATGGAACGATTTGTTCCATGCGTACCCTACGCGCTCTATGTACGATAAGACGGCTTTGCTATGCTCACTTCGTTCCGATTGCCGTAGCGGGTGAGAGTGCTGCCGATGTGGACTGTCATGACGAAAGCGTACCGCGCGGCTGGCGTTGCACTGCTGTTCACTCACGCGCTTGATGCGCACGCTGAACCGAGCAGCCTCGGTTCCGGCTACCTCGCCATGCAACGATGGCTTCACGCGGCGGACGTGGCCGCGAACGAAAGCGTCACCTACGAAATCTGCGGCTGGGGGATGATCGACCTACGCACACCGTTCCTGTCGTCCGCGATCAAGCAAGGTGTCGATGTGACCGCGTGGGATGAACTGGCGAGGCGATACGACGACGCGGCACGCGAACGTCAGCGAACGGAAGCGCTGTTGACCGCGCATGGGGCGAACGCGCCGATGCAGCGCACCAGCGGCCTTCACGCCACGGGCGGGTGCACCGACGCGGTTCGGGAGCGGATCGAGCGGCAGACCACGCACAACGCGCCGTAGCCCCCATCACCGCGCGCCGTCACGCCGAAAGCCGATCCTTCATTTGAGTGCGGGCATCCTTGCCGTTGACCGTCTTCTTGACGATCTGGAAGACGCCTTTCCCCTTGCCGACCGTTTCCCAAAGCTGCCCGATGGTTTGCTTCTCCTCGGTGTCCTCCTTGTCGCGCTCGCTCTTGTAGTCGAGCACGAACAGGCGGCCATCGGTCAGTTCCGCCACGAAGTCGGGATAAAAGCGATCCGTCGCCGTGGGCAGCCAGAACGACGCGGGATGCCGCGATACGTTGCGCAGCCAATGCTTGACCATCGGCAGGCTGTCCAGCGCTTGGGCGCACTTGAACTCTTCGCCATCCAAGGCGCCGTCGAAGGCGGGAACATGATCGGGGCCGAGAAAGTGTTTCACGAAGCGATAATGCCCCTTGTAGCGCGGAACGTCCGTATAGATGCCCTTGCGGAAGGTAAAGCCGTTCTCAAAGCTGATGTCCACACGGGCCGAAGGCGCGAACAGGCAGGTTTGATAGCTGCCCGCGCGTTCCATCTTGCGGATGGTCGCGATCTTCTCCTTGAGCTTGCGGGCGAGAATGAACTTGCAGCGCATCAAGGCCGACAGCGGAATGTTGCGCCGCTCCGTCAGGTCCGCCACCACTTGGCGCAACCACCGCAGCATTTCGGACGGCAGAATGTAAATGCTGCGCACCTGCCGATCCAACCAGATCGTCAGGTTCTCGGGCGACCATCCCTGAACATCGATGTCGAGCGACAGTTGTTCGTCTTCGGAGGCGAAATGATAGGTGATCCGCTGGCCGTCCAGATCGATTTCAAAGCTGCGCGCCGTCTCGCGCACGGCGAACTCATCCTCCGACAGCGCGGCGGGATAATCGAGAAGGCTCCATTCCGATGCGCCCTCGAAGCTGTCGGTGTCTGCCAGTTCCAATTCGCCCTGCACCTCGGCGAACAGCGCGGGCACCGTGAACGTCTCGCCGCGTTCAGCCGGCGACAGCACCCTTTCAACCTCGTGCCGGTACTGGCGCACCTCCTCGCGGAACCCGGCGTGCCGGTGTTCCGGCAAGGCTTCGATGATGCGCGCTTCCACGTCAGCGCTGATTGCTCCGGTGACGATCACCTCAACCGCGCCGTCGCCAGCGTCGCGCACGTCCACGCCGTGCCGGTCATGCTCCGGCAGATCGTCGAACGACGGGGCTTGCGGCGCGCGCACCGTCAGCTTTGGCGTGGGTCCGCGACGCGAACCGAACAGCCCGCCGGGCAAATCCAGGTCGGGTTGTGCCGCTTCGATGCAGTCCTCGGCTTCGCTGTCGTCGAAGCCCATGTCGATCAAGCGGTCGCGCAAGGCTTCCGCCGCTTGCGCGAAGCTGGTTTCGGACACGTGGGCGTAGGCGCGGTTCAGCGCCTCGTTCCGGCGGCGTTCGGCGTAGGGCATGCGCAGCACGCGGCCGAGAAGCTGTTCGACGTTGGTGGCGCTGCGGATGTTCGCCACCGAACAGAACACATAGGCGAAGGAGCAATCCCACCCCTCCTTCAGCGCCTCGACCGTGATGATGTATTCGATCTTGCAATCCTTGTCGAACAGGTCGATCCCGTCCAACTCGCGCTGGTCGCCCGTCGCCACGGCGATTTTGCGCTCGTCCACCTGTTCCACCTCGATCAAGTGCTTTTTCAGCACCTCGACCGTCACCTCCTGGTCTTTCGGCTGCGCCTGGAACAGCACGATGGGGCGGAGGTAGTCGCGTTCCGTCTTCGCCGCGTCGGCCAGCGCCGCGCGCGACGCGATGGCCCCGTTCACCGCGTTCTGCCACGTCGTGTGTTCGCTGAGCATGATCGGCAACTTGATCATGTCCTCGCGCTTCAACTCCATCGCCGTGACGTTGTGCAGCGTGTTGCTCTTCTCGCGCGGCGTCGCGGTGAATTCGACGATGGCGGACGGGTTCAAGCGGCGCTGCATGTCGCGCGTCAAGCCGGTAACGGCGTTGTGCGCCTCATCGACGATCAACAGCGGGCGGTGCATGTGCATCAGGTTGGCGAAGGAATAGCGGATGCGGCCCGTGTGCGGCCCGTCCTCCACCAGTTCCAGCCCTTCGAGCGTCCGCGACACGCCCGCGAAATGGGTTTCGAAGTTCTCGTTGTCGGCATAGACCTTGCGGCCTTCGGTGTTCTGCACCCGCAACGTCTGGATCGTGCCGACGACGACGCAACAGGCGTCGCGCACATCCTGCGGGCGGATGTGCGTCATGTCGGCGATGTCGAACACCCGCACGCGGCCCTTGAACGCCTCGTCGAGTGCCGCGCGGTAGGGATGCGTCGGCTTCTTCAGCGCCTCCACCGTCTGCAAGCGGATCGTCGTGGACGTGACCAGCCACAGCACGACGGGATAGTCCTTCTCGATCCAGGCATCGCGCGCCACGGCGACGCTGTGCGCCGCGAGCAGCGTCTTGCCGCCGCCCGTTGGCAGCCGAAGGCAGACATAGGGCACGTCCGGCAGCCCGTCGAGCGCGCGGTAACGGTCGGCGTAGCGGCCCAAGCGCGCCTTCTGTTCGGGTTCGTTGATCACCGCGTCATACGCCGCCGTGGGACCGGCGACACGGCAGGTTTCGAGAAAGCGCCGCAGCACGTTCAGCGTGGTGTTCTGATAGTCCTTCAACCGCATCATGGAATGGTCCCCCGCCTTACCGCGCCTTCACGTCATAGGGTGTCTGCTTGAAGGTGATGCCCAGCGCCTTCAACCGCGTCTCACCCAGCCGCGCGCTTTCGCCATACACCACCAAGGGACCGTCGAACGACGGATCGAGCGCCGCGATGTCGGCGCGGATGCCGCGCAACACCGCTGTCGTCAGCACATTGCCGCCATTCGGGCGCTTGTCGCCGAGAATGCCGTTGTAGAGCAGCGCATAGGCGGTGCCGTGGTGGATGCCGAGCACGGGCGACCCGTCGCGGCGGTTCCACGGCGCGCCGGTTTCGCTGAACCAGACGTGCGAGGCGAGCACGGGAAAGGTGATGTCGCGGCGGATGTGTCCGTCCGCGTCGAACACCGGCGGCCCCAGCCGATAGAAGCGGAACCCGCCGCCGCCTTTCCAGCCCACCGCTTCGGAAATGCCACCCTGTTCGCCGTCGATCACCTTGCGCAGACGCGGCGCGCAATGGGTGACGGCATGCTCGCCCATTTCGATGCCGATGTATTGTCGGCCCATCTTGTGGGCGACAGCGGCGGTGGTGCCGGAGCCGAGAAAGCTATCCAATACAATATCCCCCGCGCCTGAGCTTATCTGCAATACTCTTTGCATCAGAAGTTCCGGTTTTGGCGTCAAAAATACGTCTTCATCAAACAGATTAAGTATTTCTTTCTTCGCGTCCTGCGTATGCCCAACGTCTTCATAAGACCAGAAGGTCTGCGGCGTTACTCCTTGCTTAACCTCCGACAAAAACCGCTTTATTTGTGGAATGGCGTCGCCATTCTTTCCCCACCAAATGCGCTTATCGGCATCCAACTTCCAAAAATTCTGCTCCGAAACACGCCAATAATTTCCGCCCGGCGGCCCTTTGATCAAGCGACCACTCGGAGTGGTGATGGGATACCGACCAAGGCTATAGTAATTCCTTGCAGATAAGTCACTTGTCTTCCAAGGACCGCGAAAATCATTATCTAGATTTTTGTAGGCATTATTTTGTTTTTCCGTTCTAGGCATTAGATTTGGAACAAACAAATCAGCGTTCTTCGCAAAAACAATTAAGTAGTCGTGATCCGATGAAAAATGTCTCGCGCTTGATTTTGGAGAGTAGTTCTTTCGCCATATGATTGTGTCAATGAAATTTGATCGTCCAAATATTTCATCACATAGAACTTTAAGATAATGACCTTCATTGTCATCAATAGAAATCCAAATTGCCCCATCATCACTTAGAAATTCACGAAGCAACTCCAAACGCGGATAGATCATCGCCAGCCATTGGCTATGCTCAAGGTTGTCGTCGTAATGCTCAAACGCTGACTTCGTGTTGTACGGCGGATCGATGTAGATGCATTTCACCCGTCCCGCATAGAACGGCAACAGCGCTTTCAACGCCTCCAGATTGTCGCCCTGGATCAGCATGTTGCCGCTGTCGCGGTCGCCATGCCCAAGCTCGGGGGCTTCCTCAAGCAGCCGATAGGGAACTTTCGACGCGACACGGGTGTCGTCGTCGCGTGTCAACCAAGTCAGAGTGGGCATGGCGGGATGAGTGTTCGGTTGTTGTGCGGGCCATGCAGGTTTACGCCGCCAACAGCAACTCCCGCAACGCTCCCGCTTCGGAAATCGGAATGACGGTCGCCACGTCGCGGATGCGGCCGATGTCGTCCTCGCGGTACAGCGCGCGCCGGTCGTCCAATGCCGCAACGCGTTGCCCCTGCCAGTCGCGTAGGTCGTAGCAGCGGGCGAACACCTCGTTGGCGCGGGTCTTCGCGGCGCTGGGATAGCTGCTTTCCGCCGGCAAGGTGAACACGGCGGTTTCGACACGCGGCGCGCGGATCAGGAAATCGACGGGAACGATCACGTCGCCGCGCCCCAGCAGCTTGGCGTTCTGTTCGTACTCCAACCCGGTGTCGTCGATCAGGCTTTCCACCTCTTCGGCGAAGCTGCCCTGTGCGGCGATGCGCTGGGTGAAGGTCAGATCGGCGACGCGGATGCACGCCTGTCCCAAGCGGATGATGCCGGGGAGCAGGTCGTCGGCGGTCACCACGCAGGACAAAGCGCCCTTGGTGTGGGTGACGCCGTAGGTGTTCAGCACGTCTTCGGTCAGCCGCTTGCGCCGCGCCGACTTCAACGGGCGGATGTCGAGTTGATCCAGCCACAGGAAGGTGTTGCCGAAATCGGTCAAGGTCAGCGGGCCAACCTCGGACAGCAGGTCGCGGCGGTTGGCGATGAACAGATCGACCGTCGATCCATCCGGGTAGCGGAAGGCCGTGGCAATCCGCAGATGCCCTTTCGGAACGGTATCGACCGTTTCGATCAAGGGGGTGTGGTTCAGGATCGCCGCCGCTTCGTTCATCCCCATCATGGTCTTCATGCCCCGTCCGCTTCGGGAGGCACGATCAACGCACCCTCATGAACTATGTGGGCCATCCGACAGAAGGCGTCAAACACCGCGTTCATCGACTGCCCGTTCAGGTCGCCACGGTCGATGACGCCGCGCTTCAGGTTCTCGCGCGGACACTCGGGGGTGTGCAGCGCGTGCTTGTGGCTGCGCCCGGCGGGTTTGTGCGGACGGCTGTCCACTTCAAGACGGCAGATCGGGCCGACACCCGTGACCTTGACGTTCAGCGTCTTCGCCCCGGTTTCCGAGACGATCTGCACCGTCAAGCGCGCGTCCACCCCGTCGGCGTTGACGATGGCGATGTCCTTCGCCTCCCACGCGGCGGAAATGTCGCTGCGCTGGGTTAGGCGGATGTCACCGACGATGCGCTTGCCGGGCAAGTCGCGCAGACGCTCGAACTCGTTGCGGTCCATTGTGTGTTTGCTGTCTCCGCCCCCTATGGATGCACGACGTTACCCCCTTCGCCAAAGGACGGGAAGGCGGATTTTCGGTTCGGCCTAACGGTGGCGCGCGGCGGTAACGGTGCGAGCGATGTAGTCGGCACCCCGTTCGTGCGCTTTGACGCTGGCATGCAGCAACACGGCCGCTATGTCGGCATCGTCGAAGCCGGTGAGTGCAAGATGTCGCGCTATGGCGAAGTCCGTTTCGCTCCGATCGTTCACGAACCGCTCGCCCCCGAAACGTGCGGTCATCACCATCAATGTATGTTCGTAGATCATCCGCGCTTCATCCGGGGTCATGACGCTGATGCTGGATGAAGCCCCGTCGAAGGGAACACAGCCCCCACGGGGAGAGGATGAGGACGCGCGGGACCGCGCGACCATGATCGCGTCGCGAAGCAACGCGGACGCGCCGCGCGCCACGGTTCGTCGTGGCATGCTGACCACCCACGTCCACGGGAACCGGCCGTCGTCGGCTTCGTACATCGGCTTGCGGTTGGTGAACTGCGGCAAACGGCCGAGGTGGCGTGCGTCGGCCGAGCCGCTGTCACCATGGTACCGTTCCGCCAACAGACGCGCGGCAGCGGTGGCGATGTCGGCCGGAAGATCATCGTTGAGCAAAAAAGGCGAAAGCTCGGCCCACTCGCCAAAGTTCTCCGTTCCTCGCCTTCCATCCTTCGGTGGCAGCAGCGGCGCGGGAAACAGTGTGACCCAGGCTTGATAGTTGTGCGGGCTGGTCTCGATGACGAGATTTGGATGCAGTCCGTCCGCTCTGAGCGCGTTGATACCGTCGGGAGATATGTCATCGATCAACACATGCCGCATAACAGATGGTCTGCCGTAAATATGACAGCCATTGACGTTGCGGTGACGTAAATACGGAACTTCTCTCAGCAACTGATTGGGTGTCAGTTGCTTCCTTATGGAAACCTCATCGGAGTGAGTTGGCTTGATAATGATATCGTAGAATGATGATGGAAGCCCGAACATGAATTCCTGCATCGCATTACGCGTATATCTTTGTCCATTCTTCATCATCGTTCTCCCGTTCTCGCTCTTGCTCCATCGGCGTGGCGTCCCATCGGGGATATCCCGACATCCGGCTGACCAACACACCATGCTGCATGATTTCTATGTCCGACCGTCGTTGAATTTTTGAATACTCGTTGCGGAGATACCCCGCACCGCGCCACACGTAATCAGCATCAAATTCGAACCACCTCCTTCTTTTGTTGGCGATGATCAAGCAATATTCCAGCAAGCTAATCTGCCGATTGACGTGCTCTCGGCTGCACCTGTATTCGGTAGCAATTTCATCTTGTGTCTCCCGAACCCGACATCCAACACGTTTTAGTATATGGATTTCATGATCCATTCCGCCCGAGTGTATTTTTTTCACCTTGCGGGCCGGAACTGATTTCGCGATATCGCATTTTCTTGTCATAAAGAACAGCAACCCCTCATCAATTTTCACTCCGATTTTTCTGAGATATCCGACTTGATCATGAAGATCATCAAAGACAATCGAATAGGTGCCGCGAAACCCATTATTGCTGTGGTAGGCTCGTGCTGACCAATTCTGGCCAACAGCGTTCTTTGCCCTGCTTTGTTGCTCACTCCAATCGGCGGGCAACCAGATTTCAGGTTCAAGATCAGGATGCGGGGCGCGTGGCATGTCTCACCGGTACACAGTGTGATCGCAGGGGCACAGATTGTTCCTATCCGGCGGCTCAAATGTGATCCGCCGGTCACAGTATTTTTCCATAAGTCATTGATATAAAACGATATTCAAGACCAAAAACATATTTTGATAAGAACGTGCCGACATTCTTCCCTGTCAAGCTCGGAACGATGTTCCTGTGAAGGTCAAGAATGTTCAATTGTTGACCAAGAAATTCATGCGCGCTCTAGATTGCCAAGTTACGGTAATGTACACAGGGTGTTGCTTCTTGGGTATTATCCTGCAACACAAGCAGTATTTATTGCGCGTCAAATAAGCCGATTTGTCTAAATATTATTGCGCACAAGTGCGCTTATGTCAAGTTAGTGCGGTCTGCTGTTCCTTTAAGGCGATGTTTTCAATTTGATTTACTAAGTTCGTGAGCGCTTGCGTAACGTGAGATGCATCGTGGGCAGCCCACCGCATCGTAGTCGCAGACATATGACAGCGCGGTATGCGGTGTCTTGGCGCACCGTTCCTTGAGGATGTATGCCTTCGTCCTCTCCCTATGGGGCTGTGCTCTCCAGGCGAGCACGCCATTTGCGTGTAATAATGAAGAATATGATATTGTTTTGTTTGGTAGTAATTAATGCCGCATGCGCGGTTACGGACACCACGACGGAAGGATTACCTGCATCCTCCCGTCGTTCTGGCATTCTGTTATATTTCGCTGGTTATAATAATAACGACACTTAGTCGCCGTCCATTGCTGATACAATAGCCTTCAACTTACCCAAGCTTCGCGACGATGTTCTCCGCTTTCGGATGCGTGTAGCGGAACAGCATGCGCGCATCCTTGTGTCCGCTGATCAACGCAACTTCCGGCACCGACAACCCGTGTTCGAATAGCCGACTGACCGCTTCGTGCCGCAGATCGTGGAAGTGCAGATCATCGACGTGCGCTCGCACGGTCAGACGTTGCCACGCGAGCTTCACCGCTTCGTCCGTCGTCGGAAACACGCGGGCGGCATCCGCGCGTTCGGCACGCCCGCTGTGAAGCTCCTGAAGCACCGACAACGCACGGCTGCTGATCGGGATGGTTCGCGGCGTGCCGTTCTTGGTGATGGGGATGCGCAGGACGCGCTTGTCCCACACGATGTGGTCCCAACGCAGCCGCAGCAGTTCGCCGCGCCGCATGCCGGTTTCCACGGCGAACAGGATGAGCGGACGCAGCAGTGTGTTGCGGCAGGCGTCGCAGGCGGACAGCAGCGCGGCGAGTTCGTCCGGATACAGGCGTCGCTCGCGGCGGTTCTGCACCTTTGGTCGGCGCACGCTCGACAGCGGGTTGTGCGGAATGGGGATGTCCCATTCCTTCACGGCGATGTCGAAGGCATGCTGGATCAACGCGAGTTCGCGGTTGATCGTCACCGGCTGCACCGTGCGCAACCGCATGTCGCGGTAGGTGGAAAAGATCGACGGCGTCATGTCGGCAAGCGTCGTGTGAACGAAGCCTTGCCGCAGGATCGCGTTCAGGATCACGGTTTCCACCGGGCACGCGCGCTTCTTGCTCACCACGTCGTCGCGGTAGCGTTCCAGCATGTTGCCGATGGTGATGCGGTCGAGCGCACGCGGATCGGGCGGCAAGCCGCGTCGGTCGGCTTGCGTTTCGATGTGCCGCGCCCATTCCTCGGCGTCGGCCTTGAAGGTGAAGGAGCGGGCCAGCGGTGCCACGCCTTTGCGGCGCACGATCACCTGCCATTTGGTCCCGCGTTTGCGGATGGTCGCCATCTGTCATCGCCTCGCTGTGACGAGAGTGTGACAGCGTTGTTGGCGATGCTCTTCGATGGCCTTGGTGAAGCAGGGCCAAGCCCTTGACATGCTTCACTGAAAGGATGGTGGGCGCGACAGGGATTGAACCTGTGACCCCTACGATGTCAACGTAGTGCTCTCCCGCTGAGCTACGCGCCCGGCTGGCCTAGCGTCTCGTGTTCGCCCGGCCGGCGTGGAGCGGGGGTATATCAACATCCGCCGAGGCACGCAACCCCCTGCGTTCATTTTTTTCCGCATTCGCGTCATTTTCCGCGGCGACCATGGACCATGGCCGCCGTCCGGCTGTTGTAGGCCGGGGCTACCCCCTGGGATTAACCCCGGCTTATCGTGGTCCGGCGTGACAGCGCCGGCCACGTCGACTACATCACTGAGGTCATGGACGCGCACTTCAATACCGCCGCGGCCGGCCCCGACCAGGTATTCGAGATCCAGGTGCCGCTGGAGCAGACCCTGGCGCTGGTCGTCGCCTCGCCGCACAGCGGGCGGGACTACCCGCCCGCGTTCCTGGCCGCCGCGCGGCTGGACGGCCGCACCCTGCGCAAGTCCGAGGACGCCTTCGTCGACGAGATCTTCGCCTCGGCACCCGCGCACGGCGCGCCGCTGCTGCGTGCCTTGTTCCCGCGCTCCTTCCTGGACGCCAACCGCGAGGCGTTCGAACTCGACCCGGACATGTTCGCCGATTCGCTTCCAGCCTACGTCAACACCCGCTCGCCTCGGGTGGCGGCCGGACTCGGCACCATCGCCCGCGTCGTCGCCAACGGCGAGGAGATCTACCGCGACAAGCTGCGCTTCTCGGAAGCCGCACAGAGAGTAACCCGCTTCTACCACCCCTACCACGGGGCGCTGCGTCGGCTGATCGATGCCACCACCGCCCGATTCGGCCGCTGCGTCCTGCTCGATTGCCACTCCATGCCGTCCGGCGGCGTCGCGGAACGCGAACGCGACGGGCGGCGCGTCGACATGGTGCTGGGCGACTGTTTCGGCAGCGCCTGCGCGCCCGCCGTCACCGACGCCGCCGAACGCCTGCTGCGCGCCAAAGGCTACACCGTCAGCCGCAACACCCCCTACGCCGGCGGCTTCACCACCCGCCACTACGGCCGGCCCCGGTTGGGCGTGCACGCCTTGCAGATCGAACTGAACCGCGACCTCTACATGGACGAGGCGACCCTCACTCGCCTGCCCTTCCTGCCTGTGCTGGCCGAACACGTGGCGGAACTGATGCTCCTGCTCGGCCGCCTCGACGCCGCGGCGTTGCACGCGCGCTGAGCGGCGGCGCCCTCCAGGCCGGTCTCCGGACAAGAAAAAAGGCCGCGGGAAGATCCCGCGGCCCGAGTCTAGGGAGGAAACGCCCAAGAAGTGCGTTACGACACCGTCCGCATCGCAGACACGACCGATGTCGCACTGCACAATATGATCGTGTGGCGCCCTGGGATCAAGGAGAAAATTCTTTCTCTTTCGATCCAATGCCTTAGGACAGCCCATTGGGTATGGAGTCGCTACCATTCGGCGTAGATCATGTTGCGACGCACAACGAACGGCAGGCGGTTGAGAGCTGGGATGCGGGGGGTCGTAACCGCTCTGGCGCATCCCGGCGTATGACTTGGGCGCACGATCGTGCGCAAACAACCCGTCCACGGCCACGCCATGGCTGGGTCGCGTCCAACGCACCGCCCAAGGTTGATCGTCGCATCCGGGAACTTACCTGAGGGGTGGCCGTTCTTGCGGGAGCGCCGGCCGCGCCCCGCTGCCGACCCCGTCCGGTCGCGGCCATGCCCTCTTCGAAAACGGGAGGCCCCGCCGTGAGCAGACTGGTCGTCGTGTCCAACCGCGTCGCCCCGATCGACGAGGGCAAGCAGGCGGCCGGCGGCCTCGCCGTCGCCGTGCTGGCCGCGCTGAAGCGCACCGGCGGCATCTGGTTCGGCTGGAGCGGCACCGTCGTCGAGGGGGAATCCCAGGGCGAGCCGCGCCGCACCGACGTCGGCCGCCTCACCTACGCCACCGTCGACCTCGGCCGCCGCGACTACGAGGAATACTACAACGGCTTCGCCAACCAGACCCTGTGGCCGCTGTTCCACTACCGCGTCGGCCTGTTCTCGGTCAGCCGGCGCACGCGCGAAGGGTACCAGCGGGTCAACGCCTATTTCGCCGACCGGCTGGCGCCGCTGCTGGCGCCGGACGACATGATCTGGGTGCACGACTACCACCTGATTCCGTTCGGGGAACGGCTGCGCGAGATGGGCTGCATGCAGCGCATGGGGTTTTTCCTGCATACGCCCTTCCCGGCGCCGGAGGTGCTGCGCGTCCTGCCCAACCACCGCGAACTGATCCGCGAGCTGTGCGCCTACGACCTCGTCGGCTTCCACACGGAGACCGACCTGCGCTGCTTCGCCAACTACATCCGCTACGAGGAGCGCGGCGAGGTGATGGACGGCGGAGCGGAGGGCGGCTGCCGCATCCGCGCCTTCGGCCGCACGCTGCTGGCCCGCGCCTTCCCCATCAGCATCGACACCGAGCCGCTGGCCAGCCTGGCGCAAACCACCGCCCGCTCACGCCATTCCGAGCGCCTGCGCGAGAGCCTGGTGGGCCGGCGGCTGATCATCGGCGTCGACCGGCTCGACTACTCCAAGGGCCTCCCGCACCGGTTCGAGGCGTTCCAGCAACTGCTGGAAAGCTATCCCGAGCATTGCAACCGCGTGTCCTTCCTGCAGATCGCCCCGCCCTCGCGCGAGGACGTGCCGGAGTACATCGCCATCCGCCGCGAATTGTCGGAACTGTCGGGCCGCGTCAACGGCCGCTTCGCCGAGTTCGACTGGGTGCCGATCCGCTACCTGAACAAGAGCTTCGGCCGGCGCATCCTGACCGGCTTCTACCGGCAGGCCAACGTCGGTTTCGTCACGCCGCTGCGCGACGGCATGAACCTTGTGGCGAAGGAATACGTGGCGTGCCAGAATCCGGAGGATCCGGGCGTGCTGGTGCTTTCGGAATTCGCCGGTGCCGCGCGTGAGCTGACCGAGGCGGTGATCGTCAACCCCTTCGATATCGAGGGGATGGCCGACGCGCTGCAGCGGGCGCTCACCATGCCGCGCGAGGAACGACGGGAGCGGTACGACGCCATGATGCGCACCCTGCGCCGCAACGACATCACGCGGTGGCGGGAAACCTTCGTCAACGCCTTGACCCGAGCGCCCTACCCATGACCGCTTCCGGTACCGCCGATTCGCCCATCCTCGTCGCCGACATCGGCGGCACCAACGCCCGCTTCGGCCTGGTGGACGCCACCGGCGTGCGCGATTCCCGCGTCTACCGCTGCGCCGATTTCCCCTCGCTGCAGGCCGCGGCGGACGCCTACCTCGCCACCGCGGCGGCGGCCGGGCCGCGCCCGCGTGAGGGCGCCTTCTGCATCGCCGGCCCGATCACCGGCGATACCATCACGATGACCAACCTGCCCTGGGACGTCACCATCTCCACCGTGCGCCAAGCTCTGGGGCTGGAGCGGCTGGAGGTGATCAACGACTTCACCGCCGTGGCCCTGTCCGTGCCACGCCTGGGCGAATCCGACCGCCAGCAGATCGGCGAGGGCGACCCGCGGCCGGGCGCCGTGGTCGGCGTCATCGGTCCGGGCAGCGGGCTGGGCGCGTCCGGCCTCGTGCCCGGACCCTCGGGCTGGACGGCGCTGGCGGGCGAGGGCGGCCACACCACCATGGCCCCGGTCAGCGATCGCGAGAGCGCCGTGCTCGGCCAGCTCCGCAAGAAATACGACCACGTCTCGGCGGAGCGCGTGGTGTCCGGCCCCGGCCTCGTCAACCTGTACGAGACGCTGATGGTGCTCGACGGGCGCGAGCCGCCACCGATGACTCCGGCCGAGATCACCGCGGCGGCGCTCGACGGCTCCAACGCCCACTGCGTCGAGGCGGTGGAGATGTTCTGCGCCATGCTCGGCACCGTCGCCGGCAATCTGGCGCTGACGCTGGGCGCGCGCGGCGGCGTGTACATCGCCGGCGGCATCGTGCCGAAGCTGGGCCCGTTCTTCGCCCACTCCCGCTTCCGCAAGCGGTTCACCGAGAAGGGCCGGATGCGCGACTATCTGGCGCCCATCCCCACCTATGTCATCACCCACCCCCTGCCCGCCTTTCTCGGCCTCGTCGAGACGCTGGGGCGCTGAAGACCGGCGGAGTTCGCCTGCATATGCCCTTATGCAGTCCGACATGCCGGCCACCGAAGCAAGGAAAAGCGCGGCGGCGCACAGACTCCGGCGAACAGTCACGCTTGCGACCATTTGACGCGCAAAAGGATGTGTGCGAACATCCCCCCGCACGAACGGCATAGGCCGTCGGCGAGGGGACATCATGAACGGCAGCATCAATGGCGAACCGCCCGCGCGCGGTCCGACGAAGACGGATTCGGCCGGATCCGTGGTGGACCTGGGGTGCGAACTCTGCGTCCGGCAGGAGCCGGCCGTCTGGGTCAGCGAGCGCGCCGAGCGGGCGAACGCCCTGATCCGCCTGCTGCACCTCGACAACCCGGACATCCGCGCCAAACTTCTGGCGGTCGCCACGGACCTGTGCGGCCTGTGCCAGGGGGAGCCGGAGCGCGCGGAAAACGCCGCCGCGCACGCCCGCGCGCTGTTCACCACCGCGGTGACGCCGTCCGGCCCCTACGCCGAAGAGCCACAGTCCTAAGCTGTCCTCCCACGTTACCTCACCGCCCCGCCAGCCGCGCCGCCGCCAGCCGCAGGTCGGCCAGGAAGGTCGGCTGCTCGACCAGTTGGCCGCGCAGGATGTAGCTGGGATGGAAGGTCGGCACCACCTCGGCCCCCGGCACCAGCCGGCAGGGCTGCACGGTGCCGCGCAACTGCATGATGCCGTTCAGCCCGGTCAGCGCCCACAGCGGCGTGCGACCCAGCGCCACGATCACCGCCGGCCCATACTCGGCCAGCGTGCGCCGCAGGTGCTCGACGTCTGCGGCGAACTCCGCCAGCACCCAGTCGGAGGTGCCGAACGGTCCCCAGCGCTCGTCGATGCCGCGCCCCTCCTTGCGCGCGCGGGTGCGGGACGCGAAGAAGTGCCCCACCTTGTTGCCCGGCGGCTGGCGGCGGAAGACGTTGGCGACCAGCACCTGGGCGCGGTCGATGCCGGCGGCCAGCAGGTTCTCGTCCAGCAGCTTGCCGCTGCGCCCGGCGAAGGGGATGCCCTGCCGCACCTCCTCGGCCCCCGGCGCCTCGCCGATGATGGCGAGGCGGCGCTCCCCGGCCGGCCGGGTGGGATACTGGTAGTCGACGAAGGGCAATTCGGTCATCGCTCGGTCCCGCTGCGACGGTCTGCCTGCCGAAACAGGCGAAAGGGCCAAGGGGTCCACGCCCCCAGCCCGTATAGCCGAGCCCACGCCGGCGCACAACGCCACGGGCCGGGGCCGGAGGCGGCCCCAGCCGATGGAGCGGGTTGCCGAACCGCCCCGCGCCGCCTAGCATTCCTCCCAGCATTCCTTTCGAGCCGACAAGACCAACCGGGAGAGAAACGATGACCGGCGAAACCGAGCAGGGCGGCCCCGTGTGTGACCTTGCCAGCGGCAAATGCGAGCCGTGCCGCGGCGGCATCCCGCCCATGGACCGCGCCATGGCGCGGGAATACCTCGTGCAGGTGCCGGGCTGGAGCCTCGCCGAGAACCCCGACCACCTCGTGCGCACCTTCAAGTTCGGCGACTTCCGCCAGGCGCAGGACTTCGCCGTCCGCGTCGGCAATTTGTGCGAGGAGGAAGGGCACCACGCCGAGATCATTCACGGCTGGGGCTACTGCACCGTGAAGTTCTGGACGCACAAGATCAACGGCCTGCACGAGAACGACTTCATCATGGCCGCCAAGGTCAACGGCCTGGAGAACGAGCCGTACGTCCCGGCCTCCGTCTCCTCCGGCGACGTCTCACCCACGGCGCGCTGAGCCGTGGCGAACGCCGAAGCCCTCCGTGGCTGGATCGGCCGCAGCGAGCGGCGCACGGACATCCTCGTGCCGTGGCCGCTCGCCGCGCTCGCCGCCACGCTGGGCGACGAGGCGCCGCCGGACACGGGCGCCCCGGTGCCGCCCGGCGGCCACTGGCTGTATTTCCTGGACGCCACGCCGCTGACCCGGCTGGGGCCGGACGGCCACCCGCTGCGTGGTGGCTTTCTGCCGCCGGTGCGGTTGCCGCGCCGCATGTGGGCGGGCGGACGCCTGACCTTCCTCGCTCCGCTGCGCGTCGGTGACACCGCCGAACGCCTGTCGGAGGTGGCCGATGTGCGCGTCAAGCAAGGCCGCACGGGCGAACTGGTCTTCGTGCAGGTCCGCCACACCATCGGTACCGCGCGGGGCGGTACGGCGCTGGTGGAGGAGCACGACATCGTCTACCGCGACCACGACGAGCCCGGCACCCCCGCCCCGCCGCCGGAGCCGGCGCCGACGGACGCCCCCTGGACGCGCACGGTGCACCCCAGCCCGGTGCTGCTGTTCCGCTATTCGGCGCTGACCTTCAACGGCCACCGCATCCACTACGACCGCCCCTACGCCGCCGAGGAGGAGGGGTATCCCGGCCTGCTGGTACACGGGCCGCTGATGGCGACGCTTCTGCTCGACCTCGTACGCCGGGCCCGGCCGGACGCCACGGTCGCCAGCTTCTGGTACCGCGCCATGGCGCCGGTCTTCGATACGGCCCCCTTCACGCTGAACGGCCGGCCGGACGGCGACCGCATCGACCTGTGGGTCACCGGCCCGGCCGGGGAGATGGCCATGCGGGCCGAGGCGATGCTGGCGTAAGTCCGCCTCAGGCCATCTTCAGCCGCGCGCTGCGGGCGACGTACCAGAGGGTGGCGGCGACGGCCAGCGCCAGCAGCGGCACCATGCCGACGTTGACGGCCGTCCAGCCGATCTGGCTGATCAGCCCGCCGGACGCGAAGCTGGCGACCGCCCCGGTGACCGCCACCGTCATCTCCGCCACCCCCTGGACGCGCCCGCGCTCCTCGACGGTGTGCGACTGCGTCAGCATGGTGGTGCCGGCGACGTACATGAAGTTCCACCCGATCCCCAGCAGCACCAGCCCGCCCTGGAAGAACGGCAACGACTGGTCCCAGGCCGACACCGTGGCGCTCGCCGCCAGAACGACCGCCCCCAGCGCCGCCACGGGCGCCGCGCCGATCCGGTTGATGAGCCGCCCGGTCAGGAACGACGGCACGTACATGCCCAGCACGTGCCACTGGATGACGCCCGCCGCGTCCCCCACGGTCAGGCCGCAGCCGATCATGGCCAGCGGCGTGGCGTGCATCACCAGCACCATCACGCCCTGCCCCACCGCCACGTTGGCCGCCGCGGCGATGAAGATCGGCTGGCGGACGATCATCCCCATCGGCCGCCCGCCCACGCCCGACGCGCCGCCGTGGGCACCGTGCTCGGCCAGCGCCGCCACCGGCACCAGCGTGGCGAGGCCGAGGACGGCCAGCGCCAGGAAGGAGCCGGCGAAGGGGATCGGCGCCCACCAGTCCTTGGTCCACAGGGTGAGGGTCGGGGCGATCAGCGCGGCCAGGATGCCGCCGGTCAGCACCAGCGACACGGCCCCGCCGCGGCGCTCCGGCGCCACGCCGTCGGCCGCCGCCAGCCGGAAGTACATGGAGGCCGCCTGAAAGACACCGACCAGCGCCGTGCCCGCGCAGAACAGAACGAAGCTGCCCCACACCACGGCGTAGGCGCAGACCAGCCCGCCCAGCGCCGCGGCGACGCCGCCCAGCGTGAACCCGGCGCGTCGGCCGAAGCGCTGCATCAGCAGCGACACCGGCCCGGCGGTGGCGATGTTGCCGATCATCATCAGCGCCAGCGGCAGCGTGGACAGCGCCGGCGACGGCGCCATCTGCGCTCCCGCAAGGCCCGCCAGCGTGACCGTGATCATCAGCGAGGTGGAGTAGAGCGCCTGGCAGAGCGCCAGCAGCGGCGCGTTGCGTCCGTAGGGCAGCAGCGGCATGGGTCCTCAGTGGCTCGGTGCGCCCTGCGGCGCCACGATGGGGAAGTTGAAGAAGGTCTGCGGGAACGGCTCGTCGCGCAGGGTGAAGTGCCACCACTCCTCCGGCAGCGGCTTGAAGCCGTGCTTGCCCATCAGCGCCGCCAGCATGGCGCGGTTGTGGCGGGCGACGACGCTCACCGCCGCGCTGTCGGGGTGCGACTTGGGATCGAAGCAGTCGTAGTCGGTGCCGAAGTCCAGGCCGTTGTCGCGGAAGCGCGCGGTGTAGGGGGCGCGGCAGTCGGCCAGCGCCGTCTTGCCGTCGACGTAGGGTTCCGGCGCGCGGGCGTCGGCGGGGATGATGGTGACGTCCAGCGTGCTGCCGCGCGAGTGCCCGGACTTTTCCGCCACGTAGCCCAGCTTGAAGAAGTCGGCCTTATCCACCTCCGGGTAGAAGGCGGTCTTCATTTTCTGATCGGCCACCTCCTTGCTCCAGCGCACGAAGTGGTCCACCGCCATCTGTGGGCGGTAGCAGTCGAACACCTTCACCTGCAGCCCGGACTCCTTCAGTTCGGCGTTGACCCTGGCGATCGCCTCGGCGGCCGGGCGGGTGAGGATGCATTCCGGGGCGTAGTAGCCGTCGATCGGCCGGCCGATGAAGTTGTGCGGCCCGTAGTAGCGCATCTCCTGCACGATGGTCGCGTCGACGGAGCGCAGGTACACGAGGCCGTCCGGCAGCGGACCGGCCTGCACGGGCACGCTGAACGCGAGGGCGGTGAGCAGCGCGGCGGCGAGAGTGCGGACGGACATGGCTACTCCGGCGGAATATCAGGAACGTGAGCTTGGCCTGATATTCCATGCCCGACAAGCGCATGACGCGCGGGTCAGGCTCCCACCGTCGGCCGGTAATGCACGGCCAGCCACACGGTGGGCGGGTCGGCCTGGGTCCAGGCGACGCGGTGGCGGACGTGCGAAGGGATCACCAGCCAGTCGCCGGGCTTCAGCGTCCGCTCCGGCTCGCCCTCCACCTCCAGGCTGGCGGCGCCGTGCACGAGCACGACGAACTCGTCCCATTCCTGGTCATACCAGAAGCCGTCCGGCGAGGACTGGCCGGTGGAGACGATGCGCTCGATGCGCACGGTGTCGCTCTCGGCCAGCGTGAAGAACAGCTCGTCCGGCAGGTCCTTGGGCAGGTTTCGCAGCAGGTTGTCCATGGCGCTCACCCCCACAGCTCCGGCTCGGGCGGATGGACGAGCGCGCCGTCGTAGCGCAGCCCGGGCACACGATCTTCCGCCAGCAGCAGCGGCCCGTCCAGATCGACGAAGGATACCCCCTGCCCCAGCAGGACCGCCGGCGCCATGGCCAGCGACGTCGCCACCATGCAGCCGACCATCAGGCCGAACCCCGCCGCCTCAGCCGCCGCCTTGACGGCCAGCGCCCCGGTCAGCCCGCCGGTCTTGTCCAGCTTGACGTTGACGACCTGGTACAGCCCCTTCAGGCGCTCCAGGCTGTCCAGCCCATGAAAGGATTCGTCCGCCCCCAGCGGCACCGGGCAGCGCACGCCGCGCAAGGCTTCGTCCTGCCCCGCCGGCAGCGGCTGCTCGATCAACTCGACGCCGAGAGCCGCGAAGTCCGGCGCGAAGCGGTCGAGGTGGTCGAGCGTCCAGCCCTCGTTGGCGTCGACCACGAGGCGCGCCGCCGGGGCCGCCGCGCGCACCGCGCGCACACGGTCCAGGTCGCCCTCGCCGGTCAGCTTCATCTTGAGCAGCGGGTGGCGCACCGCCACGGCGCGGGCTGCCTCGGCCATCGCCGCCGGCTCGTCGACGCTCAGCGTGTAACAGGTGGTGAGCGGCCCCGGCGGCTGGATGAGCCCGGCAAGGCGCCATGCGGGAACGCCGGCGCGCTTGGCCTCCAGGTCCCACAGCGCGCAGTCCAGCGCGTTGCGCGCCGCACCGGCCGGCAGGAGCCGTTGCAGGGCTGCGCGGTCGAGACCGGCGGCCACGTCGTCCGCCACCGCCTCCAGCGCCCCGGCAACGCCGTCCACGCTCTCGCCGTAGCGGGCGTAGGGCACGCACTCACCGCGGCCGTGCCAATCGCCGTCCCGCACTTCGGCGACGACCACCTCGGCGGACGTCTTGGCGCCGCGCGAGATGCGGAAGGCGCCGCGGATCGGGAAACTCTCACGCCGGACAACGAGACGGCGGCGGGACACGGACATCATGGGCCTGCGGAACGGGACGCGCGGGGAGGCGCCGCGCACCCGTCCAGCATAGCCGCACCCCGCCGCCGGTCAACGCGCACGGGACTTGATCATCGGATGCGGTCTTCGGATCAGTGCCCCTGCACGATGGCGCCGTACCAACCCAACCCGCGGTACGTCTCGTAGCCCGGCGTCAGCGAGAAGCCGATCGTGCGGCCGTCCGGCTGCCCGTAATAGCCCATGGTGCGGCCGTCGGTGCGCAGTGGCACCGTTTCCGTCAGGATGCCGCGCCCATCGGACGAGGCGATGACCCGGTGCCGCGCGTCGAGGAGCAGGCAGCGCGTGTGCTGGCGCTCGCCATCCTCCAGCCGAACGCCCTCGACCACGGCGCGGGCCTGCGGCTCCCAGTCGAAGAAGATGCCCAGCACGCCGACGGGATCACCGTCGGCCGCTCCACCCCTGCGGATGGCGGTGGCGTAGGTGGCCACCGTCCGGTCGTCGAGCCGGCGGTTGCGGCCGACATCGGCCACGGTGAACTCACCGCCGTGACGCGTGGCGAGCCCCTGGCGGAACCACTGCTCGTCGGCGACGTTGGCGCCGACGGCGCCGGGGTAGAACTTCGGCCGGCCGGTGGCGATGACGTCACCCTTGAGGTCGGCGATCCAGAGGTCGAGGTAGACGGTGTAGGACTCGAGAATCACGCCGAGACGCGCGGAGGCGTGCTCGCGGTTCACCGCCGACGGGTCGACGGCGCACTCCACGACCGCGCTGTCGGTCGCCCACCAGCGGACGTCGCAGGAGCGTTCGTAGAGGTTGCGATCGATGATCTCGATCATGTTGAGCGCCAGGTCGGCGAGGCGCTTGCCGCGCATTTCGCGCACCATCTCGCTGCCGGCGGAGGTCAGATGATCGACGCGGCTGGTGATCTCGCTGCGCAGGTCGCGGGTGATGGTGTTGACCTGCTTGGAGATCTCCGACACCTCGTTGGCCACCACGGCGAAGCCCCGTCCGGCGTCACCGGCCCGCGCCGCCTCGATCAGCGCGTTCATGGCCAGCATCTTGGTGCGGCGGGTGATGTCCTCGATCAGCGAAACCTTGCGGGAGGCTACGTCGAGCACCTCGCGCGACAGATCGAAAAGCTGGTTGCTGCCTGCACTCATGGCCTTGCCTCTCCGACTCCCAATCCTTGTAGCGACATGAATCAATTCCCGTGCCAGCAATTATCACGTTTTCACAACCCACCCGAAGGCGCGGAATCCAGCCGTTTTGTGGACGTCACCGGCGAACTCCCATAAGAAAAATAAGGTTATGGTCCTATGAAAATGCTGAAATATTTGGCAGATTGTGCAATGCAGCATCGCAGCAACCGTGCGCACGCGATCATAACGGGAACGCCGTGCCGGATTCGGTCGCATTACCGCACATTCTTGAAAGGTTGTTCCTGAATCGCGCACGAGCGGCAGGATTTCCGCCTATTTTCCCGGCATCGGCCCAACAGACAGGCAGCCGCCCGGTGCGCAGGCATGCCCCGCTGGCATGCGCCGGACGCGCGCCGAGGGCGGCCGGCTATACCTTCTGAGCAGTGGGCAGGGCCGGCGTGGCATGCCACCATTGGTTTCCGCAGCGAACAACAGAAAGGAGGTGATCCAATGTCTCATGGAGCCAATCCGGTCGTCGCCGCCGCGTTCGGCCTTGCCGCCCTCCTGACGGCAGGGATCGCCAGCGCCGAGTGCACGACGACTCACAAGAGCGTCAGCCTGCCGCAGACCCCGGCCGCCGACACCGCCTCCACGGGCGGTCAACAGTCGACGCCGAGCGGCACGCGCGGCTAAGACCGGGCGCCCATGCCATGACGGGCCGCCCCCGCAGAGGGGCGGCCCGTTTCATTTTGGATCGGCGGAACCGAGGGTCAGGCGACCTTGTGGATCTCGTCCAGGAAGACTTGCACCTCGTGCGCCAGCCGGTCGGCCTGCACGGCCATCTGCTCCGACGCGGCGAACACGGAATGCGCGGTGCCGCAGGTCCGCTCGGCGGCGGTGGTCACATCGCGGATGTCGTCGGACACGGCGCGCGTGCCGGCTGCCGCCTGGTCCATGTTCTGCACGATGTCGCGGATGGCACCACCCTGCCGCTCGATGGCCGAGGCGATGCCGCCGGCGATGCCGTTGATGTTGTGAATGGTCCGCGCGATGCCGACGATGGCGCCCACCGCCTGCTCGGTCGAGGACTGGATGCCGGCGATCTGCTGGCTGATCTCCCCCGTCGCCTTGGCCGTCTGATCGGCGAGGCGCTTGACCTCCTGCGCCACGACGGCGAAGCCCTTGCCGGCCTCCCCCGCCCTCGCCGCCTCGATCGTCGCGTTCAGCGCCAGCAGGTTGGTCTGCGACGCGATGTCGTTGATCAGCGTGATGACGTCGCCCACCGTCCGCGCGGCACCCGACAGGTCGCCGACCAGCGCGTTGGTGCGCTCCGCCTCGCCGGCGGCGTCGGAGGCGACGGAGGCCACCTGCTCCACCTGCCGCGCGATCTCGCCGATGGAGGCGGACAGTTCCTCGGTCGCCGCCGCCACGCTGCCGACGCTGGAGCCGGTCTGCGCCGCGGCGCTCGCCACCGACGAGGCCTTGCCGGTCGCCGTCTGCGCGTCGGTCTCCATGGAGCGCGCGCTCATCTCCAGGTGGTGCGCCGCACCCGCCACTTCGGAACAGACCTGACGGATCTGCCCTTCGAAGCGCTGGGTCACGCCGGCGAAGCCCTTCACCTTCTGCGCCATGGCGTCGGTGGCGGCGTTGATGGTGCGGCTGGCGTGCAGGAAGCTGCCGTCCATGCCCTTCAGCAAGATGCGGCGAAAATACTTGTTGGAGGAGACATAGGCCATCGACGCCGCCGCCTCGCGCACGAAGGCGTCGGTGCGGTCGATCATGTCGTTGAGGCCGTAGAACAGCTCGCCCAGGTCGCCCTTCTCGGTGACGCGGACGACGCGCGCCTCGAAGTTGCCGCGCCCGACCTGCCGGCACACCTCGGTCGCCTCGGCCACCGCGCGCGCGGCACCCCGCAGGCACAGCACCGCGGCGATGAGCGCGCCGAAGGCCGCCGCGCTGAAGCCGATCCGCACCACCGTGCCGCCCAGACCCAGCCCGTCGGCCGCGAGGTTCAGCACCTGCAGCAGCGCGGCCAGCGCCGCCAGCGCCGAAGCCTTAGAGAGAGAAGACGAATTCGTCATAGCCGATCCCCTTCTCGGTCAGCAGCTTCACCACGGTGCCGAAGGCCGCTTCCATACCCTGCTTGCGGTCCGCGTGGCTCTCTTCGATGTCCAGGAGCGTGCGGTAGAGCGGCACGACCTTGTCGATGGCCGCACGCTCGGGCACCCGGCGGCTGGAGTGGTAACCGACCACCGCGCCCTTGTCGTCGTAGCTCGGCGTAACGTGCGCGAACACCCAATAGTGGTCGCCGTTGCGCGCGCGGTTCACGACGTAGGCGAAGATCTCCTTCTCCGCCGCCAGCGTGTCCCACAACAACTTGAAGACGCAACGCGGCATGTCCGGGTGGCGCACGATCGAATGCGGCGCGCCGAGCAGCTCATCCTCGGTATAGCCGGCGATGCGCTGGAACACGCGATTCGCGTAGGTGATACGACCCTTCAGATCGGTCTTGCTGACGATCACTTCGTCTGCGTCGAAGAACCGTTCCACCCCGGTCAGGGGAACGTCACGTCGTGCCATACGGATGCCTCGAGGGCCCGGCGCGCGATGCCGCCGGGCTCATTGTTTCGGCGCTGTCATCTCCCTCCCGCCGTATTCGCCCGAAATACGGCGGGACGTTTGACATTAATGTGCACGGCCGTTTGCGGAAAGGTTAAAGTGTGTGTTGCTGCGCTGAAATATCGCGGCATCCGGTGGCCGGTCATTCCGGCGGGTGCGGCACGGTCAACACACGGCCGAGGGGTGGCGATTCGATGATCGCCTCCATGCCGTCCGGCCAGCGCACCTCGACCCGCTCCACCACACGGGCATCGCCCAGGCCGAAATGCGCCACCGGCTCCATCTGGCAGAGATAGCCGGAACCCGCGCACACCGCGCGCGTCTGCCGCCGTCCGTCGGCGAAGCAGGTCACCAGCGCACCGCGCGCCGGCGCGCCATAGGGGGTGAGCGGCTGCACGCGCAACCACGCGTTGTCGTTCGGCGCGGTGCGGTAGAGGGACAGCGGCTGCTCCGCCACGTCGCCGTGCGCGATCAGCAACTCCAGCCGCCCGTCGCCGTCGATGTCGGCGACCACCGCGCCGGTGCCGAAGCTCCGCTCCTCGACCGCGTCGCCCAGGTCGATCTCGGTCCACTGCTCGTGCCGCCACGCGAACAGGCGGTTCGGCCCGCCGCAGACGTTGAAGAACAGCTCCTCATAGCCGTCGTTGTCGAAATCGGCGGCGATCACCGTGCTGACGCGCGCGGGCATGGACATCTCGGAATCGGCGGCGTCGACGAAGCCGCCACCGGAGCGCTGGAGGTAGAGCCGCTGCGGCCCGTCCCAATGCCCGACCACCAGGTCCATATGCCCGTCGCCGTCGGCGTCCAGCGCCGCCACGCCGCGCCCGGCCAGACGGGAATCGGTGACGCCGCGCTCCTCGGCGATCTCCTCGAAGGTGCCGTCACCCAAGTTGCGGAACAGGAAGTTCGGCCCGCCCTCGTTGGCCGCGAAGACGTCCATGCGCTCCGACAGCAGCGGCAGGCAAACCAGCCCGCGTCCCGAGCCGATCAGGTCGAGCCCGGCTTCCTCGGCGGAGTCGACCAGCCGGCCGCGGCGGCCCAGTTCGTACAGGCGGAAGGGCGCCCCATCGCTGGCCAGCAGAAAACCGTAGCGCCCACGCCCGGCACGGTCGAGCACGGCAACGGAGCGGCCGGGCAGCCGGTTGGCCACGGCGGCGTTCTCCGACTGGCTCAGCAGGTCCATCCAGCGGTTGCCGAAGCCGGCGAACAGCCGGTCGCATGTCTCGTCGGACTCGTCGCCGCAATCGGTGTTGACGACGTAGATCTCCTCGCGCCCGTCGCCGTCCACGTCGGCGGCGGCCACGGCGAGCGCCATGCGCGAGGCGTCGGCCAGCACCGGGTCGGCGACGTCGCGCAACTGCTTGCCATCCCATTTGAGGACGAGGTTGGCGGTGCCATAGCCGGTGACGACGATCTCGAAGGCGCCGTCGCCGTCCACGTCGGTGACCGCCATCCCGTTGGACAGGCGCGGCCCGTTGCCGGCGATGAGCTGCGCGCAATCGAGGAACATCGACCTTCTCCTCCTCCCCACCCCGTCCCCACAGCTAAGCACCACTCGGCGCGGCCGTAAACCCGGACGGAAGGGGAGCGGAGGCGTAGAAAGCCCCTTGGCGGGCGCCCGTCGGCGCCCCGCGGCTCAGTGCCGCTTCGACACCCCGCCGTTGGTGAGCACCGAGCCGGCCGACGGGGCCGGGGAGGATGCGTTGGCCGGCTTGCCCGGCTCGGGCTTGCCGTTTGCGTTGCCGGGCTTCGCCTCGGCCCCCTTGGCGTCGGCCTTGGGCGCCTTGAGCTGGTCGCGGCTGGGCAGCTCGATGTTGACTTCCAGCGTCGAGCAGTCGCCGCCACGGTCAAGCTTCACCTCGACCTTGTTGTCGTCGATGTCGACGTATTTGGCGATCACCGCCAGCAGTTCCTGCTGGAGCATCGGCAGGTAGTCCGGGCCCGAGCGCCCGACGCGCTCGTGCGCCATGACGATCTGCAGACGCTCCTTCGCCTGGACCGCGGAGGGCTTCGGCGCGGAACGGAAAAAGCTGAAGATGCTCATGCCGACCTCCGCAGGAGGCGGCTGAACAGGCCCTTCTTCGGCACCGAAATGAAGCGGTGCTCGACGTCCTCGCCCAGGAAGCGGCCGACCGCGTCCAGGTAGGCTTGGCCGGCGTTCGAGGCCTCGTCGAGGATGACCGGCATGCCGATGTTGGAGGCGCGCAGCACCGCCTGGCTCTCCGGGATCACGCCCAGGAGCGGAATCGCCAGGATCTCCAGCACGTCGTCGACCTTCAGCATCTCGCCCTTCTCGACGCGCTCCGGGTCGTAGCGGGTCAGCAGCAGGTGCTGCGTGACCGGCTCCTCGCCCCGCTCGGCGCGGCGCGACTTGGAGTTCAGCACGCCCAGGATGCGGTCGCTGTCGCGCACCGACGACACCTCGGGGTTGGTGACGATGATGGCGTGGTCGGCGAAGTACAGCGACATCAAGGCGCCGCGCTCGATGCCCGCCGGGCTGTCGCAGACGATGTAGTCGAAGTCCTTGCACAGCTCGTTCAGGATGCGCTCGACGCCGTCCTTGGTCAGCGCATCCTTGTCGCGGGTCTGCGAGGTCGGCAGGATGTACAGGTTC
>DASPIO010000226.1:0-19708 GCA_035629155.1 Azospirillum sp. | reverse complement strand
TCTTCTTCATGCGGCCGGATGAATAGGCCATCACTTCATGCCCGCCGTCGAGTTGCACGCGGAAGCGGGCATCGGGCAGGACTTCGGTGACGACTCCGTCCATCTCGACCAAGTCTTCCTTGGCCATGGGACATTCCTGTCTTAGTTCACCGGCAGGTCGCCGGCATCGTGCTGCAGTCGGAAAGGGCGGCCGCAGCCGCCCGGTCGTGGTTCAGAGCGACCGCGGGCCGGCGGCGGTGCCGTCGACGGGCTGGAAACCCCTGGTCGTATTGAACCATGTCACGGTACCGGTGGCCATACGGCTGTCCCCTTCACTACGAAGTTACCCGCCGCGACCGTACGGCGGAAAACCAAATCACTGAGGGGACCGACCGGACGCGTGGGAGAGCACGAAGACCGTAGACCCAGAGCAATTTCGATTCCCAGAAAATGGTGCCTGCGGACGGCGCTGGCAAGCTGTATTCACCGACTCACCCCTTCCGGGGGGCGGCGCGCAGCGCCGGATCGGTCCATCCCGGCGGCAGCGCCGCCACCAGCCACACCGCCGCCCGCATCGGCAGCGGGAAGGCGATGCGCCCCCGGTTGCGGGCCAGTGCCTCGCGGATGTGGGCGGCGGCGCGCTGCGCGTCCCACAGAAAAGGCATGGGGAAGCGGTTGCTGGCGGTCATCCGGCTGCGCACGAATCCGGGGCAGACCACCGACACCTCCACCCCCTCGCCTGCCAGATAGCCGCGCATCCCCTCCCCCCACACGCGCACGGCGGCCTTGCTGGCGCAGTAGGCCGGCGCGCCGGGCAGGCCGCGGAAGCCGGCCAGCGAGGCCATAACGGCGACTTGCCCGCGCCGGCGCGCCCGCATGCCCGGCAGCACGGGGTAGACGCTGTTGAACACGCCGTCGACGTTCACCGCGAAGATGCGTCGCGCCTGCTCCTCCGTCTCGCCGTGCAGGCCGGTACCGGCGGAAATGCCGGCGTTTGCGACCAGCAGGTCGATGGGCGTGCGCGCGTCGAACGCGCCGAGCCACGCCGCCATGGCCGCGCGGTCGGCGGCGTCCAGCACCGCCACCTCCACGCTCGCGCCGCGCGCCCGGCAGCGCGCCGCGACGTCCTCCAGCCGCGCCGCGTCGCGCCCGGTCAGGCCCAGCGTGACGCCGGGGGCGGCGTAGGCCAGCGCCAGCGCCTCGCCGATGCCGCTGGAACCGCCCGTGATGACCACTGTACGCGGATCGCGCATGAACCGCCCCTCATTCCTTGTTGCGCCGCTTCTTGTTGCTATGCCGCGTGCGGGCTATAAGTTCACGCTTCACGACCAGCCCCGCCACCCATTCTAGCCGAGGCCGCATTGACCGCCCAACGCCCCGTCGCCAGCATGACCGGTTTCGCACGCATCGACGGGCATGCCGAGGCCTATTCCTGGACCTTCGAAGCCAAGAGCGTGAACGGCCGCAGCCTCGACATCCGCTGCCGCATGCCCGGCGGCTTCGACCAGATCGAGGCGGTGGCGCGGGCGGAGATCCCCAAGCGGCTGGCGCGCGGCACCGTGAACCTCACGCTGACTCTGACCCGCTCCTCCACCGTGTCGCAGTTGCGCATCAACCGCGACCTTCTGGCCCAGGTGCTGGACTTGGCGCGCGAGATCGAGGCGGCCGGCGCCGCGGCGCCGCGCCTCGACGCGCTGCTGTCCGTGCGCGGCATCATCGAACCGGTCGAGGAGGACGAGACCGACGCCCGCGAACGGCTGGACGAGACGCTGAAGCGCGACGTGGCATCGGTGATCGCCAAACTGGCCGAGGCCCGCGCGGCGGAAGGCGCGCGGCTGGTGGGCGTGCTGACCGGCCACCTGGACGAGATCGAGCGGCTGACCGACGCGGCCTCCGCCTGCGCCTCCGTGCAGCCGGAGGCGTTGCGCGAGCGCCTGAAGGCGCAACTCGCCGCACTTCTCGACGCCGTGCCCTCCCTGCCCGAGGAACGGCTGGCGCAGGAGGCGGCGCTGCTGATCGGCAAGGCCGACGTGCGCGAGGAGCTGGATCGGCTGCGCGCCCACGTCCAGGCGGCACGCGAGATGCTGGCCGAGGGCGGCGCCATCGGCCGGCGCTTCGACTTCCTGTGCCAGGAGTTCAACCGCGAGGCCAACACGCTGTGCTCCAAGTCGGCCGACGTCGAACTGACGCGGGTCGGCCTGTCCCTCAAGGCCTCCATCGAACAGCTGCGCGAGCAGGTCCAGAACATCGAGTGATGCGTCCCATGGCCCCGTCCCCCAAGGAGATCCGCCGCCGCGGCCTCATGCTGGTGCTGTCGTCGCCGTCCGGCGCCGGCAAGACCACGATCTCGCGCAAGCTGCTGGAGCGCGACTCCGGCATCACCATGTCGGTGTCGGTCACGACCCGCCCCATGCGCCCCGGCGAGGTGCCGGAGGTTGACTACTACTTCGTCGACATGCCGCGCTTCGAGCAGATGGTTGAGGCGGGCGAGTTGCTGGAGCACGCCCGTGTCTTCGGCAACTGCTACGGCACCCCGCGCGAGAAGGTCGAGAACGCGCTGAAGGCCGGCCGCGACGTGCTGTTCGACATCGACTGGCAGGGCACGCAGCAACTGGCCGAGAACGCGCGCAACGACCTCGTCAGCATCTTCGTGCTGCCGCCGTCGGGCGAGGAGCTGGAGCGGCGCCTGCACACCCGCGCCCAGGATTCGGCCGAGGTGATCGCCGGCCGCATGGCCAAGGCCTCGGACGAGATCAGCCACTGGGCCGAGTACGACTACGTCATCGTCAACACCGACGTCGACAAGAGCGTGGCGTCGGTGCAGGCGATCCTGAACGCCGAACGCCTGAAGCGCACCCGCCAGGTCGGCCTGTCGGAGTTCGTGAAGAGCGTGCAGGCGGCGCTGTAGGAACGGGTTTCGTAGGTTGGGTTGAGGCCGAAGCGAAAACCGTTGGGTTTTCGCTGGGGCTCAACCCAACCTACGGCTTACACCCCGGTGATGAAGCTCGACCCGGTCACCTGATCGGCCCGTACACCCAGCAACTCGATGCGGTGCTCGCCCACCACCACGAGCGCATGTCCCTGCTCCGTGCGGACCTCCAGGTCGGCGACGTCGACCTCGGTCTCGGCATCGAAGGACAGCCGGTCGCGCCCCGGCTCGAAGTCGGTGATCGTGGCGTGCTGCCCCGGCTCGGTGAAGACGAACAGGTCGCGTCCGTCCCGGCCGGTCATCGTCTGCTTGTCCTGCTCCGCCACCAGAATGTCGTCCTTCGCGCCGCCGGTCAGCGCGACGCCCGCCTTGGTGCCGATCACCAGTTGCGGCGCGTCTGGACGGTCGGGCTCGGCGTCGTTGGGGCGCCGTTCGACGAAGACGAACACGTCGTCCTGGATGTGCTCGGTGTCGGTGTTGCGCAGGATGATATCGGCGAGTGTGGTGTTCTCGATCTCCTCCAGGGTCTCGGCGTCGAAGCCCTGGTTCTGGTACCAGAAGCGGTCGCCGTCGCGCAGGGCCTCGAACTGGTCGGCAATGATCCGCTGGAAGGTCGGGCCGACGACAGCGCCATCCGCGTGCCCTTCGGACAGGCCGCCCGTCCACAGGTCAACCTCGTCGACGGTCTTGAAGGCCCGTTTCAGGGCCTCCACCGTCGCGGCGTCGTCGGTGATGTCCGCGAAATCGTCGTAGGGCTCCATGCCCAGCGCCTCGCGGGTACCGTTCAGGGTTTCCAGGCCCATGTCTCGCCCGCGCTGGATGTTGATGGCCGCCAGATCGCTGGCCACCGGCGGATCGAACAGGAAGTTGCGCAGGTCCTCGACGATGCGGGCGTCCATGGCCTGGGACAGGTCGGATGCCAGGTGCCGCAGGAAGCCGTCCGCACCGGAATGCGCTGCAAACTCTCCCGGCGGCATGAAGAAGGTGTCGCGCAACTCGCTGGCCGGCCCGACGACCTGGCCCCCCTCGCCCAGCCGCTCGGTCTCCGCCGACACCATGGAGTGCCCGAAGCGGAAGGCGGCGCCGGCGAATTCCGCGGTGATGCGCGGATCAACGGACGGATCGTAGCCGTCGTATTTCGATAAGGCACCGGGACCCAGCAAGTGCGGCAGGAACTCGTTGTGCGTGATGCGGGCGATCTCCGCCGTGACGATGGCGCGCGCCTGATCGTACAACTCGTCGCCGGTCAGGTCGGGATCCTCCCGCTTCAGCCGGTCGACCTGGTGGTTGTGTTCGCGCACGAACAGCGTCTGGAGCGCGGTGAGGGACGGGTTCTCCGCGGCGCGGCTGTCGCCCGCCAGGAACTGTCCGTCGGCGATGGGCAGGTTGTCGCCCGCCGAAGTCTTCAGGTGCCCGTCGGCGAGGCGCAGGCGTGCGGCGGTCGCGGCGTCGGAGCCATAGACCATCGAGGCGTCTTCCCAGCCCGTCACCGCGTTGACCGCGATGGTCGGATTTCCGGAACCCGTACCGCTGTCCGGATCGGTTTCGACGCGGGTCAGCGGGATTACGCCGTTGGCAGGAAGGTCCGGGTCGCCGTCCGGGACCTGGACGTCCACGCGCGTCGTCCCGTCGGGCACCGTCACGCTGATGTCGTGGTCGACGAACTGGCCCCAGGCGTACATCATCCCGGAGACACCCTCCAGGTTTCCCACGGCGGGGTCGCCCTCTCCGACGACGAGGTTGCTGATCGTGCGGGGGTTCGGACCACCGACAAGGGTCGAGACACCGTCGGCGTAGCGTGCGTCGGCGATCCGCGTAAGCGCGGAGCCGGTGGCGTTGAAATCGGGGTGGGCGCGGCTGTTGTCCGCGCCGTCGAAGGTGCGAAACTGCATGGTGTGCCCCTCCAGAGCCCTTCTCTGGCCAAGCCGGGGGAAGCAGGCTGGGTACACACATGGCCCGGCTTGGGCGCAGGGATGCGGTTCGGCCTCGGGCAACGAGGCAGAGTGGACGCATCAGGGCTGGTTGAGGGCGCTGCCGGGTCGGCACGAAAGGCCAAATGACAAGCGCCGTAATTATGACCGAACGCGAGGAACAGGCCAAAACCCGGAGTATCCGCCGCTAGGATTCGGCGGGCGGATGATTTCCGTCCTGGCAGGATGGCGTCGGGCGTGAGCCGACACCATCTTGCCGACACCATAAACAGGCCCGTCCATCATCTCTCAATCTCATACGGCCAGAGAGCGGCGCATTCAGGAGAGCGGCCGGTGTCCCTTCAGGCAGGCCGCACTATTCCCATGGGTATTCCCATGGTCGCGGGAGATGTCCTTCCCGCCACTCTCATCCCGTCACGAAGAATCCCGCGTGCACGGCGCCCGGTGCCACGCCCAGCAGCGTCACCGTGCCGCCGCCGCCCAGGCTGATCACCGCGTTGCCGTCCGACGCGCCGACGGTCCAGGGGGCCGCGGCGGCCGTCAGGATGGTGTCGCCCTCGGCGGCGTTGAAGTCGCCCACCACATCTTCGCCGCCGGTCACGAATCGGTCGGCCCCGGCGGCGCCGAACAGCGTGTCGATGCCCAGGTTGCCGACCAGCAGGTCGTCGCCCGCCTCGCCGAACAGCAGGTCGTCCCCCTGCCCGCCGAACAGCGAATCATCGCCGACGCCGCCATAGAGCTGGTCAGCCGCCATGTTGCCGTACAGCGCGTCGACCTCCTCGGCGCCGAACAGGAAATCGCCGTCCTGCCCGCCGAACAGCGTATCGGCCCCGGCATTGCCGTGCAGCACGTCGTTGCCCCAGTTGCCGAACAGCGCATCCGCACCACCCGCACCCGTCATCGTATCGCTGCCCGCGTTGCCGGTCAGCGTGTTGGCGCCGTCGTTGCCGGTCACGGCGTCGTTGCCGGCCCCGGCGACGGCGTTCTCGATCAGCGCGCGCGGGTCGCCGTCCGGCAGGGTGGCGTTGGCGACGTTGCCGCGTGCCAGCGTCGCAAGGTTCGTCTGGTCGAGCCGCGCCAGTTGCGCCGAGGAGAAGGTGCTCCAGGCGCCGGGCATCAGGTTGACCGTCACGGCGGTGGTGTAGGCCGACAGGTCGTAGGTGTCGGTGCCGCCGCCGTCCCACGTTGTCTCGAAGATGATGCCCTGCCCCGGCGTGAAGCTGTACAGGGTGTCGCCCGCGTTGGTGGCATAGTTGGCGCCGTACAGCTTCTGGATGGCGGCGATGTCGTCGAGCATCGGGCCCTTCGCGAAGGAGCCGGGCTGCACGGTGATGCCGGTGCTGAGCGAGGCGCCGGTGAACGAGCGGTAGCTCATCACCGTCAGTTCCATCACATCGAGGCCGGCGTCGGCCACGCCCGCCGAGCCGAACTGCGCCGCCTCGTGCGGGTGCTTGAGGCCCAGCGAATGGCCGATCTCGTGCACCGCCGTGAAGAAGTCGTAAGCACCCGGTGTCCAGACGGCGTCGGCGGACAGCCGCGTACCGAACCACGTGTCGCCGCCGATATCCGATCCCGACGGGTAGTAGGAATGCGCGGTGCCGACGCCGCTGCTGCCGGCGAAGCGCAGGTCGGCCACCGCCGCCGGCTCCGACATCGGGCTGAAATTGAGGTTCGCCACCCGCGCCCAGGACGCCAGGGCCGCCGCCGTGGCACTCTGCTGCGCGGCGTTGAGCGCCGTGAACCCGCTGAACGGCTCGCTGCCGGCGGCGTAGTCGGTCCACCGCGAGGCCGTCGTGGGGAAGCCGTAGCTGAGCGTCGCCGTATCCCACTTCACGCCTTCCAGCAGCGTGTCGATGGCGGGATTGCCCGTCTGCCCAACGATGATCGTGCCGGCCATGCCGCCCGTCCTTTCTTGGTTCGTGCACGGCCGAAGCCGCGGGACGGCGACGTTAACCAAGAAGCCGTGGCATTTCTGGGGCAATCAGGCCCGCTTGCCTACCCCTGCCGGCCCACCCCCGCCGCATGCGCCCGCGCCAGGGCGGCGAAGCCGGGCACGTCGATCTCCTCGGCCCGCGCGGTGGGAAGCAGCCCGGCCTCGGCCAGCAGCGCCTCGGCGTTGCCCAGCGTTTTCAGGCTCTGGCGCAGCATCTTGCGGCGCTGACCGAAGGCGGCGGCGGTTACCGCCTCCATGGCCGCCCAGTCGGCCGGTTCCGGGTCGGCACGCGGCGTCAGGTGGACCACGGCGGACTCCACCTTGGGCGGCGGCGTGAAGGCGCGGGGCGGCAGGTTGAATTGCACCCGCGCGTCCGCCCGCCACTGCGTGATGACCGACAGCCGGCCGTACGCCTTGCTGCCCGGCCGGGCGACGAGGCGGTCGGCGACCTCCTTCTGGAACATCAGGGTCAGGCTGACGTACTCGGCGATCCGCTTCAGCCAGCCGATCAGCAGTGGGGTCGCCACGTTGTACGGCAGGTTGGCGGCGATGGCGCGCGGTGCCGGGGCCAAGTCCACCGGATCGACGTCCAGCGCATCCGCCTCGATGATGGCCAGCCGCCCGTTCGCCGCCTGGACAAGGTCCTGCAGCGCGCCGATGAAGCGCTGGTCGCGCTCGATGGCGATCACCGCCTTGGCGTTGCTGGCGACCAGCGCGCGCGTCAGGCCGCCGGGGCCGGGGCCGACCTCGACCACGGTGACGCCGGTCAGGTCGCCGGCCGAGCGGGCGATGCGGCCGGTCAGGTTAAGGTCGAGCAGGAAGTTCTGCCCCAGCGCCTTGCGCGCGGCGAGGCCGTGCTGGGCGATCACGTCGCGCAGCGGCGGCAGGCTGTGAGGATCGAAGGCGGTGTCGGTCATCCCGCCCTTATAGGACGCCCGGGCTCAGTCGTCACGGCGCACGATGCGCACGCTCGACCGCCCCGACAGAACGGCCACCACAACCGCCACGACGATGGCGATCGGCAGCGCCACCGCAAGCGCCAGCAGCACCCCCGACGTCACCAGCAGCACGAGGCCGAGCACGATCCCGACCAGCACCGCCATGCCGACCGCGCCCAAGGCGCTGGAGACGTGTCGTGCCATGGCCTCAGCCCTCCTCCAGGAACGCGCGCACGGTGGCGATCTGCTCCTCGGTGCGCAGCGACGGGGCGTGGGCGGCGTGCGGCACCTCGACGATGCGGGCACCGGGGCCGCGGCGGCTCATCTCCTCCGCCGTCTCCGGCAGAAGCAGGTCCGAATCGGCGCCGCGCAGCACCAGGACCGGGCAACGGATGCGGTCCCACACGCCCCACATGTCCACATCCGCCACCGGCTGCGTGGTGAAGGGCTTGGCGATGCCGGGATCGTAGGCGAGGCCGTAGGTGCCATCCGGGCGGCGGCGCGCGCTGTGCTCGGCCATGTGGCGCCATTCCTCGTCCGGCATCGTGCCGAACCCCATGAGGACGAAGCGCAGGTAGCTCTCCACCCCGGCCAGATCGTCGAACACCGGGTCCTTTCCGACGTAGTCTGCGATGCGCTGCAGCCCTTCCTTGGCGACCAGCGGCCCGACGTCGTTGATCACCAGCCGGCGGATGGGCGTGTTGGGCTGCGCCGCCAGGATCATGCCCAGCAACCCGCCCATGGAGGTGCCGATCCAGTCGACCGCCTCCACCTCCAGCCGCGCGATCAGCGCGGTCAGGTCGGCCATGTACTGGGGGTACGTGTAGAAGTCGGGGTTGACGAGCCAGTCGCTCTTGCCACGCCCCACGACGTCCGGGCAGGCGACGCGCCAGCGATCGGCCAGCGCCAGGGCGAGCCGGTCGAAGTCGCGGCCGTTGCGCGTCAGCCCGTGCACGCAGATGGCGGTGCGCGACGCGTCCTCCCGCCCCCACTGGGTGTAGGCGACACGGTGGAAGCCGGCGGCACTGAGCCCCAGGTAGCTGCGTTCGGACATCGGCATGGCACCGCCCCCTCCCGTTTCGAGTTCGCGGCAGTGTACGCGCGCGTGCGTCAGCGCGGAAGCTCGGCGGTCTGTTTCGGCAGGCGCGCCGACGGCTCCGCCGCCTTGGGATCGAAGGGATGCGAGGTCGCGGGGTACAGCCGGCGCACGAGTTGCACGTACGCCTGCGTCTCGGCGTACGGCGGCACGCCGCGATAGCGGTCCACCGCCCCCTCCCCGGCGTTGTAGCCGGCCAGCGCCAGCGTGACGTCGCCGCGGAAATAGGCCAGCAGCCAGCGCAGGTACTTAATGCCGCCGCGGACGTTCTCCTGCGGGTCGAAGACGTCGCGCACGTCGAAGCGGTCCGCCGTTTCCGGGATCAACTGCATCAGGCCGGCCGCCTCCTTGGGCGACACGGCGTCGGTGCGAAAGGCGCTTTCCACCTGGATCACCGCCATGACCAGCGCCGGGTCCAGCCCATACTTGGGCGCCAGGTCCTGCACCATGCGCACGATCTCCTCCGGCGGGGCGACCGGCACGCGGACAGGTCCGGCCCCGGGCCGGCAGTAGGGGCGGATGTGGCCCATGCGGCCGGGCACGTACTTGACCAGCTTCTGCGCGTCGGCGTGACCGCGGGTGGCGGCGGCGCGCAGCCACGCGGTGCCGACACGGCGGTTGCGCGCCACGCCGTTGCCGAACAGGTAGCGCCGCGCCACGCGGTAGGCGGCCCCGGCGTCGCCGGCCTCGGCCGCTTCGCAGTCGGCGGCGAAGGTCCCGCGGCGCGGCGCCGGAGGGGGAGCCGGCAAAGCCGCCACGGCCGGCGCGGTCGCCGTGCCGCGCACCACGGTCACGCCGTTGGCGCGCTCCACCGCCGCACCGCCGGCGCGCGTCTTCGCCTCGGCCGGGACAGCCAGGGCGAGTATGGCGGCGGCGAGGATCGCCAGCGGCTTGACGGTGTACAGCATAATCCCTCGAACCACGAACCCGGCCGGGAGTATGGGGACGCCACGGCGGGTCGGCAAGGCCACCACCGGCCCGCCGAACCGGGCTCCGACCATCGCCCTACTCCGTTCGGGCGTCTTTCGCCATCCATAGCAAGCGTGGCAGCGTGGCTGAACTCCCAGCGCGGCGCTGCGACTTGCCGCCGCCCCCGCCCGCCACCCACATCGCGCCTTGATGCCCGATCACTACGATCCCCTTCTCGTCGCGCTGTCGTTCGTCGTCGCCGTGTTCGGTGGCTATGTGGCGCTCGACCTCGCCTCTCAGGCCCGCACCGCGGATCGCCACCGCAGCGTCCGGCTGGCCGCCGCCGCCCTGGCGCTCGGCGTCGGCATCTGGTCGATGCACTTCATCGGCATGCTGGCGATGCGGACGGCGGCGCCCGTATCCTACGACATCGGCCTGACGGCGCTGTCCTTCGCGCTGGCCGTGGGCGTGTGCGGCGCCGGGCTGTTCGCCGTCGCGCGCAACGTGCCCAGGCGCTTCACCGTGCCGGTCGCGGGCACGCTGACCGGACTCGGCATCGTGTCGATGCATTACGTCGGCATGGCGGGCATGCAGATGCCGGCGCGCCTCGCCTACCACGCGGGGCTGGTCTCGGTGTCGGTGGTGATCGCCATCGCCGCATCGACAGCCGCGCTGTGGCTGGCCTTCCGCGCCACGCGCCTGTGGCATCGGATGGGCGGCGCCCTGGTAATGGGGCTGGCGGTGGTCGACATGCATTACATCGGCATGGCGGCGGCGCACGCCGAGCCCGGCGGGCACTCCGCCATGGACACCGGCGCGGGGCTGGCCTTGTCGACGCCGCTGCTGGCCGAGATCACCGGGGCGGGCGCCCTGCTGCTGCTGTCGCTGGCGTTGGCGTCGTCGCTGGTCGACCGCTGGCTGGCGGCCGAGACGTCGGCCGGGCAGGAGGCCCGATACCGGGCCATTGTCGATACCGCCGTCGACCCGATCGTCGTCGTCGACGAGACGGGCGCCATCCAGTCCTTCAACCGGGCGGCGGAGACGACCTTTGGCTATGCGGCCGCCGAGGTGGTCGGTGCCAACGTCAAGATCCTCATGCCCGACCGGCACGGCGCCGCGCACGACGAGTATCTGGCGCATTTCCGCCGGACCGGAGAGCGGCGGATCATCGGCGTCGGACGCGAGGTGGAGGGGCGGCGCAAGGACGGCACCACCTTCCCGCTCGACCTGTCCGTGGCGGAATGGCGGGCCAGGCGGCGGCGCTACTTCACCGGCATCATGCGCGACGTCACCCGCCGCAAGGCCGCCGAGGACGCACTGCGCACCGCCAAGGAAGAGGCCGAACTGGCGCGGGAAGAGGCGCTGCGCGCCAAGGACCGGGCCGAACGCGCCGACCACGCCAAGACCAAGTTCCTGGCCGCCGCCAGCCACGACCTGCGCCAGCCGCTGCAATCGCTGTTCTTCTTCGCGCACGCGCTGTCTGACAAGCTGCAAGGCCACCCGACGGCGGACCTGCTGGCCAGCATGACGGAATCGCTGGACGGGCTGAAGGCGCTGCTCGACAGCCTGCTGGACGTGTCCAAGCTGGACGCCGGCGTGGTCCGGCCCAGCATCACGGAGTTCGCGCTCAGCCCCCTGCTCGACCGGCTCGCCAACGAATACGCCCCCCGCGCCGCCGATGCCGGTCTGCGCCTGCGCTTCGTGCCGACACGGGCGTGGACGCGCAGTGATCCGGCTCTGCTGGAACGCATCATCCGCAACCTGATCGAGAACGCCATCCGCTACACCAAACGCGGCTCCATCCTGCTGGGCTGCCGGCGGGCCGGCGGCACGCTGCGCGTCGAGGTGGTGGACACCGGCGTCGGCATCCCGGACGCCAAGCACGACGAAGTGTTCCAGGAGTTCACCCAGCTCGCCAACCCCGAACGCGACCGCCGCAAGGGCCTCGGCCTCGCCATCGTCAAGCGGCTGGCGGCCCTGCTGGGCCATGCGATCACGCTGCGCTCACGGCCGGGCGTGGGCAGCGCCTTCGCGCTCACCATCCCAGCCGTGCACCCCCGTGCCATGCCGCGCCCGGCCCGCGTGGCCCCGAGCCGCGCCGCCGGGAAGGGGCTCGTCGTGGTGGTCGACGACGACGCCATCATCCTGCTCAGCATGCGCGCCATGCTGGAGGAATGGGGCTACGACGTGGTCGCCGCCATGTCGGCGGACGAGGCGGTGGACTCCCTGCTCAGCCTGGGCCAGCAACCGAACCTCATCGTCGCCGACTACCGCCTGCGCGAGGGACGGACGGGGCTGCAGGCGATCCGCGACATCTATGGCGTGTGCGGCGTGCGCGTGCCCGCCGTCGTCCTGACCGGCGACACCGACCCCGACCGCATCGCCGAGGTGCAGCAGAGCGGCCACACCCTGGTGCACAAGCCGATCTCCCCCACCATGCTGCGCGACATCATCGCCGCGGCGGCGTGACGCTCACGGCGCCGGTCACGACGTCGGCACGCCCGTCGCGGGAACTTCGGTGCGAAGCGGCTGGGACGGCTGCATCGGCACCAGCACTTGCGCCGGATAGGTGTAGGCGGCCCCGGAGCTCATGTCGACGGCGGCGCCGATGATGCCGCCCGCGATGATGTTGCCGAACGCCGCGCCGGCGGTCGTGCTCTCCACCGTGGTCTGGCCCGCATGCCCGTCAGCCGACGAACAGGTCACGCTCAACGGCCCATAGGCCTTGGTGACCGTGGTCGAGCCTGGGGTGCGCGGCACCGACCATGACCCCTTTTCGTTGCTGAGCTTGCACTCGGCCGCCTTCTGCGGGTTGGTATCGACGGCCACGGTCTGCGTGGTACCCGCCGTGATGGATGCACAGGCGCCAAGACCCGACGCCAGAGCGAGCAGGGCACCAAAACGCACGATTCCTGTCAGCATATTTCCCCCAGTCAACGAACCACCCGCCCGACCCCGAACCTCGGAGAGCGTGACCAGCGGCTTACACCACCGGGAATAGCATGCCCCACGAAAGCGCGACAAGCAGCACGATGATCCGTTCGCGAGTTTCCGCACCTTCCGGTGCTTTGCCGGACGCCGCCGCACACCATCTCTTGGAAGCGGTTCACGAGCGGTGGTTCGGCATGCGGCGTCTCCTGCGCGGTCTGGGTGTGATTCTTCTGGTCCTGTTGCTGGCGCCGGTGGTGCTGGCCGCGGGCGGCTGGCTGTGGTTGAAGGGCGAATTGCCGCAGCATGACGGGACGGTCACCGTGCCGGGGCTGCTGCGCCCGGTGCAGATTCTGCGCGATGCGGACGCCGTGCCCCATATCTTCGCCGCCACCGAGGAGGACGGCTACTTCGCGCTGGGCTACGTGCACGCGCAGGATCGGCTGTGGCAGATGGAGATGATGCGCCGGGTCGGGTCCGGGCGCCTGTCGGAGCTGTTCGGCACGCGCTTCGGCGACTGGACGCTGCGCTATGACCGGCTGATGCGCACGCTGGGCTTCTACGCCCAGGCAGAAGCGAGCCTGCAGGCGCTGGCGCCGGAGGTGCGGCAGGCGTTCGACGCCTACGCGGCCGGCGTCAACGCCTACCTCGCCACGCGGCGCGAGGCCCTGCCCATCGAGTTCCAGCTGCTGCGCCACGCGCCGGAGCCGTGGAAGCCGGCCGACAGCATGGTGTGGGCCAAGCTGATGACGCTGCAGCTCGCCGGCAACCACCGGGAGGAACTGACCCGCACCCGTGTCCTGCAACGCCTGGGGCCGGAGCTGGCGGAAGACCTCTACCCGCCCACCGCCGCGGCGGGGCCGGTGACGCTGGCGGCGGAACTGGGCGCCCTGCCCTTCGACCGCGCGCTCGCGGCACTGCCGCCGCCACTGGGGTTCGACCAGGCGTCGAACGAGTGGGTGCTGGCCGGCACGCGCACCAGCACCGGCAAGCCGATCCTCGCCAACGACCCGCACCTGGGGCTGGAGGCGCCGATCCTCTGGTATCTCGCACGCATCGTCACCCCCACCTTCACCGTTGCCGGCGCCACCGCGCCCGGCGTGCCGTTCCACCCGCTGGGCCACAACGGCCACGTGGCCTGGGGCTTCACCAACACGCACAGCGACGTGCAGGACCTGTTCGTCGAGAAGCTCGACCCACGGGATCCCAACCGCTACCTGACCCCGGCCGGCAGCGAACCCTTCACCACCCGCACGGAGACCATCACCGTCGCCGGCCAGCCGGACGACGTGCTGACCGTCCGCCACACGCGGCACGGGCCGGTGTTGAGCGGCTTGGACGGCAACGACGACGCCACGCCGCCCGGCCACGTGCTGGCGCTGGCCTTCACCGGCTTGTCGGAGCGCGACACCTCGGCCGAGGCGCTGTACCGCCTGAACCACGCCCGCTCGGCCGCCGAAGTGCGCGAGGCGCTGTTCCTGCATCAGGCGCCGCAGCAGAACGTCGTCTATGCCGACACTGGCGGCGCGGTCGGGTTCATCGCCCCCGGCCTCGTCCCGGTGCGCCGCAAGGGGGACGGGCGCGTCCCGGTGCCGGGCTGGACGGGGGAGTACGACTGGACCGGGGTCATCCCCTTCGATGCGCTGCCGCAGGCGGAGAACCCGGACTCCGGCCAGTTCGTCAACGCCAACAACGCCGTGGTCGGGCCCGACTACCCGCACGTCCTGGCCGTCGACTGGCCCGACCCCTACCGCGCCGCCCGCATCGCCGAGTTGCTGCGCAAGGACCGCCACACGGTGGAGGACGCCGTCGGCCAGCAGATGGACTCCGTCTCCCTGGCCGCGCGCGACCTGCTGCCGCTGATGCTGGCGGCGCCGGTGACCGATCCGCTCGCCCGCCAAGTGGTGGAGCGGCTGAAGTCCTGGGATTACGCCATGCACCGCGACCGGCCGGAGCCGCTGCTGTTCGAGGCCTGGCTGCGCAGCCTGTCCCGCGCCCTGTTCGCGGACGAGTTGGGGCCGCTGTTCGGCGAATATTTCTGGAACCGGCCGCGCACCGTTCACCACGTGCTGGGTACGGCACCGCGCTGGTGCGACGATACGGCGACCCCGGCCGCGGAGAGCTGCGCCGACATCCTCGTCCGCTCGCTCGACCGGGCGCTGGCGGAGTTGAAGGAGAAGCACGGCGCCGACCTCGCCGCGTGGCGCTGGGGCGATGCGCACGTCGCACCACTGGCGCACGCGGTGCTGGGCAAGGTGCCGGGGCTGGGGCAGTTCGCCAAGCTCGCCACGCCGACGGACGGCAGCACCACCACCGTCAACCGCGCCACCACCCGCTACGCCAACGCCGAAGCGCCCTTCGCCGACGTGCACGGGGCGGGCTACCGTGCGGTCTACGACCTCGCCGACCTCGGCAACTCCCGCTATGTTATCGCCACTGGGCAGTCGGGCAACCCGTTCTCGCCGCACTGGGGCGACTTCGTCGCGCGATGGCGCGACGGCGGCACGGTGCGGCTGGCCGGCGACCCCGGCACGCTGACGGCCGCCGGTGCGCGCGAACTCACCCTCCAGCCCGTCACCCCCAACCCCGACACACCCAGCGAAAGCCGCACGCCATGACCGGAGCGCCAACCGTCACCCTGGACGTCACCCTGGAGGACGTGCGGGCCGCCGCCGGACGCCTGGCCGGCCGCATCGCCCGCACCCCGGCCGAGCCGGCGCCCCGCCTGTCGGAGATGGCCGGCTGCACGATCTTCCTCAAGCTGGAAAACCAGCAGCTCACCGGCTCCTTCAAGGAGCGCGGCGCCCTGAACAAGCTGCTGGCCCTGACGGAGGCGGAGCGCACGGCCGGTGTCGTCGCCATGTCGGCCGGCAACCATGCCCAGGCGGTGGCCTGCCATGCCCAGCGCCTGGGCATCGCGGCGACCATCGTCATGCCCAGCTTCACCCCCTTCACCAAGGTCGAGCGGACGGAGAGCTTCGGCGCCCGCGTCGTGCTGGAGGGCGAAACGCTGAGCGAGGCCGCCGCCTTCGCCCTCGATCTGGCCGCGCGCGAGGGGCTGTGCTTCGTGCACCCCTACGACGACCCGCTGATCGCCGCCGGCCAGGGCACCGCCGGGCTGGAGTTCCTGGAGACGGTGCCAGACCTCGACGCGCTGGTGGTGCCGGTGGGCGGCGGCGGGCTGATCGCCGGCGTCGCCGCGGCGGCCAAGGGGCTCAAGCCCGGCATTCGGGTGTTCGGCGTCGAGTGCGCCATGTACCCGTCGATGCGCCAGGCGCTGCACGGCCAGCCGATCGCCTGCAACGGCGTCACCATCGCCGAGGGCATCGCCGTCAAGGCGCCGGGGGCACTGACGCTGGAGATGGTGCGCCGGCACGTGGACGATATCCTGCTGGTCAGTGAGGAGGCGCTGGAAACGGCGGTCTACCGCATGGTGACCGTGCAGAAGCTGGTCGCCGAGGGCGCCGGGGCCGCCGCGCTGGCCGCCGTGATGACCGAGCCGGACCGGTTCCGCGGCAAACGGGTGGGCCTGCTGGTGTCCGGCGGCAACATCGACGCGCGCCTCCTGGCGCAGGTGCTCATGCGCGGGCTTGTGGTGGAGGGCCGCGTGGTGCGCCTGCGCATCGGCCTGACCGACGCGCCCGGCGCGCTGGCCAAGGTGACGCGCATCCTGGGCGAGGCCGGCGCCAACATTGTCGAGATCTACCACCAGCGCCTGTTCCACGACGTGCCGGTGAAGATGGCCGAGATCGACGTGATCCTGGAAACCCGCGACCGCCTGCACGTCCAGCAGATCGTCGACAAACTCACCGGCGCCGGCTTCCCGACCGAGCTGATGGTGGATGTGTCCTGAATATCCCTTCCTCGCCTCCGGCGGGGGAGGGAGAAAAACTACCCCAGTTCCTTGTACCCGCCGCGGAAGTACAGAAGCGGCTTGCCGTCCTCGCGGCTCTCCAGGCGGCGGACGCGGCCGACCAGGATCACATGGTCGCCGCCGTCCAGCATGCTCTCCAGGTCGCACTCGATGGTCGCGAGGCAGCCCTTGAGGAGCGGGACGCCGGTCTCGCCGCGCTCGGCCGCCACGCCGTCCCAGCGTTCCTGCAGGTTGCGGTTGGCGAAACGGTTGGACAGGTCCTGCTGATCGTCGGCCAGGATGTTCACGGCATAGGCCCTGGCGCTCTCGAACGCGGCCAGCGACTGCGAGGCGCGGCCCAGGCAGAACAGCACCAGCGGCGGGTCCAGCGACACCGAGGAGAAGGAGTTGACCGTCACCCCCACCGGTGTCCCGTCGGGCTCCACCGTGGTGATGACGGTGATGCCGGTGGCGAAGCATCCGAGGGCGTTACGGAAGGCCCGAGAGTCGATGGTCATTGCGGTCCTGGCCGAACGGTGGGAACCAACCGGGAGTAACGCACGGCCGCACGCGGCGCAAGCCGGAACTGCCGGTGAGCCGGGCAAAGGCACAGGACAGGTGCGTTAAACGGATCTTAAGGAAGAACGCGCAGGCTTCCGCCGCAGAATCCCGGCCTGGAATCGCGATCCTCACGCATGGCAGCCAACCCCGCCGGCACCGAACAGCCAATCATCATCAAGAAGAAAAAGGGCGGTCACGGCGGCCATCACGGCGGCGCGTGGAAGGTGGCCTACGCCGACTTCGTGACCGCGATGATGGCGTTCTTCCTGCTTCTGTGGTTGCTGAACGTCACCACCTCCGACCAGCGAAAGGGCATCGCCGACTATTTCGCGCCGGTGTCAGTCAGCCGCGAGACGTCGGGCTCCGGCGGTCTGCTCGGCGGCCAGACGGTCACGGTGCCCGGCGCCCAGATCTCCCCCTCCTCGCCCATGTCGGCCGACGTGCCGACCTCCGGCCCGCCCGGACAGGCGGCGCAGGCGCCCGAAGACGCGGTGACCGAGGTGGGCGAGCCCAACGCCTCCGGCCCCGGCACCGGCGCCGAAATGCCGGCCGAGCAGCGCCCGAACGAAAACCGCATGGAGTACCAGCAGCGCCTGGAGCAACTCGCCAAGCAGCTCGGCGTGCCAGGCCAGAAGATGGGCGAGAAGCTGGCCGACTTCGCCGAACGCGTGACCGAGGCGGTGGGGAACCTTCAGGCGCAGCAGAAGGAAGCGCGCCAGTTCCAGCAGACCGCCAACGAGATTCGTCAGGCCATCCAGTCCATACCCGAGCTGGAGCCGCTGGCGCAGAACCTGATGATCGATCAGACGCCGGAAGGGCTGCGCATCCAGATCGTCGACCAGGACCGCGTGTCGATGTTCCCCGGCGGTTCCGGCCAGATGTACCCGCAGACGCGCCAGCTCGTCATGCAAGTGGGTCAGGCGCTGGCCAAGCTGCCCAACAAGCTGTCCATCAGCGGCCACACCGACGGCACACCCTTCGCCGCCGGCAGCACGCGCGACAACTGGGATCTCTCCGCGGAACGCGCCAACGCCACCCGGCGCGCCCTGCAGGCAGGCGGCATCGCCGACAGCCGGGTGCAGGACGTGGTGGGCCGCGCCGACCGCGACCTGCTGGTGCCCGACCAGCCCGGCAGCCCGCGCAACCGCCGCATCAGCATCGTCCTGCTGCGCGAGACCGCCGCTGCCCCGCCCGCCGCCGGCGGCCAGTCGCCTCAGCCGCAGGCACCGGGCCGGTAACGTCGTCCCGCGTTCGGCCTCATGTGTGTCCGGCAAACAATCGACGGGCTGTTGACCCGGCTCAAGTCGCGCTACACTTTGCGTCGCGGCAACGAGGCGATGGAAACGGTGGACGAGCTGTTGAGCACCCTGCTCTCGCACCCGACCGAGGAGGTGATCCGCCAGGGTCTCCACGACCACCTCGACTGGGTGCGGCGCCGGCTCAGCGCCGCCACCGACGAGATCGGCCGCGCGTTCTTCGGCCAGCAGCCGGTTCCCCCGGCCCAGGTGCACGTGCAATAGGGGCTCCATGTCGGTCATCCAGCCGCAGACGCGACCGCTGCAACAGTTCTTCCGATCCGGGCCGATGCCCTGCCCCTACTTGCCGGGCCGGGTGGAGCGCAAGCTCTTCACGCGACTGTCCGGCCCCTACGCGTCCGAGGTGAACTCGACCCTGTCGCGCGCGGGATTCCGCCGCAGCCACGACATCGTCTACCGGCCGGTGTGCCCGACCTGCTCGGCCTGCGTACCGGTGCGCATCCCCGTGGCGGCGTTCGACATGACGCGCTCGCAGCGCCGCGTGCTGCGCGTCAACCAGGATCTGTCGCTGACCGAGGTGCCCGCCGTCGCCACCGGCGAGCAGTACCGGCTGTTCGCCGGCTATCAGTCCTCCCGCCATGGCGATTCCGACATGGCGCGCATGGCCATGGCCGACTTCGCCGCGATGATCGATGAGGGGCGCGCCGACACCAGCCTGTTCGAGGCGCGGGAATCCACCGGCCGGCTGCTGGGCTGTATGCTTACCGACCGGCTGGCCGACGGTTTCTCCGCCGTCTACAGCTTCTACGACACCAAGCAGGAGCGGCGCAGCGTCGGCTCCTACATGATTCTCAGCCTGATCGAACGCGCGCAGGACGAAGGGCTTCCGTACGTCTACCTGGGCTACTGGATCGCGCAAAGCCGCAAGATGGCCTACAAGGCGCGCTTCCGCCCGCTGGAGGCGCTGGGCCGCGACGGCTGGGACCGCCTGCCCGACACCGCCTGACGCCTCCAGCGCCACGCCGGACCACAGCCGACTACGGGCTTTCCGAAGCTTGCATGCCTTCGGCATCGCGGCAATATTGCCTGAGGGGCTTGGTCGTTGGTACTACCATCTCCGGGTGGGCGCGTAGGGTATTCCCTCCGACGGCGCACGCGGGATGGCGGCCGGCGACGGGAATAATCGAACGGGCTCAGCCCGTCGGAAGGAACAGGGAGATCCGCCTTTGAACGCTCTGCTTGGCTTGAGCAGGGTGATCGACGCGCTCAACGAGGCCGTCGGTCGTCTTGTCTACTGGCTGGTGCTGGTCGCGGTGATCATCAGCGCCGGCAACGCCTCCGTCCGCTACCTTCTCAGCACCAGCTCGAACGCCTGGCTGGAGCTGCAATGGTACC
>DASPIO010000225.1:0-10735 GCA_035629155.1 Azospirillum sp. | reverse complement strand
AGCGGATTGGTCACCGCAGTCCTCCCATGGACCAAACCACGCACGCCGCAACCGGCCCGGAAGGGGGCCGACGCGCCACGCCGTGGTGGTATAAGACTGGATTAGCCCGTCAGACGCGGCGCAATATAGGCCGGTTGTCTGAACAAGGAAAGCGCTTTGAATCAATTCCGTCGCAGCGACAATGCACCGCACAACGAAACGCGCGAGCCAACAAATGGCTCGCGTTCCAGCGGCTTTCAAGAACTTCTTTTCGCAAAAAAGGATAAGGAAGAGAGTGGCGCGAGTGACGGGACTTGAACCCGCGGCCTCCGGCGTGACAGGCCGGCGCTCTAACCAACTGAGCTACACCCGCGCAATTGCCCTCTACTTGGTCGCTTCAACTTGGCCGCAAGGCTTTTGAAGAAGACCGCCGAACCGAGTGGCATCGTTCGGTGGGGCGCTTTCTATCCGCCCTGCCCCACCCTGTCAATCACGAAAATGCAAAACTTTTCACTCCAAGGTTCAGTCGCCGAGTTCGGCGTGCCGCAGCCGGTCGAGCGCGTCGAAAGCGGCCAGCATGCGTTCCGGCACGTCGCGTTTGTCCACCGCGCCCGGGCCACCGAAGCGCGTCAACGTGGCTTCCAGCGCCTTGGCCAGCAATTCCGACACGTCGAGATCCTTCTGTTCCAGCGCCAGTTCGAGCGCGTACAGGATCCGGTCGCCCAGTCGCCGCTCGTCCCCCATTGGCACGTCCTCAGTCACGCTTTCCTCCGTCGCCTCGGGCCATTTCGCCGGTTGCGCTTTTTTGGCGGTTCCTATGCGTGGCCAGGATAGCACAGGTCACGCCTGAGAGCCTCAGTTCCTCTCGCCAAAAGGGGTGCGGCACGGCGCGCGGTCGCCCCCGCGTACGCGAATCAGCGATCATTAGATAATTCTAAAGTAAAACGTTTGAAAAACGAACAAACTATTTTAAAACGCGCCCCTCGATTCGTTTTTGCGCCGCACCGACTTGACGACTCCAGCACGGGCCGTCCAAGCCCGCGCCGGCGCCGTCAAACTTTCATTAACCATAAATGGCGAGGCTGCCCGTTCCGAGGACCACAGCCGGACGGACCGCATGCATTCCCTCGCCCACTCCCTCGCGCTCGTGCTGCTGCTGGCGCCCGCTGCGGCCGGGGCCGCCGGCCCGTCGATCGCACTGAAGGGCGATGGGGGCGATTCCTGGACCTTCGACCGGCTCGTCGAGGGCGCCGTTGCGCCCGACGCCTGCGACGAGGTGCTGGTCGCGTCCCCTGGCGGCATCGTCCCGGCCCAGCGCGACGGTGCGCGCTTCTTCGCCGAAGTCCCCCTGCACGAGGGCGCCAACACGGTGCGCGCCCTATGCCGTCGCGATGGCGCCGAGCAGGCCGCCTCGGTCGCCCAGACCTGGACCGTGCGCGTGCGCGACATGCCGAAGGCGTGGCCGCGCGTCGCCGTCACCAGCGCCGGCCTGACGCTCGACGCCGGCCGCAGCGAGTTGGCACCGGCCCGCTCCGCCCCCATCGTCCGCACCGAGTGGCGGGCCCGGCCCGGAAACCCGGCGCCGCTGTTCGCAATGGAGAGCGCCACGCCGCTCGACGAGTCGCCAGCCATGGCCAAGCGCCTCCTCCTGCAAACGCCGGAGAAGGACGGCGATTATTATGTGAATATGCGTGTGGTCGATGCGCTCGGCCGCAAGGATTCCGCCACCGCCCTGTTCCGCGTCCGCGACGGCCATCCCGAGGCGGTGGACCTGCGACGCGAGGCGCCGGCCTGGATGGAGCATGCCGTCGTCTACGGTGCCGTCCCTTTCCTGTTCGGCCCGCGCGGGCTGGCGGATGTGACGGATCGGCTGGACGCCATCGCCGCGCTGGGCGTCACCGCGCTGTGGCTGTCGCCCGTCACCGGCGCGCCGGGGGAGGATTTCGGCTACGCCGTCACCGACCATTTCGGCGTGCGCGAGCGCTACGGCAGCGTCCACGACCTGAAGGCGTTGGTGAGCGCCGCGCATGCGCGCGGCCTGAAGGTGCTGATGGATTTCGTGCCGAATCACTTGGCCGAACAGCACCCCTACCACGCCGACGCGGAGGCGCGCGGCGTGGAATCGCCCTACCACGGCTTCTTCGACCGCGGTGCCGACGGCGCCGTCACCCATTACTTCGACTGGACGAACCTCAAGAACCTCAACTACGACGCCCCGGATGTGCAGCGCTACATGACCGAGGCCTTCGTGTATTGGGTGCGCGAGGTGGGGATTGACGGTTTCCGGGTCGACGCCAGTTGGGCGGTGCGCGAGCGCGCGCCGGAGTTCTGGCCGCACCTGCGCGAGGAGCTGAAGCGGATGAACCCCGACCTTCTGCTGCTCGCCGAATCGACGGCGCGCGACCCCTGGTACGTGCGGCACGGCTTCGACGCCGCCTACGACTGGACCGACCGGCTCGGCCAATGGGCATGGCACGACGCCTTCGGCGCCGGCGCGCCAACCGCCGAGCGGCTGCGCGCCGCGCTGGCGCACGCCGACCCCGCCGTGCCGGTCATGCGCTTCCTCAACAACAACGACACCGGCGCGCGCTTCGTCACCCGCCACGGCGTCGCGCGGGCGCGGCTGGCGGCCACGCTGCTGATGACACTGCCCGGCCTGCCGCTGGTCTACACCGGCGACGAGGTGGGGGCCGCGTACGAGCCCTATGGCGCCCACAAGATCATCGCCTGGGACGACCCGCACGGCTTCACCGATCTGTACACGCGCCTGATCGCGCTCCGCACCGGCCACGCCGCCCTGCGCGGCCGCACCGCGTCGCCGCTGGCCACGTCCGATGCCGACGCCGTGCTCGCCTACCGCCGGCCGGGCGCCACGCCGGAGGAGGAGGTGCTGGTGCTGCTGAACTGGAGCGAGGCACCGGTCGACGTGGCCCTGGCCCCGGCCGATGCGGCGGCGCTCGGCGGGCGCCTGACCGACCTGCTGACCGGCGAGACGCTGACCGTCACCAGCACCGTCCCCCTCCCTGCCCTCGGCGCCCGCGTCCTCACGCGCGGCCCCAGCACGCCGCAGACCGCGCAACGCTGACGGCGGAAGCGACGGGGCAACGCCTCGGAATTTCCGCCTCGCACGGTCGGTGCGCGTTTGCCGGATCGGCGCCGCGCACTCACCTTTCCTTCCAAGGCCCGCCAGTAAGCGGAAGATGAACGGAACGCGCGCGGCCGTTTGGGAGGGACGCAGGCCATGGACGACGACGCCACCCGTGTCACCAGGACGCATTTCAACGCCGCGGACATCGGCGCGCTGGCCCACCTCTACCGGGCGGAGATCTACCGCAGCACGGTCTGGCGCACCCGCCTCGACGCCACCACCAACTGGGCGGTCGTCACCACCGGCATCGCGCTGTCGCTGACCTTTTCCAGCGCGACCGCCTCGCCGCTGCCGCTGGTGCTCGTCGGGCTGCTGGTCGCCGTGTTCCTCTACATCGAGGCGCGGCGCTACCGCTTCTTCGATTTCTGGCGCATCCGCGCGCACATCCTGGAGGTCCACTTCTTCGGCCCGATCCTGCTGGGCCAGGGGGCGCGGGCCGACAACGGGTGGAACGAGATCCTCCACCACGACTACCGCAGCCCGAACCTGCACATCACCTTCGCCGAGGCGGCCGGGCGCCGGCTGCGCCGCAACTACGGCTGGATCTTCGGCATCCAGGTGGTGGCCTACGCCGGCAAGCTGCTGATCCACCCCGAACCCATCACCACGCTGGCCGAGGTTTGGCAGCGCGCCATGATCGGCCCCGTGCCGGGGCAGATCGTGATCCTCGCCGGGATCATCTTTCACGCCACATGGGTCACGGTGGCGATCACCACCTACCGCAGCCGCCGCGGCGCCGACCGCGAACGCCCACCCCGCCCGACCCGCGACCGCCTGCTCGAACTGGCGCGCGGTTCTGGGTGATCGTCACTTCGGATCGTACTCCAGCCCCCAGGCCTCGTAGCGCTCGGGGTCCTCGGTCCAGTTCTCGCGGACCTTGACGAACAGCATCAGGTGCACGCGGCGCTCCAGGAACGTCTGCAGCTCCGTGCGCGCCGCCTGCCCGATGTGCTTGATGCGCGCCCCGCCCTTGCCCAGCACGATGGCCTTCTGGCTCTCGCGCTGCACGTAGATGACCTGGCTGATCTTGACCGATCCGTCGTCGAACTCCTCCCACACCTCGGTCTCGACGGTGGCGGCGTAGGGCAGTTCCTGGTGCAACTGGTGGAACAGCTTCTCGCGCGTGATTTCCGCCGCCAGAAGGCGCATGGGCATGTCGGAAATCTGGTCCTCCGGGTAGAGCCACGGCCCCTCCGGCACGCGCCGCGCCAGGAAGGTGCGCAGGTCCGCCACGCCGTCGCCGTTGCCGGCCGACACCATGAAGGTGTCGGTGAACGTGCCCTCGCGGTTCAGATCCTCGGTCAGGCGCAGCAGCACCTCGCGGTGGCGGACGAGATCGATCTTGTTGAGGATCAGGATGGCGTCCCGCCCCTGCTCCTTCAGCCGGGCGATGATGCCCAGCGTGTCGTCGTCCACGCCGCGGCGGGTGGCGTCGAACAGCACGCCGATCAGGTCGGCGTCCTGCGCCCCCTGCCACGCCGCGTGCACCATCGCCTTCTCCAGCCGCTTCTTCGGCGTGAAGATGCCCGGCGTGTCGACGAAGATGAGCTGGCTGTCGTCCTCGATGGTGATGCCCAGCACGCGTGAGCGCGTCGTCTGCACCTTCGGGCTGACGATGGACACCTTGGCGCCGATCAGCGCATTCAGCAGCGTCGATTTGCCGGCGTTGGGCGCGCCCACCAGCGCCACGAAGCCGCAGCGCGGATTCTCCGGCCCCTCGCCGCCGTCGACATCATCGGCGCCCTCGAAATCGTCGTCATGGGTGTCGTCGGTCATCGCTCACTCCCCGCCCGCGCCTGCGCCGGGCACACCCAACCGGACCAGCAAGAGGCTGGCCGCCTGTTTCTCCGCCGCGCGCTTGGAAGAGCCCGAACCGGTCACCGGCTCTTCTCCCTCGACGCGCACCTGCACACGGAAGACCGGTTCGTGCGCCGGCCCCGTCTGCTCGATCATCTCGTAAACCGGCAGCGGCCGCCCGCGTCCCTGCGCCCATTCCTGCAGCGCCGTCTTCGGATCGACCGGCGGCACGTCGGCGCGGTCGATCATCCCGGCCCAGGCGCTGCGGATGAACCGCTTGGCCGCCGGCAGCCCGCCGTCCAGGAACAGCGCCCCGATCACCGCCTCGCACGCGTCGGCCAGGATCGTGCGGTTGCTGCGCCCGCCGCCCGAGGCCTCGGCCGGCGACAGGCGCAGGTGCTCGCCCAGGCCGATGGCGTCGGCCACCGTGCCCAGCGCCTCGCGCCGCACCAGGGCGGCGTGCCGCTTGGCCAGCGAGCCCTCGCGCTCGTCCGGGAAGCGTTCCAGCAGCCAGTCGGCGATGCACAGGCCCAGCACCCGGTCGCCCAGGAACTCCAGCCGCTCGTACGCGATGCCCGGCCCCTGCACAGGGGCCACGCCCTTGCCACTGCGCTCCAGCCCCATCAGGCTGGGATGCGTCACCGCGTCGGCCAACAGACTGGTGTCGGCGAAGCGGTGCTCCAGCGCCGCCGCCAGTGCATCCAAGCCGGATTCATCCAGATCGGACCCCATCGGATCCTCCTCAGCCCGCGCCAATTCAGTCCACACCCTGGAAGAGGCGCCGCACGCGCAGGTCGAAGGGCCAGCGCCACACCTCGTAGAAGTGCGTGCCCTCGGCCAGCGAGAAGAACAGGAACTCGGCCCGGCCGACCAAATTCTCCACCGGCACGTAGCCGACCATGCTGGGAACACGGCTGTCCAGCGAGTTGTCGCGGTTGTCGCCCATCATGAACAGATGGCCGGGCGGCACCTTGTAGACCGGCGTGTCGTCCAGCGGACCGCGGTCGGTCTCCTCGATGATGCGGTGCTTGCGCCCCTCGGGCAGCGTCTCCACGTACTGCGCGGCGCGCACCTCGCGTCCCAGCGAGTCCTTGGTGACGTAGTCCTCGATGCGCTCGCGCTGCACCGGATTGCCGTTGATGTGCAGGACGCCGCCGATCATCTGGACGCTGTCGCCGGGCAGGCCGATGACGCGCTTGATGTAGTCGGTCTTGTTGTCGCGCGGCAGCTTGAAGACGGCGACGTCGCCGCGCTCGGGCATGCTTCCCAGGATGCGCCCCTCGAACGCCGGCAGGCCGAAGGCGACCGTGTGCTTGCTGTAGCCGTACGAGAACTTCGACACGAACAGGTAATCGCCGATCAGCAGCGACGGGATCATCGACCCCGACGGAATGTTGAACGGCTCGTAGGCGAAGGTGCGCACGCCGAAGGCGATGAGGACGGCGTAGAACACCGTCTTCAGCGTCTCGCCGATACCGCCGGCTTCCTTCTTCTTCTCGATCAAGGCCATGTGCTTTCGATTCTCAACGGCGGTGTATGAAGAGAGCGGGCGGATGCGTCTGATTCAGCGCGGGCGCACGACACCGGGCCGCGCCACGTCCATCAGCGCGCGCATGCGGCCCAGCGACGCGGGAAGGCCGACGAACACCGCCTCCCCCATCAGGAAATGGCCGATGTTCAGTTCGACGATGGTGGGGATGTTGGCGACCGGCCCGACCGTGTCGTAGTCGAGCCCATGGCCGGCGTGGCATTCCAGGCCGATCGCCTCGGCGTGCGCCGCGGCGCGCACGAGGCGCTGCAGCTCGGCCTGCCGATCGAAGCCCTCGGGCGCCTCGCAGTAGGAGCCGGTGTGCAGCTCCACCACCGGGGCGCCCAGCTCCCGCGCGGCGTCCAGTTGCGCCTCGTCCGGGTCGATGAACAGCGACACGCGCACGCCCGCCGCCCCCAGTTCCTGCACAAAGCGCTTCAGGTGCCCCTTGCCGCCGGCGGCGTCGAGCCCGCCCTCGGTCGTCACCTCGGTGCGCTTCTCCGGCACGATGCAGCAGGCGTGCGGCCGGTGGCGCAACGCGATCTCCAGCATCTCGTCGGTGGCGGCCATTTCCAGGTTCAGCGGCAGCGCGATCTCCGCCATCAGGCGGGCGACGTCGTCGTCGCGGATGTGGCGGCGGTCCTCGCGCAGGTGCGCGGTGATGCCGTCGGCGCCGGCCTCCGCCGCCATGCGGGCGGCGCGCAGGGGGTCCGGGTGGCGACCGCCGCGCGCGTTGCGCAGCGTCGCCACATGGTCGATGTTCACGCCCAGGCGCAGGTAACGGGTCATGCCAAGCTCCGGATTCCGCCGGAGACTATATAGCCGTCCATTCCCGCCCCGTCACGCTTTCAAACCTTGATGCGGGAGGCCAAAGCCTTCAGCTCGTCCATCGGCGGGGTCTTGCGCGGCCACACCAGCCCGACGCCGTCGTCCGCGTGGCGCGGCAGCACGTGCACGTGGATGTGCGGCACCGTCTGCCAGCCCGCCGTCCCGTTGGCCTGCAGGATGGTGATTCCCTCCGGAGCGAAGGCGTCCTGCACGGCGCGGGCGACCTTGTGCACCGTGCGGAACAGTGCCGCCGCCTCGTCCTCGCTCACGTCAAGAATCGTCGCGGCCGGCCGCTTCAGCGCCACCAGCACGTGGCCGGGGTTGAGCTGGCCCGCGTCCATGAAGGCGAAAGTCGCGTCGTCCTCATAGACTTTGGCGCAGGGGATCTCCCCCGCGATGATGCGGCTGAAGACGGTGGATTCGGCGGGTGTGGGTCCCGGCATGGCTCACTCCTTCGTCGCGCGGTGCGCCGCCTTGCGCCGGCGCCCCTCGGCGTCGGCCGCCTTCAGCGCCGCCAGAACGTGCTTGGGCGTCACCTCGTACGGCTCGTTGTGGATGGTCTCGCCCTCGGCGCAGGCGCGCTCGGCGGCGAGCCACAGCCGCTCGTCCGTCACCCCGGCGAGGCCGATGTCGGCCAGCGTGGTCGGCAGCCCGATCGACTCGCAGAAATCATAGACCTCGCGGATCACCGAGGCCGGCCGGCCAGTGAGCATCAGCATCGTCAGCGTGCCCAGCGCCACCTTCTCCCCGTGCCAATAGGCGTGCGTTTCCTCCAGCGCGGTCAGCCCGTTGTGCACGGCGTGCGCCGCGGCCAGCCCGCCGCTCTCGAAGCCCAAGCCCGACAGCAGGGTGTTCGCCTCGACGATGCGCTCCAGCGCCGGGGTCACCACATGCTCCTCGCACGCCATCTTGGCCAGCCCCCCGTACTCCAGCAGCGTGTCGTAGCACTGGCGGGCCAGGCTGTAGGCGGTCATCGGGCCGACACGACCGGTCATGTTGGCGCCGCGCTTGATGCGGCAGTCCTCCGCCTCGAACCACGTGGACAGCGCGTCGCCCATGCCCGACACCAGGAAGCGCACGGGGGCGGCGGCGATGACGCCGGTGTCGACCAGCACCAGTTCCGGGTTGCGCGGCAGCACGAGGTAGCGCTTGAACGCCCCATCAGCCGTATAGATGACGGAGAGCGCGCTGCACGGCGCGTCTGTGGAGGCCAGCGTCGGCACGATGGCGACCGGCACGCTCAGCGCGTGCGCCACCGCCTTGGCGGTGTCCAGCGTCTTGCCGCCGCCAATGCCGACGATCACGTCGGCGGCGACGTCGCGCGCCACCATGGCCAGCCGCTCGATCTCCTCGTCCGAGCACTCGCCGCCGAACTCCTCGACCGCCAGACCGACGTGGTCCTCGGTCGCCGCCACGATGCGCTGGTTCAGCGTCTTCAGCACGAAGGGATCGACGATGGCGAGCGCGGTGCCGCCCAGCCGGCAGAGGTCCTCGCCCAAGGTGTCGAGCGCGCCCTCGCCCTGCACGTAGCGCGCCGGGAAAATGGCCGTGGTGATCATGTCCGCTCCCCTTCAACGAATCCCGGCGGGAGGAGAGCACAAATGCGCGCGGGATGCAGCCCCCGACGTTGGGCTTTCGCCGCCGCTCGACCAGTCCGCCGGTGCGTTCCTCACGGGTTGGGCTCAGAAACGCGACGTCCGGCGCCTTACCGTCCCCGCGCCCGGTCCACCGAGTTGATCACCGGCGTGGCCCGCAGCGCCGCCATGATGTTGGTCAGGTGCTTGGCGTCCTTGACGTCGATGTCGATCAGCAGTTCGAAGAAGTCGGTGTTGCGGCTGGTGATCTTCAAATTCGTGATGTTGCCGCCGTTCTTGCCGATCACCGTCGACAGCGTGCCCAGCGAGCCCGGCTCGTTGGCGACCACGAGGTTGATGCGGCCGACGTGTTCCTCCGGGCTGTCGCCGACGTCCCAGGCGACGTCGATCCAGCGCTCCGGCGAATCGTTGAAGCTCTCCAGCGTCTCGCAATCGATGGTGTGGATCGTCACGCCCTTGCCGGTGGTCACGATGCCGACGATGCGGTCGCCCGGCAGCGGGTGGCAGCAGCGCGCGTAGTGGACCGCCATGCCGGGGATCAGCCCGCGGATGGGCAGCGGCGCTTCCTTACCCTTGGGCTTGGGCTTCGGCTTGGCGATCAGGCCGAGGGCCTTGTCGTCGCCGTCCTTCGGCAGTGCCTGCGCGTGCGGCTTGTGGCCGGGGAAGACGGCGTGGAAGACCTCGCGCCCGGAATGCAGGCCCGAGCCGACAGAGGCCAGCAGATCGTCCACCGACGGCTGCTGAAAGATCTTCAGGACGCCGTCCAGCGCCTTTTCGCCGTAGTCGTAACCTTCCTGTCGGAACTGGCGTTGCAGGATGGCGCGGCCCAGTTCGATGTACTGGGCACGCTGCTGGGTGCGCAGGAACTTGCGGATGCGGGCGCGCGCCTTGCCGGTGACGACGAAGCGCTCCCATCCCGGCACCGGCGTCTGCGCCTTGGAGGTGATGATGTCGACCTGATCGCCGTTCTGCAATTGCGTGCGCAGCGGCAGCATGCGGCCGTTGATCTTGGCGCCCACGCAATGGTCGCCGACCTCGGAGTGCACGGCGTAGGCGAAGTCCACCGGAGTGGCGCCGCGCGGCAGCGCGATCAGGTCGCCCTTGGGCGTGAAGCAGAACACCTGGTCCTGGAACAGCTCCAGCTTGGTGTGCTCCAGGAACTCCTCGGGCTTGGTGGCGTGCTCCAGGATGTCCAGCAGTTCGCGCAGCCAGCGGTACTCGCGGGCCCCCTCGCGCGGCTGGCCCTGCTTGTAGGCCCAGTGCGCGGCGACGCCCAGCTCGCACACCTCGTGCATGTCCTTGGTGCGGATCTGCACCTCGATGCGGTTGCGCTGCGGGCCGATCACGCCGGTGTGCAGGCTGCGGTAGCCGTTGGGCTTCGGCGTGGAGATGTAGTCCTTGAAGCGGCCGGGCACCACGGGATAGCGGCTGTGGATGATGCCCAGCGCCTGATAGCACTCACCCACGTTCCCGACGATGCAGCGGAACGCCATGATGTCCGACAGCGCCTCGAAGCTGACGTTCTTGTTCTGCAGCTTGCGCCAGATCGAATAGGGCGTCTTCTCGCGGCCGGTGATCTGAACGTTCTCCAGACCCTCCTCGTGCAGGACGTCGGTCAGTTCCTTAATGATGCGCTCGACCCGGTCCTCGCCCTCCGAACGCAGGCGGGAGAGCTGCGCCAGGATGCTGTCGCGCGCGTCCGGGTTCAGTTCGGCGAACGCCAGGTCTTCCAGCTCGTCCTTGACCTGGTGCATGCCGATGCGCTCGGCCAGCGGCGCGTAGATCTCCAGCGTCTCGCGGCCGATGCGCTTGCGCTTGTCCGGGTTCTTGATGTGGTGCAGCGTGCGCATGTTGTGCAGC
>DASPIO010000224.1:0-17707 GCA_035629155.1 Azospirillum sp. | reverse complement strand
GAGGTACTTGGCGTAGGCGCGCAGCACCGTGACCTGGCGCGCCGTCAGCCCGGCGCGCAGCACCAGCCGGTTGAAGCCGTCGTCCTCCATGGCGCCCGACCACACCGCGGCGAAGGCGTCCTGGAAGGCGTCCTTCACGGCGCCCACCTCGACGGCGCCGCCGGTCAGGGTGCGCAGGGCGAAGTCGTGGATCCACACCGGGGCGGAGCGGCCGGCGGGGGCAACCTCGAAGGGCTGTTCGGTGATGACCTTGAGGTCCATGTGCTCAAGCATCGGCAGCACGTCGGACAGCGCCACCGGGCGGCCGGCGTGGTAGATCTTGAAGTGCAGCTCCGAAGGCTCGGCGCCCAGCGGGCGGTACAGGGTGATGCCGAGCTGGCCGTGCCGCAGCGCCGCCTCGATGCGGGCGATGTCGTGCACCGCGGCCTCGGCCGTGAACATCTCGCGGTAGCTGGCGGGGAACGCCGCCTCGTAGCTCTGCCGGAGCTTGCCCCCGGCCTCCTCCCCCCTGGCCTCGACCAGGGCGTCGTGCAGGCGGTCCCCCCAGGTGCGGGCGGCGTGGACGAGGCGGCTTTCCACCGCCGCCGGGTCCACCGCCGCCGGGTCGACGTCCGGCGCGCCGGCCGGGCCGGGCCCGCCGCTGGTCCGCACGATGACGTGGATGCGCGCCAGCACGCTCTCCCCCAGTTGGGTGGAGAAGGACGCGGTCACGCCGCCGAACGCCTCCTCGAGGATGCGCTGCAGCCGCCGCCGCAGTTCGCTGTCGTAGCGGTCGCGCGGCACGTAGACGAGGCAGGAGACGAAGCGCCCGAACGGATCGCGGCGCACGAACAGCGCCAGGCGCTGGCGTTCCTGGAGGTGCAGGATGCCGAGCGCGGTGGCGCACAGCTCGGCGGCGCTGGCCTGGAACAGCTCGTCGCGCGGGAAGGTCTCGAGGATGTCGAGCAGCGCCTTGCCGTTGTGGCCGGCCGGGTCGAAGCCGGCGCGCTCGATCACCGCGCCGACCTTGCGGCGCAGGAACGGGATGTCGCGCGGCGTGCGGTGGTAGGCGGCCGAGGTGAACAGGCCGGCGAACAGGTGCAGCCCCGCCACCCGGCCGTCGGCGCCGAAGCGCCTGACCAGGATGACGTCCATGGGCACCGCCCGATGGACGGTCGAGACGCGGTCCGCCTTGGCCACCGCCACCCCGTGCGGCGCGTGGACGAGCGCCCGCGCGCCGGGATGCCGCTGCCGCGCCTGCCGCAGCCCGTCGAGCACGACCACCTCCGGGTCGCGCAGGATGCCGAGGCCGCTGCCCTCGACCAGGCACAGCGCCGGCGCCTCGCCGTCCGCCGCCTCCTCGACCCGGTACTCGCGGCAGCCGAGGAAGGTGAAGTTGCCGCCGGCCACCCAGCCGAGAAACGCGCGGCCCTCCGCCAGATCGTCCTCCGGCGGTTCGCCCTCCGCCGGTGCGGTGGCGGGTTCGCCGATGCCCGCGCCGATGCCCGCGCCGATGCCGTCGGCGGCGGCGGCGAGCCGCGAGCGCATGACCGGCCAATCGCCGACCGCGGCGCGCACGTCGGCCAGCACGCGCTCGATGCCCTGGCGCACCGCCTCCAGCTCCTCCGCCGCCGTGCGGGTGTCGACCTCGACGTGCATGAAGGATTCGGGCAGGGTGTCGACCGGGGCGGCCGCCGGCCCGTGCAGCGCGGCCAGCCGCCCCTGCCCGTCGCGCGTCACCCGCACCACCGGGTGGATGACGAGGTGGACGGTGAGCCCCTGCCGGTTCAGCTCCGCCGTCACCGAGTTCACCAGGAACGGCATGTCGTCGTTGACGATCTCGACGATGGTGCGGGTGGAGCGCCAGCCGTGTTCCTCGATGCGCGGGTTGTAGACGCGGACGAGCGCCGTGCCGGGCCGGCGCTGCCGGCCCCACTGCCAGATCGCCAGCGCCGCGCCGAAAAGCTGGTCGGCCGGCGCCTGCGCCACGTCGTCGGGCGGCACGTCGGCGTAGAACTGGCGGACGAACCGCTCCGTCACGTCGCCCTGCTCGCCCCCCAGCCGGGCCCGCACCAGTTCGGAAAGCTGGCCCGTTACGTCCTCGACAAGCCCCTGCACGACCGCACCCATGTGGCGCTCTCTTTCTTCGGATCAAGTTGGGGAATGGCCGGCTGTCTCGCGCCGCTGGCGCAAGCTCCCCGCCCGTTCGGCGGCGTTCCGGTCGATGATTGCTTGCCGGATGCTTACCACCGCGGCGCGATCCGATGAAATTCGTTATCGCCGGCGGTCCATAAGGCGGGGTTATGCCCGCCGCGACCGTGAACGCCGGGGATGTGAACAGCCTGCGCGCGGGTGTGAACGGCCCGGCCCGGTCCGGGTGCGGCACCCCGGCCGGGGCGCGGTTTCCGGGCCGGAACGGCGAAGCTGTGCACAACTCTCGGCGTGCCGTTCGCCGGCGGCGGCATCGCTGTTCATCAGCACCGCGGATGATTGGCGTGTCACGGGGCTTCGTCCCGGAAAACACGGGTGCCATCCATGCGGTTGCGTCAGATCGAGGTGTTCCGGGCGGTGATGCTGGCGGGAACGGTGAGCGGCGCCGCGCGCCTGCTGCACGTCACCCAGCCGGCGGTCACCAACGTGCTTCTGCACACCGAGGACGAGCTGGGCATCAAGCTGTTCGAGCGCATCAAGGGCCGCCTCTACCCCACGCCCGAGGGGCAGACCCTCTACGCCGAGGTCGAGCGCACCTTCGCCAACATCGAGAACCTGCGCAAGCTCGCCGCCAACCTGCGCGGCGGGCGTTCGGGCCACCTGCGCATCACCGCCTCGCCGGCGCTGTGCATCGAGATCATCCCGCTCGCCATCTCCCGCTTCGTCAAGCAGCACCCCGGCGTCAGCCTGCACGTCGAGACCCACAACCACCGCGACGTGCTCAACACCGTGCTGGTCAAGAACGTCGACATCGGCTTCACCTTCAACCCCCAGCCGCACGCCGCGCTGGAGAACGACGTGATCGCCGGGGGCGACCTCGTCGGGCTGTTTCCGGCGGCGATCGGCGACGCCCTGCCGCCGGTGGTCGGGCTCGACGTGTTCCGCCAGTTCCCGCTGATCGGGCTGCACACCGACGACCCCCTCGGCATCCTGGTGCGCGACGCCTGCCAGGCCTCGGACGTGCTGCTGGCGCCGCAGATCGAGGTGAAGACCAACCGCATCGCCATGGCGCTGGTCGAGAACGGCGCCGGCGTCGCCATGGTCGACCAGTACACCGCCGCCTCGGCCGATCCCGCGCGGGTGCGCGTCAAGGCGTTGCGCACCCCGCTGCGCTTCACCGTCAACGTCGTCCGCGCCCGCCACCACGCCCGCTCGGTGGTCGAGCAGCACTTCATCGCCGAGGTGGTCGAGGTCGAGCGCCTCATCGCCCACGCCGCCGCCGGGCGCATGGCCCGCGCCGCCTGATGCTACTGGAACACCGGCGCGTACAGGAGCCCGCCGCGGCTCCACGGCCGGTTCGGGCCGCGCGGCAGGCGGTAGGGCGAGCGGTCGCCGATGTTGCGGTCGAAGATCTCGCCGTAGTTGCCGACCTGGGTGATCGCCTGATACGCCCAGTCCGCCCGCAGCCCCACGCGCTCGGCGACATCCGGGATGCCCTGGAGCAGGCGCTGCACCTCGCTGCCGCCGGTGGTGCTCAGGATCGCCGCGTTGTCGGCGGTGACGCCCTTCTCCTCGGCCAGCATCAGCGCGAACATCGTCCACCGCACGACGCCGACCCAGGTGCGGTCGGCGTTGGCGGTGACCGGGGCGACCGGCTCGCGCGCCGGCACCGGCAGCGGCGCGATCTCGGCGCCGGGCTTCGGGAAGTCCGGCGCGCGCAGGGCGGCGGTCAGCAGCGAGTGGTCGGTGGAGATCGCCGCGCACTCCTTGCCGATGAAGGCCTGGAGCGCGTCCGGCCATGTCGGGTACTGGCGGATCTGCCAGGGCTGCCCGGTGCGGGCCACGTACTCCTCCAGCGTGCGGTGCGAGGTCGTCGCGGCGGGAACGCACACCGTGACGCCGCCCCCCTGCAGCGGCGGCCGTCCGTCGTCGCGCGGCCACGCCGCGACGCCCTGCTGGTCGTGGAACACCGGCGGGCCGAAGTCGATGCGGTAGGTCGCGTCGCGCGGGAAGGTCCAGGAGGTCTGGGCGAAGGAGACGTCGATATCGCCGCCCTCCAGCGCGATGAACTCCTGCGGTTTCGACATCCGGCGCAGTTCGATCGCCTCGGCGTTGCCGAGCACGGCGGCGGCCAGCGCCCGGCACAGGTCGACCATGAAGCCCACCGGCCGGCCGGACGCGTCGTTGGCGGCGAAGCCGGGGCTGTAGGTGACGCCGCAGCGGACGGTGCCACGCTGCTGGATGGCCGCCAGCACGGACGAGGGCGGAGTCTGCGCCGGAGACCGCGCCAGATTCTTCGCCGGAACGGCCGGGCAGCCGAGCGCCAGCCACGCGGCGGTCGCCGCGGCCAGGATGCGGACACGTGTTGGCACCGGCCCTTCCCTTCTTCCCGACAGTGGGCGGTATGATACGGTGAGAACGGTGCGGCGCAAGCATGCCGCATGGGGAGGAACGGGAATGGCGGGCGTGTTTCGCATGGGGGTCGGCGGCCGGCTGTTCGGCGTCCTGATGCTCAACGGGCTTGTGGCGTTCGTCATCGGCCTGGGCGCCTACGCCGCCTTCGACAGCCTGCACGAGGGGATCACCCGCGTCACCTCGCAGCAGTTCCCCGCCGTGGTGGCCACCGCGCGGCTGGAACGCCAGCACCAGCGCATCATGCGCTCGCTGGAACAACTGGCGCTTTCCAACGACACCTTCGAGCGCGAGGCGGTGAGCCAGGGGCTGTCCGACCAGCTCGCCGGGTACGACCGGCTGCTGGTCGAGATCAACCCCGAGGGGCCGCGGCAGATGCCCCGCATCGAACACCTGAAGGCGCAGCGCGACGAGATCGCCAAGCTGCGCGAGGCCATCGACCGCGGCGTGGTGCTGCGCACCGCCGCGCGGCGCGCGCTGGCCGACCGCGACCGCGACGTGCGGCAGCTCGCCGACGCCCTGGCCGACGGCGCGCTCCGGTCCGCCCCGGACCCGGCGGCGCAGCGCTGGCTGGCCGATGCGGAGCGGATGCTGTTCCTCATCGCCTCGGTCCACCGGGTCGAGACCAGCTTCGCCCTGCAACGCCTCGCCGCCCGCGCCGAGGAACACTTCGCAGCCCTCGCCGCCGCCCCCCCTTCCGCCGCACCGCCGGTGGACGCCCCGCCGCTGGCCCCGCTGGTGGATGCCATGCGCACGCTGGTGCGCGGCGAGCGGTCGGTGTTCCAGCACCGCCAGACCGAACTCCAGGCCTCCGAGACGCTGGCCGGACTGCTCGGCCGCGCCGGGCAGTTGTCGCTGCTCAACACCGGGCTGACCACCAGCATCTTCGTCGAGCACACCAAGCTGGCCGAGGAAAGCCGGCAGCAGGTCATCGACGTGTCGAACACCTACACCCGGCTGTTCTTCGCCTCGATCGGCATCGTGCTGCTGGGCACCGCGCTGACCACTCTGTACGTGAAGCGCAAGGTGGTGGCGCGGCTGTGGGCGGTCAGCGAGACCATCCGCGAGCGCACCGAGGGCGACGCCCGCGACCGCGACGCCTCGCCCCACGACGAGATCGAGGAGCTGACGCAGGCGCTGCGCTTCTACATCCACGAGACCGAGGTGAAGAGCGAGGCGCTGCGCAAGAACGAGCAATGGCTGCGCACCGTGCTGGAGGCGGCACCGGTGCCGCTGGTCATCTCCGGCCGCGACGACGGGCAGATCCGCTTCGTCAACCGCATGGCGGTCGCCCTGTTCGGCGCGGCGGACCGGGAGCGGCTGCTCGGCCGCCCGGCGGCCAGCCTGTGGCTGGAGCCGGAGAGCCGCGACCGCTTCGTCCGGGAGGTGTTCGCCAAGGGCTCCGCGCTGGACGTCGAGACGCAGCTTGCCACCGAATCCGGCGGCGTCCTCTGGGGCCTGCTGTCCGCCATCGCCTTCGAGTTCCAGGGCGAGGAGGTGATGCTGACCGCGCTGATCGACATCACCCGCCGCCGCGAGGCCGAGGAGCTGCTGCGCCGGACCCAGGCGTTCCTGGACGCGGTGATCGACAACGTGCCGAGCGTCCTCTACGTGCTGGACGGCGAAACCGGCCGGGTGGTGCTGTGGAACCGGGCGGCGGAGCTGGCCTTCGCCACGCGGCGCGAGGACATCCGCGGCCGGCCGCTGGCCGAGGCGCTGCCGCCGGAGACCGGCCGCGCGCTGGCCGGCGGCGGGGACGATGCCCGCGAGGTGATGATCGGGCGCGGCGGCGAGCCCACGGTGTTCGCCCTGCAGCGCCATCCCTTCGAATGGTCGGGCGAGGGCGGGCGCCACATCATCTGCGTCGCCAACGACGTCACCGCGTCGCGCCGGGCGCGCGAGGAGCTGCGGCAGGCCAAGGAGCGGGCCGAGCGCGCCGACACCGCGAAGACCGAGTTCCTCGCCACCGTCAGCCACGAGATGCGCACGCCGCTGAACGGCATCCTCGGCCTGTGCCGCCTGATGCTCACCGGACGGCTGGAGCCGGCCGAGCGCCGCTACGCCGAGTCGATCATGCGGTGCGGGCACGGCCTGCTCGATCAGGTCAACGACATCCTCGACCTGCGCAAGATCGAGGACGGCAAGCTCGACCTCGACCCCGCGCCCTGCGCGCTGAAGCCGCTGCTGGACGAGGTGATGGCGACGGTCGAGAGCGTCGCCAACGAGAAGGGCATCGCGCTGGGCCTGGACGTCGCGCCGGAGGTGCCCGAGACCATCCTGGTCGACCAGCAGCGCCTGCGGCAGATCCTGGTCAACCTCGTGGGCAACGCCGTCAAGTTCACCGAGCGCGGCGGCGTCGACGTCCGCATCGACACGGCGCCGCGCGCGGACGGCGAGCGGCTGGTGGTCGGCGTGCGCGACACCGGCATCGGCGTGCCGCCCGACCGGCGCGCCGCCATCTTCGAGAAGCTGGAGCAGGCCGACTCCACCATCGCCCGGCGCTTCGGCGGCAGCGGGCTGGGGCTGGCCATCGTCCGCCACCTGCTCGACGCCATGCACGGCGACATCGCGCTGGACAGCGCGGTCGGCGTGGGCAGCGTCTTCACGGTGAGCATCCCGCTGCTGCGCGTCGCCGACGACCGGCTGCCGGCGCGGCCGGGCCGCCCGGCGCCGCTGCACGCCGTGCGCTCGATGGCGCTGCTGCTGGTCGAGGACGACCCGATCAACCGCGAGGTCGCCGTCGGGCTGCTGGCCGACGCCGGCCACCGGATCACCGTCGCCGAGACCGGCACCAAGGCTCTGGATCTCGCGCGGCGGCAGGATTTCGACGCCGTGCTGCTCGACATCCGCCTGCCCGACCTGGACGGCCCGGAGGTCGCCCGCCGGATCCGCGCGCTGGGCGATCCGGCGCGCGCCGCGGTGCCGATCGTGGCGGTCACCGCCAACGTGTTCGCCGCCGACCGGGCGCGCTACGCCGCGGCCGGCATCGACGCGGTCATCGAGAAGCCGATCTTCCCGGAGCGGCTGATGCACCTGCTGTTCAGCATCACCCCGGCCGATCCGGCACGCCGCGACGCCGGCCCGCCGGTCGACGAGGCGGTGCTGGAGCGCTACCTCCGCTCGCTCGGCCCGGCGCGTTTCGCGGCGATCCGCGCGCTGCTGGTCGAGGCGGCCGGGGACGGGCTGCCCGGCCTGGGCGGCGAGCCCGACGCCGGACGGATCGCGGACGTGGCGCACCGTCTGGCGGGAGCGGCCAGCCATTTCGGGCTGGCCGGCGTCGTCGCCCTGATGCGGCGGATCGAGGATCTCGCGCGCGACGGGCAGGCGGACGCGGCGCGCGCCCTGGCCGCCACCGCCCCGGCCCGCTTCGCCGAGGGGCTGGCGGCGATGGACCATTGGTGCGCGCGGCAGAGTGGGAACGTTGTCTCGGACGCGGCGGGCCGGTAAGCTCGGTTCACGCTGGCACCGCTCGCCCAAGGGAACGAATGCACACGGTCGTGGTCGTCGATGACGACGCCATCACGCGCGAAACGCTCAAGACCTACCTGGAGGCGGAGGGCTATCGGGTGCTGCTGGCGCGGGACGGCGAGCAGCTTTCCTCCCTCCTCGCCCGGTCGCGGGTCGACCTGCTGCTGCTCGACATCCGGCTGCCCGGCAAGGACGGCCTGACCATCACCCGCGAGTTGCGCGCCACCTCGAACGTCGGGATCATCCTGATCACCGGGCGCGGCGACCGGATGGACCGCCTGATCGGGCTGGAGCTGGGCGCCGACGACTACATCGAGAAGCCGATCGAGCTGCGCGAGGTGCTGGCCCGCACCCGCAGCATCCTCAGCCGCGTCGCCCGCTCCGCCAAGCCGGCGCAGCGCCGCTCCCGGCGCTTCGCCGGCTGGGAGCTGCACGTCGACAAGCGCCGCCTGCTGGCGCCGGACGGCCGCGAGGTGCGCCTGACCTCGGCGGAGTTCGAGCTGCTGGCCGCCTTCGTCGAGAACGCCGGCCGCGTGCTGACGCGCGACGACCTGCTGGACATGACGCTGCGCGGCGACCACGTGCCCTACGACCGCTCCATCGACCGCCTGGTGCGCCGCCTGCGCCGCATCCTCGGTGACGATCCCGACGAGCCCCGGCTCATCGTCACCATGCACGGCGTCGGCTACCTGTTCCAGGCGCCGGTGGAGTAGGGGTCAGCGGAACGGCGGCGCGTAGAGCATGCCGCCGCGGCTCCACGGCTGGTTGAGCGCGCGCTCCATGCGGTAGGGGGAGCGGTTGCCCAGGTTGCGTTCGAAGATCTCGCCGTAGTTCCCGACCTGCCCGATCACCTGCAGCGCCCAGTCCTCCGGCAGGCCGAGCGCCCTGGCGCCGGTGTTGGCGTGGCCGAACAGGTCGGCCAGCTCGGGATCGTCGGGGATGCGGCCGGCGCGCACGTCGGCGGCGGTGACGCCCCGCTCCTCGGCCAGGACGGTGGCGAAGATGATCCAGCGGCCGATGTCGTACCACGTGCGGTCGTCGCGCGCGATGTAGGGCGTCAGCGGCTCGCGCGAGATCGCGTCCGGGTAGATGTGGACGGCGAGCCCGGCGTCGCGGTAGCTCGCCAGCGAGGTCACCAGCACCGACCGGTCGGTGGTCAGCAGCCCGCATTCCTGCGCCAGGAAGGCCTGCAGCGCCTCGTCGTAGGTGTTGAAGGTGCGGACGGTCCAGGGCCGGCCGGTCTGTTGAATGAAGTCCTCCAGGTTGCGCGCCGTGGTCGTTCTGGCCTTGACGCACACCGTCCGCTGGCCGAGCTGGTCGAGCGGCGGCGGCCGGGCGTCGAGGATGGCGAAGCCCTGCCCGTCGTAGAGCAGCGGGTGCAGGTACTCGATCGCGAAGGTGAAGTCGCGGCTGAAGGTCCAGGTGGTGGTGGTGAGCGCCACGTCCACCTCGTGCTTCTCCACCGCCGCGAACTCCTGCGGCTTGTCGGGCAGGCGCACGACGTGGATCGCCTGGGCATCGCCCAGCGTCGCGGCGGCGAAGGCGCGGCAGAAGTCCACCATGAAGCCGTCGAGGTGCCCCTGCGCGTCGACGAACGACAGCCCGCCCAGCCCGCCGCGCAGCCCGCAGGCGACGCTGCCGCGGCCGCGGATGCGCTCCAGCGCGTCGCCGTCCGCGGCGGCGGCGGGGCCGCCGGCCAGGAGCGCCAGCAGCAGCGCCGCCAGCGCGGCGATCCGGGTGCGTGCCATCATCATGGGCCTTCCGCGTCGGGGGGATCGGACGGCCATCATCGGTCAGGCCGCCTGCGCGCGCAACGTCCCCAGCAGGCTGTGCAGGGATCCCGCCTCGTCGGCCAGTTGGTTCGCCGTCTCGATCAGCGTGTTGGCGATGCCGCCGGTGCGCGCGGCCTGCGTGCTCACCCCTTCGATGATGGTGGCGACCTCGCCGGAGGTGGAGGCGATCTCGCCGACACGGTTCATGATGTCGGAGGAGGACGCGTTCTGCTTCCGCACCGCGTCGCCGATCAGGGCCTGCACCGTGCTGATCCGCTCCACCGACTGCGAGACCCGCTGGAAGGTGCCGACGGTGTCGCGGATGCTGGCGTTGATGGTGGCGACCGAGCCGGCGATCTGCACCGTGGCGCCCGCCGTCTCCTCGGCCAGCTTCTTCACCTCCGCCGCGACCACGGCGAAGCCGCGCCCCGCCTCCCCGGCGGCGGCGGCCTCGATGGTGGCGTTGAGCGCCAGCAGCTTGGTCTGGTGGGCGATGCCGGTGATGACGTCGACGATCTTGCGGATCTGCTCGGTGTTCTCGGACAGGTGCTCGACGGTGCCCTGGGCGGCGCCCAGCTCGCCGATGGCGGTTTCGACCACCGTCGCCGCCTCGCCGGCCAGCCCGGAGACGGTGCCGATGTGGTTGACCAGCGTCTCGGCGCTGCCGGTGGCGCCGGCGGCGTTGCGGTTGCTCTCGGCGACGAAGGCCCCGGCCGAGACCGAGCTGTCGATGGTGCTTGCCGACTGCTGCCGCAGGTCGTCGGCCAGCGCGCGCAACTGGCCCGACTGCCGGGCGACGGTCGAGGCCACCTGATGCACGTCCTCGATGAGCTGGCGGGCGAGCGCCGCCGAGCGCACCTGCTCGGTGATGTCGGTCCACGACAGCATGCGCGCGATGACGGCGCCGGTGTCGTCCTGGATGCAGTCGACGTTGGCCTCCACCGTCGTCCCGCCGACGCTCAGCGTGCGGCGGCGGATCGGCTGCCCGGCGGTCAGGCACTCGGCGACGAACGCCGGCCCCTGGCGCAGCAGGTCGGGGCCGGGCAGGTCGGCCGGGCCCTCCGGCGCGCCGTGCGCGCGGCAGAAGGCGCGCGCCGCCGGGTTGACGAAACCGACCGTCCCGTCGGCGCGCAGCAGGGCGGTGGGCACCGGGCTGCTCTCCACCATGTGCTTCAGCAGCAGCACCTGCTCGACGCTCCGGCGCAGCCGGCGCAGGGCGGCGGCCATGGTCGCCAGCTCGTCGCGCCCGGTGCGCGGCACCTCCAGCGACAGGTTGCCTTCGGAGATCCGTTCCATGGCGCGGGCGAACTTGGCGAGGTTCGAGAACACCGCGACGCGCAGCAGCAGCGTGGCGCAGACGGCCACCACGACGGCGAACAGCGCCACCATGCGGATCGCCTCGTTGCGCAGCTCCTCGACGCTGCTCACGAAGGCGCCGATGTCGCGGGTGATCTCGGCGGTCGCCCACGGCCGCCCTCCTTCGCCGGGAATCTGCACGGTGCTGACCGAGGGCTGTTCGATCTCGCCGGCCTTGCCGCGCAGCGATTCGAAGATCACGGCACCACCGCCGTCCTTGAACCGGATGTCGGCGTCCAGCGCTGCCCCCAGCGTGCCGAGCGCCGGCAGCGGATCGGTCACCACCTCCAGGAAGCCCAGCACGCGGAAGCCGCCGATCGGCACGACGATGCTGTACAGCGGCAGCCCGCGCCCGTTGCGCCACAGCAGGCTGATCGGGCGGCGCTTCTCCGCCAGCTCGCGCCCCTTCAGCGTCTCCAGCAGCGCCGGGACCGAGGCGACGGAATCATGGGTGCCTTCGGCCGCGCGGGTCACCCGGTTCATCTCGGCGTCGAAGACGTTCACCGCGGCCAGGACCACCTCGCGGTCGACGACGGCCGGGCGGGCGTAGATGCTCTTGAGGGCGAGCGCCGCCTTGGCGCCGTCCGCCTGCGTCAGGCTGTCGACCAGATAGGAATCGCGGCTCCACTCGTTGACGTGGCCGGTCAGCCAGTCCGTGTAGGCCTTCTGGATGCGGTCCTTGGCGAGCACGGTGAGCAGCTTGGCGGCGCTCTCGTCGAGCGTCGCCACGGCGAAGGCGGTGTAGCGCTGCGACACCCAGGCCTGGCTGCCGAACAGCGCCAGCAGCAGCACGCCGATCACCGACACCATGGCCCGGCGCAGCGTCCAGAACCGGTACCGCGCCTCGCCCTGCCCACCGTCCGATGGCCCGCTCTCCGACGTCATCGTCATGGCACCCCTCCGCTCCGCAAACGGACAATCCGTCGCCCGTACGGTTCACTGTCTCAGGGATCTTTGAACGGCGTGCCGTTCGTGTGTGAATGATTTGCGACCGGTTGTTGATACGCCGGTGGCAGGGGGCGCTCAGCCCTGCGCGACGTCGCCGGCGAACAGGTAGCCGGAGCCGTGCACGGTGATGATCAGGCGCGGCGCCTTCGGGTCGGCCTCCACCACCTGCCGCAGGCGGCGCACCAGCGAGTCGATGGTGCGGTCGGAGGCCTCGTTCTTGCGCCGCGTGGTGACCGTCAGCAGGTAGTCGCGGCTCAGCACCCGGCCGGCGTTGCACACGAAGGTGGACAGCAGCTCGAACTCCGCGCCCGTGAGGCGGACGGTGGCGCCGCCCGGATCGGCCAGTTGCATGCGGTCGACGTACAGCGTCCAGCCGTCGAAGCAGCGCTTGCGGTCCTCGCGCGCGTGCGCCGGGGCGTCGAGACGGCGCAGCAGGTTGCGGACGCGGGCCAGCACCTCGCGCGGTTCGAAGGGTTTGGCGATGTAGTCGTCGGCCCCCATCTCCAGGCCGATGATGCGGTCGAGCTTGTCGCCGCGGCTGCTGACCAGGATGATGCCGATGTCGGAGGCCGCGCGCAGCTCGCGGGTCAGCGTCAGCCCGTCCTGCCGCGGCAGGCGGATGTCGAGCAGCAGCAGGTCGACCGCGCGGGTTTCCAGGAGCGCCTTGAGTTCCTCGGCGCTCCTGGCCTGAAGCACGTCGAAGCCCTCCTCGCCGAGGTAGGACTTCAACGTCTCGCGGGTGACCGCGTCGTCATCGACGATGGCTATGGTCGCCATGTCCGCCGCATATCCGCCGTTAGTGCTCCAAGATCTGGCCGAGGAACTGCCGGGTGCGCTCGCTGCGCGGGTTCCCGAAGAACTCGGCCGGGGGGGCCACCTCAATAATGCTGCCTTCCGCCATAAACACAACCGTGTCGGCGACCGACTTGGCGAAACCCATCTCGTGGGTGACGCAGACCATGGTCATGCCCTCCTCCGCCAGCTCGATCATGACGTCCAGCACCTCCTTGACCATCTCGGGGTCCAGCGCCGAGGTCGGCTCGTCGAACAGCATGATCTGCGGGCGCATGCACAGCGCCCGCGCGATGGCGACGCGCTGCTGCTGGCCGCCCGACAACTGGCCGGGGAACTTGTACGCCTGGTCGCGGATGCGCACGCGGTCGAGGTAGCTGAGCGCCACCTCCTCGATCTCCGCCTTGGCGGTGCCGCGCACCCAGATCGGCGCCAGCGTGAGGTTCTGCAGCACGGTGAGGTGCGGGAACAGGTTGAAGTTCTGGAACACCATGCCGACCTGTTTGCGGATCGTCTCCACCGACTTGACGTCGTCGGTCAGTTCCGTGCCGTTGACGATGATGTTGCCGGACTGGTGCGCCTCCAGCCGGTTGATGCAGCGGATCATGGTCGACTTGCCCGAGCCCGACGGCCCGCAGACCACGACCTTCTCCCCCTTGCCGATCGACAGGCTGACGTCGCGCAGCGCGTGGTAATGGCCGTACCACTTGCCGACCCGCTGCAACTCGATGATGGCATTCTCGGTCATCGTTTCTTCCTCCCGGCCGGTCAGCGGCGGTTGAACTTGTTGGATTCCCGTTCCAGCCACTGGCTGTAGCGGGACATGCTGTAGCAGAAGCCCCAGAAGATCAGCCCGACGAAGACGTAGACTTCGCCGAAGAAGGGCCGCCATTCCGGATCGGTGGTCGCGATGTTGGCCGCGGTCAGCAGGTCGTAGAGGCCGACGATGGTGACCAGCGAGGTGTCCTTGAAGCAGGAGATGAACTGGTTGACGATCGGCGGGATGACGATGCGCAGCGCCTGCGGCAGGATGATCAGCATCATCTTCTGCCAATAGCCCAGGCCCAGCGCGTCGGCCGCCTCGTACTGCCCCTTGGGGATCGCCTGCAGGCCGCCGCGCACGGCCTCGGCCAGATAGGCGGCGGTGAACAGCGTCAGCCCGGCCAGTGCCCGCAGCAGCTTGTCCACCGTGACGCCCTCGGGCAGGAACAGCGGGAACATGACCGAGGCCATGAACAGCACGCTGACCAGCGGCACGCCGCGCATCAGTTCGATGAAGCCGACGCACAGCGCGCGGATCGCCGGCAGGCCCGACTGCCGGCCCAGCGCCAGCACCACCGACAGCGGGAAGGCCAGCGCGATGGCGAACACCGACAGCATCAGCGTGATCGGCAGGCCGCCCCAGCGGTCGTTGGCGACGTAGGTCATGCCGAACACGCCGCCCCACATCAGCGCACCCATGGCGGTCAGGCAGCCGAACCACACGCCGACCAGCCACGGCCGCCAGCAGGCCCGCATGGCGCTGACGCCCAGCGCCACCAGGAACAGCGCGCAGGCCAGCAGCGGGCGCCACTGCTCCTCATAGGGGTAGGTGCCGAAGAAGATCGGGCGGTGCTTGGCGGCGATGATCGACCAGCACGCACCCTCGGCGGCCCGGCACTCCTCGGGCGTGCCGGTCCAGGTGGCGTCGAGCAGCGCCCACTGCAGCATCGGCGGCACGGCGAACCACAGGATGGCGAGGCAGGACAGCGTCAGCGCCGTGTTGAGGCGCGAGTTGAAGAGGTTGTTCCTGGCCCACCCGAACGGCTTCAGCGCGGTGAGGGCCGGCGGCGGCACCATGGCCTGCGACGGCTCCTCCTCGAAGGAGGCGGCCCAGGCCGGGCGGCGGGAAGTCAGCTCCTTGCTCATCGGGTCACCAGCGACAGCTTGCGGTTGTACCAATTCATGTACGTGGAGATGGCGAGGCTGATCACCAGATAGACGGCCATCATCAGGGCGACCGCCTCGACCACCTGGCCCGTCTGGTTGGCCGAGGTGTTCGACACGCTGATCAGGTCGGGGTAGCCGATCGCCACGGCCAGCGACGAGTTCTTGGTGAGGTTGAGGTACTGGCTGGTCAGCGGCGGCACGATGACGCGCAGCGCCTGCGGCAGGATGATGAGGCGCAGCACCTGCCCCGGCTTGAGGCCGAGCGCCAGCCCCGCCTCCGTCTGGCCGTGCGGCACGGCGAGGATGCCCGAGCGCACGATCTCGGCGATGAAGCCGGCGGTGTAGATCGACAGGCCGAAGAACAGCGCCGCGAACTCCGGCGTGATGGTGCCGCCCCCGGCGAAGTCGAAGCCCTCGCGGACCGGCACGTCGAGGTGCAGCGGAACGCCGTTCAGCAGGAAGGCGGCCAGCGGCGTGCCGAGCACCAGCGCCGCGGCGGTGATCAGCGTCGGGAACGGCCGGCCCGTCGTCTCGCGGCGGCGGCGGGCCCAGCGCGCCAGCCACAGCGCCGCGCCGATGCCGGCGGCGAGCGCCAGCAGCGTCGGCGCGTGGCTGCCGGCGTCCGCCAGGGTCGGGTACTTGATGCCGCGGTTGCTGAAGAACAGGTTGGGCAGCACCTCGGGCGCGGTGCGCGGGCTGGGCAGGCGGCCGATGACCGCGTACCAGACGATGAGCTGCAGCAGCAGCGGCACGTTGCGCACGCTCTCCACATAGATGGCGGCGAAGCGCCCGACCATCCAGTTCGAGGACAGCCGGCCGACGCCGATGACGACGCCGAGCACGGTCGCCAGGACCACCGCCGCGACGGAGACGGTCAGCGTGTTGAGCAGGCCGACGGCGAACGCCTTGAGGTAGGTGTCGGCGGCGGAATAGGTCAGCAGGCTCTCGCCGATCTCGAACCCGGCCTCGCGGCCGAGGAAATCGAACCCGGTCGCCACGCCGCGCTTGGCGAGGTTGGTCAGGGTGTTGGAAACCAGATACCAGCCGATCAGGGCGGCGCCGGACAGCACCAGTCCCTGGTAGAACAAGCCCCGCGCGTGGGCGGAGTTCAGGATCCTTGCAACGTTCGTCATCGTGCGCTCCGGGCCGGGAAGCGGAAGAAAAGGCGGCGGCACGCGGACGAGCGGTTTGAAGGCCCCTCCGTCCGGCGCCGCCGGCCCGGTTACTTCAGCGGCGGCGCGTACATCAGCCCGCCGTCGGTGTAGAGCGCGTTCAGCCCCCGCTGCATCTTCAGCTTGGAGCCGTTGCCGAGGTTGCGCTCGAAGCTCTCGCCGTAGTTGCCGACCTGCTTGATGATGTTGTAGGCCCAGTTTTCCTCGACCCCGAGGTTCTTGCCGTTGCCGGCGGTGACGCCCAGCAGGCGCTTGACGTCGGGATCGGGGGAGGACAGCGCGGCGTCGACGGTGTCGGAGCGGATGCCCTTCTCCTCGGCCTGGACCATGGCGTAGAAGACCCAGCTCACGAGGTTGTTCCACTCCTCGTCACCCTGCCGGACGGCCGGGGCGAGCGGCTCCTTGGAGATCTGATCGGGCAGGATGATGTAGTCGCCCGGCGACGCGGTGGCGGCGGCGCGGATCGCCGCGAGCTGCGAGGCGTCGGAGGACAGCGCGTCGCAGCGGCCGCCGAAGAACGCCTTGTGCAGCTCCTCGTTCTTCTCGATCACCACCGGCTTGAAGTTCATCTTGTTGGCGCGGAAGTAGTCGGCGACGTTCTGCTCGGTCGTCGTGCCGGGCAGCACGCAGACGGTGGCGCCGTTGAGCTGCTTGGCGCTCTTCAGGCCCAGCTTCGACGACACCATGAAGGCCTGGCCGTCATAGTAGTTGACCGGCGCGAAGTTCAGGCCGTTGGCGGTGTCGCGGCTGAGCGTGCGCGTGGTGTTGCGCGCCAGCAGGTCGACCTCGCCCGACTGGAGCGCCGGCAGGCGCTGCTGGGCGGACAGCGGCGTGTACTTCACCTTGTCGGCGCTGCCGAACACGGCGGCGGAGACGGCGCGGCAGAAGTCCACGTCGATGCCGCTCCACTGCCCCTTCTCGTCCGGCGCCGAGAAGCCGTACAGCCCCAGGTTCACACCGCACTGCACGTAGCCCTTCTGCTTGACGCCGTCGAAGGTGGCGCCGGCCCGGGCGGTGCCCGGCAGGGCCAGCGGCAGCGCGGCGGCGGCGATGGCGGCGATGGCGATCGTCTTGAGTGAAATGGTCACCGGGAGGCTCCTTCCCAAATATGGCGGCGGCGGGCGCGTGCGTTCGGCGGTCCCGCGGATGGTCCGAATGCCGAACCACTCGGCGCCACGATGGGAGAGCGGCGTGAACAGGTTTCCCGACGGATGTGACTGAATTGCGCACCGATGTGGCTGGCGTGGCGCCGCCCGCGCGCGGCCATGCGCCGGTGCGGCGGGCGTGCCGCCAGCCGGACAAAGCTGTCCACAACAACAAGGCGCTTCGCGACAACCAGGCGCTCCGCGACGGGCGCCGGCAAGCTCCTGAACGAAGGTAGGGGGCGCGCGGGGCGCGCAACTCGGTTAAGCATCGCCTCAACCAAGCGGCGCCGGCGCCCTTGCACGCCATCAACAAGACGTTTCTCGGACCAGCCGCATGGCCGCGCGCGCCCGTGCCCGCGCGGGCGCGTCCGCATCGCGCGGGCACCGGGAAACATGAAAAGGAGGAGCCCGAACGTGCACGCTGCCCTGACGTTATCCCGGCTGATCGACGCGCTCAACGAGGCCGTCGGTCGTCTTGTCTACTGGCTGGTGCTGGTCGCGGTGATCATCAGCGCCGGCAACGCCTCCGTCCGCTACCTTCTCAGCACCAGCTCGAACGCCTGGCTGGAGCTGCAATGGTACC
>DASPIO010000223.1:0-6870 GCA_035629155.1 Azospirillum sp. | reverse complement strand
GCAACGGCCAGTTCCAGATCGTCTGGCAGACCAAGGGCCCGATCAAGGCCGACGCGTGGTCCCCGTTCATCCCGGAATCGGCCAAGCTGACCGCCGACTGGACCTTCCCCTGGGTCTGCGGCAACTGCACCGAGCCGAAGTTCGCGAAGATGAAGTAAGGGCGACCAACCCTCTCCTCTCCGGGGAGAGGGTGGCCTGAAAGGCCGGGTGAGGGGGTTCTCGGGGGATCGGATACGGTCCCCATGCCGGCCCCCCTCACTCCGACCCTCTCCCGGGGGGAGAGGGAGATGGAGGAATTCTCATGCCATTCGTCCGCTGGTTCGCGGCGCTGGGGCTTGCGCTGGCGCTGTTGAGCGCTCCGGCCCATGCTGATGACGCCGCCTTCGCGCAGGCCCTTGCCGGCCTCGCCGCCGACGGCTTCGCCGAGAAGGCCGCCGCCGCCGACCGTCTGGCCGCCACCGGCGACGCGCGTGCGCTGCCCGTCCTGCAGGCGATGGCCGAGGGCACGCTGTTCGCCCGCAAGGAGGACGGCAAGCTGGTGCTGGGCGCCGTGCAGGGCCGCGAGGTCACCATGACCGACCCGCTGACCGGGCAGGTCCTGGGCACCGCCGCCAGCCGCGATCTGGCCAAGATCACCGTGAACAACGCGCTGCGCTCGGCGTTGGCGTCCGCCATGGGCACGCTGGAGATCGCCTCGCCCGATCCCGCGCGCCGCCGCGCCGCCGTCGACAGCATGGCCCGCGACTCCTCGCCCGAAGCGGTCGCCCGCCTGCGCACCGCGCTGGAGCGCGAGACCGATCCCGGCGTCAAGGCCGCCATGACGCAGATCCTGGCCCGCCTGTCGCTGGCCCACACCGACCCCGTGGCGCGCCTGAAGGCCATCCAGGAGCTGTCCGGCACCCTGACGCCGGAGGTCCGCGCCCTCGTCGCCCCGCTGACCAAGGACGGCGAGGCGGTGGTGCGCGAGGCGGCCGAGACCCTGGTCGCCGCCATCGACCGCCGGCAGATGGTGGTGGACGTCACGCTCAACCTCTTCCAGGGGCTCAGCCTCGGCTCGGTGCTGCTGCTGGCGGCCGTGGGGCTCGCCATCACCTTCGGCGTCATGGGCGTCATCAACATGGCGCACGGCGAGATGATCATGCTGGGCGCCTACACCGCCTTCGTGGTGCAGGAGGCGTTCCGCGCCTGGCTGCCGCCGGGGTTCGTCGGTGCCTATCTGGTCGTCTCCATCCCCGCCGCCTTCCTGGTGGCCGGCGCCGTCGGCGTGGCGCTGGAGCGCGGCATCATCCGCTTCCTCTACGGCCGCCCGCTGGAGACGATGCTCGCCACCTGGGGCATCTCGCTGATGCTCCAGCAGGTCGTGCGCTCGATCTTCGGCGCGCCGAACAAGGAGGTCGCCAACCCCGCCTGGATGACGGGTGCCTGGGAAGCGATGCCGGGGCTGGTTCTGACCTGGAACCGCATCGCCATCATCCTCTTCGCGCTCGCCGTGATCGCCGCCGTGGCCGCTGCGCTGCGCTACACCAGCTTCGGGCTTCAGATGCGCGCGGTGACGCAGAACCGCCCGATGGCGTCGGCCATGGGCATCCGCACCGGCTGGGTGGACGCGCTGACCTTCGGTTTGGGCTCCGGCATCGCCGGGGTGGCGGGGGTGGCGCTGTCCCAGGTGGGCAACGTCAGCCCGAACCTGGGGCAGGGCTACATCGTCGACAGCTTCATGGTGGTGGTGTTCGGCGGGGTGGGCAGCCTGTGGGGCGTGCTGGCCGGCGCGCTCAGCCTGGGTGTCGTCAACAAGATCCTGGAACCCTACGCCGGCGCCATGCTGGGCAAGATCCTGGTGCTGGTCTTCATCATCCTGTTCATCCAGAAGCGCCCGCGCGGCCTGTTCGCGCTCAAGGGCCGCGCGGCGGAGGCATAATCGATGGGTCCCTTGACCTCCCGTCTCCTGGCATTGGAATCCCGCCGCGGCTGGTCGGTCTTCATGGCCCTGCTGGTGGTGGCGGTGGTGCTGGTGCCGGTCCTGCACCTTGCCATGCCGCCGGACAGCGTGTTCCACGTGCCCGGCTACATGGTCAGCCTGCTGGGCAAATACCTGTGCTACGCGCTGCTGGCGCTCAGCCTCGATCTCGTGTGGGGGTACGCGGGGGCGCTGTCGCTGGGCCACGGCGCGTTCTTCGCGCTGGGCGGCTACGGCATGGGCATGTACCTGATGCGGCAGATCGGTGCCCGCGGTGTATACGGCAACGCCGACCTGCCGGACTTCATGGTGTTCCTGAACTGGAAGGAGCTGCCTTGGTACTGGTGGAGCTTCGACAACCCGGTCTGGGCCTTGTGCATGGTCATGGCGGTGCCCGGTGTTCTGGCCTTCGTCATGGGCTGGTTCGCCTTCCGCTCGCGCATCAACGGTGTGTATTTCTCGATCATCACGCAGGCGATGACCTTCGCGCTGATGCTCGCTTTTTTCCGCAACGAAATGGGCTTCGGCGGCAACAACGGCCTGACCGACTTCAAGGAGATCCTGGGCTTCCCCATGCAGGCGACGGCGACGCGGGTCGGCCTGTACGTGGCCTCGGCGCTGCTGCTGGCGCTGGGCTATCTGGCGGCGCGCTTCATCGTCGCCTCGAAGCTCGGCCGCGTGCTGATGGCGATCCGCGATGCCGAGAGCCGGGTGCGCTTCCTGGGCTACGACGTGACGGCGGCCAAGCTGTTCGTCTTCACCGTGTCGGCCGTGCTGGCCGGGCTGGCCGGGGCGCTGTACGTGCCGCAGGTCGGCATCATCAACCCGTCGGAATTCTCCGCCGCCAACTCCATCGAGGTGGCGATCTGGGTGGCGGTCGGCGGGCGCGGCACGCTGGTCGGCTCCATCCTCGGCGCCTTCACCGTGAACGGCGCCAAGAGCTACTTCACCGGGGCGGCGCCGGAGATCTGGCTGTTCTTCCTGGGCGGCCTGTTCATCCTCGTCACCCTGTTCATGCCCAAGGGGATCATGGGCGTGTGGGCGCAATTGCGCGGCAAGATCAAGGGAGGGCTGCATGTCGCCCAGAAGCACCGCGCTTAAGGCCGCCGACCTGTCGATGGCATCGCCGTCCTACGGCAAGGCCAACGACCCGCACCCGGCGCACGGCTCCATCCTGTACCTGGACGGCGTGCACGTCGCCTTCGACGGCTTCAAGGCCATCAACGGCCTCAGCCTGATCCTGGCGCCGGGTGAGCTGCGCACCATCATCGGCCCCAACGGTGCCGGCAAGACCACGATGATGGACATCATCACCGGCAAGACGAAGCCCGATCGGGGCGACGTGCTGTACGACGGCGGCGTCGACCTGACGCGGCTGGACGAGACGCGCATCGCCAACCTCGGCATCGGCCGCAAGTTCCAGAAGCCCACGGTGTTCGAGCACCTGACCGTGTTCGAGAACCTGGAACTGGCGCTGAAGTGCGACCGCCGCACGCTGAAGACGCTGTTTTTCCTGCTGTCCTCGGCCGACCGCGCGCGCATCGACGCGGTGATGGGCCAGATCGGCCTGGGCGACAAGCGCACGCATCTGGCGGGTGCCCTCAGCCACGGGCAGAAGCAGTGGTTGGAGATCGGCATGCTGCTGATGCAGGAGCCGAAGGTGTTGCTGCTGGACGAACCCGTGGCCGGCATGACCGACCATGAGACGGAGCGCACCGCCGACCTGATCCTGGAGATCAACCGCGACCGGTCCGTCGTGGTGGTGGAGCACGACATGGAATTCGTGCGCCGCCTGGGCGCCAAGGTCACCGTGCTGCACGAGGGCTCGGTGCTCGCCGAAGGCTCGCTGGAGACGATGCAGCAGGACCAGCGCGTGATCGAAGTCTATCTTGGCCGATAATCTGGGGGGCGCTGAACGATGCTGACCGTCGAGAACGTGCACCTCTACTACGGCGCCAGCCACGCGCTGCGTGGCGTGTCGCTGGCCGCCCCCAAGGGCGCCGTCACCTGCCTGCTGGGCCGCAACGGCGTCGGCAAGACCAGCACACTGCGCGCCATCATGGGGCTCGAATCGGCGCGCCAGGGCCGCATCCTGTGGGAGGGGCAGGACATCGCCAAGCTCCCCACGCCCGAGCGCGCGCGGCGCGGCATCGGCTTCGTGCCGCAGGGCCGCGAGATCTTCCCGCGCCTGAGCGTGCTGGAGAACCTCCAGACCGGCTTCGCGCCCCTGCCGCGCAGGGACCGCTCCATCCCCGAGGAGATCTTCGAGCTGTTCCCGGTCCTGAAGGACATGCTGCACCGGCGCGGCGGCGACCTGTCGGGCGGGCAGCAGCAGCAGCTCGCCATCGGCCGCGCCCTGGTGACGCGTCCGCGCCTCCTGATCCTGGACGAGCCGACGGAGGGCATCCAGCCGTCCATCATCAAGCTGATCGAGCAGGTGATCCGCAAGCTGGCGGCGCGTGGCGACATGGCGATCCTGCTGGTGGAACAATACTTCGAGTTCGCCCGCGACCTCGCCGACCATTTCACGGTGATGGACCGGGGCGAGATCGTGCTTGCCGGATCGGCCGGTGACATGGTCGAGTCCGAGGTGCGCCGACACCTGACGGTTTGACCGCACTGTGCCCGACACGCGAGTACCCTCCCTGACCGGCGGCCATCCCGGTCGCCTCACCATCCACGGCCGCGCCGAGGTGGCGTTCGAACGCGCGCGGCTGGGCACCGTCTACCACACCGATCCGCTGCGCCTGCTGTTCCCCACGCCGGCCGGCGGCGACCCGCCGACCGCCACGGTGGTGACCACGTCCGGCGGTCTCGTCGGCGGCGACCGGCTGGAGATCACGGTCACGGTGGGGCAGGGCGCCTCCGCGCTGGTGACCGCGCAGGCGGCCGAGAAGGTCTACCGCTCCACCGGGGCCGACGTGCGCTTCGACGTGGCGCTGTCGGTGGCCGACGGCGGCTGGCTGGAGTGGCTGCCGCAGGAGACCATCCTGTTCGACGGCGCCCGCCTGCGCCGCACGACGTCCACCAACGTTGCCGGCACCGGCCGCCTGCTGGCCGGGGAACTGCTGGTCTTCGGCCGCGTCGCGCGCGGCGAGCGCTTTGCCACCGGCCTGGCGCGCGACGCCTGGGAGGTGCGCCGGGACGGACGGCTGGTGTGGGCCGACGCGCTGCACCTGGACGGTAGCGGGGGGGACGGCGACATTCCGGCGGTGCTGGACCACCCGGCGGGCTTCGACGGCGCCACCGCCTACGGCACCATCGTCTACGTGGGTCCCGACGCCGCCGCGCACCTGGACGCCGCCCGCGCGATGCTGGCCGATGCGGCCCCCCACGCCGGGGCGACGGTGCTGGGGGAAGTGCTGGTGATGCGCCTGTTGGGCAAGGACGCGCACCGCCTGCGTACCGATTTCGGCCGCGTCTGGGCGGCGTTCCGCGCACTGGCCGGCGGGTGGCCGGAACGGCTGCCGCGGTTGTGGCACGTGTGAAAGAAGAAGACAGGGGGAGCACACCATGAACCTGACACCGCGGGAGAAGGACAAGCTGCTGGTCGCCATGGCGGCCATGGTGGCGCGCCGCCGGCTGGAGCGCGGCGTGAAGCTGAACCACCCGGAGGCGGTGGCGCTGATCACCGACTTCGTGGTCGAGGGTGCGCGCGACGGCAAGACGGTGGCCGAGCTGATGCGCGACGGCGCCACCGTCCTGACCCGCGGGCAGGTGATGGAGGGCATCCCCGAGATGATCCACGAGATCCAGGTGGAGGCCACCTTCCCCGACGGCACCAAGCTTGTCACCGTCCACAACCCGATCCGCTGAGGAGCACCCCATGATCCCCGGCGAAATCATCACCGCCCCTGGCGAGATCGAGCTGAACGCCGATCGGCCCACCGTCACACTCGACGTCGCCAACACCGGCGACCGGCCGATCCAGGTCGGCTCGCACTATCATTTCTTCGAGACCAACGAGGCGCTGAGCTTCGACCGCGCGCAGACGCGCGGCATGCGCCTGGACATCCCGGCCGGCACCGCCGTGCGCTTCGAGCCGGGGCAGACGCGCACCGTGACGCTCGTCGCCTACACCGGCAAGCGCGTGGTGCACGGCTTCAACGGCAAAATCGAAGGCGCTCTCTGAGGGAGATGGAGACATGGCTCATCGCATCGAGCGCGCCGAGTACGCCGCGCACTACGGCCCCACCGTGGGCGACAGGGTCCGCCTCGCCGACACCGACCTGATCGTCGAGGTCGAGGCCGACCACACGATCTACGGCGAGGAGGTGAAGTTCGGCGGCGGCAAGGTGATCCGCGACGGCATGGGCCAGTCCCAGGCGACGCGGCACGAGGGGGCGGTGGACACCGTCATCACCAACGCCCTGATCCTCGACCACTGGGGCATCGTCAAGGCCGACATCGGCCTGAAGGACGGCCGGATCGCCGGCATCGGCAAGGCCGGCAACCCGGACGTCCAGCCCGGCGTTACCATCGTCATCGGGCCGGGCACGGAGGTGATCGCGGGCGAGGGCAAGATCGTCACCGCCGGCGGCATCGACAGCCACATCCACTTCATCTGCCCGCAGCAGGTGGACGAGGCGCTGTATTCGGGCGTCACCACGATGCTGGGCGGCGGCACCGGGCCGGCGGCCGGCACCAACGCCACCACCTGCACGCCCGGCCCCTGGCACATGGCGCGCATGCTCCAGGCGGCCGAGGGGCTGCCCATCAACCTGGGCTTCTTCGGCAAGGGCAACGCCAGCCGCCCCGACGCGCTGATCGAGCAGGTGCACGCCGGCGCCTGCGGCCTGAAGCTGCACGAGGACTGGGGCACCACGCCCAAGGCCATCGACACCTGCCTGACCGTGGCCGACGCCATGGACGTGCAGGTCGCCATCCACACCGACACGCTGAACGAATCCGGC
>DASPIO010000222.1:0-12082 GCA_035629155.1 Azospirillum sp. | reverse complement strand
TGTAGCCGCGCGCCTGCAACAGCGCCCCCAGCGCCGCCGACGCCAGGCCCTTGCCCAGCGAGGAGACGACGCCACCGGTGATGAAGATGTACCGAGTCATGATCGTCCGAAGACCCTGAACTTGAAACCGTTGGACCGATTGCGCTCTGCCTTAAAGGAAAGAGGCGGCTTGGAAGGGCCGCCTCTCCTTGACCTCGTCTGCCGACGCTTGCGGCCTCCGCCTACTGGGCGACCGGCGGCGCCGGGGATGCCGGGGCGGCCGGCGCCTGCTGCTGCGGCACGGGCTGCGCCGGGATCGCGTCGATGATCGACGTCGGCTTGCCCGTGGCGCCGGCCATGATCGCGAGCACGATGCTGGTCACCATGAAGCAGCCCGCCAGGATCGCCGTGGTGCGCGTCAGCAGGTTGGCGGTGCCGCGCGCGGTCATCATGCCGCCCATGGTGCCGCCGCCGATGCCGAGCCCGCCACCCTCCGACTTCTGGATCAGGATGACGCCGACCAGCGCGAGCGCGATCAGCAGGTGAATGACCAGAATCACCGCGTGCATGAACCGTGTTCCTCAGAATTCCCGCATCGGAGGGGCCACGCCCCTTCCAAACCGATAGCGCGCCGCGGACCCATGTGACGTGGCCCGCGGCGCGCAGCCCCACTGTTTTAACGCGCCTGCCGCGTGGATGCTAGCGGCAACTCGTGGCGATGGCCCAGAAATCGTCCGCCACCAGCGAGGCGCCGCCGACCAGCGCGCCGTCGACGTTGTCCACCGCCATCAGCTCGGCCGCGTTCGACGGCTTCACCGAGCCGCCGTAGAGGACGCGCATCGTGTCGGCATCCGGGAAGCGCTTGGCCAGCTCGGCGCGGATGAAGGCGTGCATGGCGGCCACGTCGTCCGGCGTGGCGGTCTTGCCGGTGCCGATGGCCCACACCGGTTCATAGGCAATGACCGTATTGGCCGCCGTCGTCCCCTCCGGCAGCGAGCCGGCGAGCTGGCTGCCGACCACGTCGGTCTGCGTGCCGGCGTCGCGCTGCGCCTCCGTCTCGCCGACGCAGACGATGGCGATCAGGCCTTCCTTGTGCGCGGCCACGGCCTTGGCGTTCACCACCGCGTCGGATTCGCCATGGTCGGCGCGGCGCTCGGAGTGGCCGAGGATGACATAGGCGCAGCCGGCGTCCTTCAGCATCACCGGGCTGACGTCGCCGGTGTGGGCGCCCTTCTGCTTGGCGTGGCAGTCCTGGGCGCCCAGCGCCACGTCGCTGCCCTTGACGGCGTCGCCGACGGGGAACAGCAGCGGGAACGGCGGGCACACCAGCAGGTCGAACGGCACCGCGCCGGCCCCGGCGAGCCGCCCCGCGAGGTCCGAGGCGAGGGCCAGGCCATCGGCCTTCAGCCCGTTCATCTTCCAGTTCCCGGCGATCAGCTTGCGGCGTGCGGCCATGGCGCGTGGTCCCTCCCAAGGGCGATGCGTGAAATTCGAATGTGGCGCCTTCTAGCAGGGGTGCGGGGGATTTTCCACCCAGCCGGAGGGGTGGGGATTGGGGAGTAATGCCCACGCCGGCAGCCACACAAAAGCGCCACAACTCAATGCAAGAGGCACTCCGCAGTCAAGCCAACGGGCAACGCGACTGGAATCAGCGCCGACTACGCTCCGCGCCGCCGGCACGCTCACGCTGGAGCCGCCCAGGATCGCGTTGGACGTGGACGCGCTGTACCGCCGCTGAATTGGGCAAATCGGCGGTTGCCGCGCCCACACGGCCTTTCTATGATGCGCGGCCCGGCCCCCAGGGGGCCTGTTCGCTGCGCATTTCGGGTGCCATGCTCCAGTTCATCCGCTCCTTCGCCGGTTCGTGGGTCGTCAAGATCCTGTTCGTGCTGCTCATCGCCAGCTTCGCCGTCTGGGGCATCGGCGACGTGATCCGCCAAGGCGGCTCGTCGAACACGATGATCGAGGTCGGGCCGGTCGACGTCGGCCGCACCGAGGTGGACCAGGAGTTCCGCCGCCAGATGGAGCGGCTGCGCCCGCTGTTCGGCGGCACCCTCACGGTCGAGCAGGCCCGCCAGTTCGGCGTGCTGGACCAGGCCATCGCCACGCTGGTGCAGCGCAACCTGTACGACCTTGCCGCCCAGGACGCCGGCTTGGCGGTGGGTATGGAGACGGTGCGCCAGCGCATCGCCGAGGAGCCCGCCTTCCGCGACCAGCAGGGCCGCTTCAACGCCACGCTGTTCCAGCAGGTCCTGCGCCAGAACGGGTTGAGCGAGGACGGCTACGTGCAGATCCTGCGCCGCGAGATCGCGCGCGAGATGGTGTCCGGCGCCGTCGGCGGCGGTGCCGTGGCGCCCAAGCCGCTGGTCGAGGAGCTGTTCCGTTTCCGCCAGGAAAAGCGTGTGGCCGAGGTGATCACCATCCCCAACGCCAGCGTCGGCGACGTCGGCACGCCCGATGACGCCGCGGTCCAGCGCTATTACGAGGACCATCAGGTCCGCTTCACCGCCCCGGAATACCGGACGCTGACGGTGCTCCAGCTCTCCGCCGAGGACCTCGCCAAGGACGTGACGGTGCCCGACGAGCAGGTCCGCGCCGCCTACGACGAGCGCAGCGACGAGTTCACCACGCCGGAGCGGCGGACCGTGCAGATGGTCGTCGTTGACAGCGAGGAGAAGGCAAAGCAGATCGCCGACGCCGCGCGCGGCGGCCAGAGCCTCGCCGACGCAGCCAAGGCCGCCGGAACCGAGCCGCTGACGCTCGACTCCGTTACCTCCCAGGAACTGCCAGAGATTGGGCCGGCCGTGTTCGCCCTGCCCCAGGGGCAGGTCAGCGCGCCGGTCAAGAGCGCCCTCGGCTGGCATGTGGCGACCGTCACCGCTGTTCAGCCGGGCGCCCACAAGAGCTTCGAGGAGGTGCGCGGGGAGCTGCTCGCCCAGCTCAAGCGCGAGAAGGCCGCCGACCGCCTGTACGAGGTCTCGAACCGCCTGGACGACGCGCTGGCCGGCGGCGCCACCCTGGCCGAGGTCGCCCAGGGCCAGGGCCTGAAGACCGTCCAGGTCGCCGCTGTCGACAGCACCGGCAAGGCGCCGGACGGCACCACCGTGACCGGCGTGGCCAACCTGCCGGACGTGCTGAAGGTCGCCTTCGGCCTGCCCCAGGGCCGTACTTCCAACGTGACCGAGACGAAGGACAACAGCTTCTTCGCCGTGCACGTCGACGGCATCACCCCCGCCGCCGTCCGGCCGCTGGCCGAGGTGAAGGCCGACGTGATTGCCGGCTGGCAGGAGGAGGAGCGCGCCGCCCGCGCCGCCGCCAAGGCCAAGGAGGTCGCCGAGAAGCTGAAGGCCGGCAACGAGGGCGGCGCCCAGGACATCGCCGCCAAGGCCGGCGGCAGCTTCGCCATGACCGCCCCCTTCACCCGCGACGCCCGCACGGTGGAGGGCCTGTCGGCCGAGCTCGTCCGCCAGCTCTTCGCCGCAAAACCGGAGGAGGTTGTCGTCGGCTCGGCCGGCGACCGGCATATCGTCGCCCGCCTGAAGGAGGTCATCGCCGCCGACCCGGCAGCACCCGACGCGCCACTCGGCGCGGTCGAGGACACCGTCCTGCGCGGCGTTGAGGGCGACATCATGACCCAGTTCGCCGAGGCGCTTCGCCAGCAGTATCCGGTGGAGGTGCACCGCGCCCTCATCGACCAGATGTACCCCGTCAACCAGTAAGCCGCCCCCAGAAGCCGCTGCCCGGAGTCGCCGCCGTGAAGGTCCTGCCCGAATCCCCCGCCTTCGATTCCGCCTACGAGGCAGGCCGGCCGCAGGTGGTCTGGACCACGCTGGTCAGCGACCTGGAGACGCCCGTCTCCGCCTACCTCAAGCTGGCGGACGGGCGGCCCTTCGGCTTCCTCCTGGAGTCGGCGGAGCGCGGCGCCGGCTCCCGCCGCGACCGCTATTCGGTGATCGGCTTCAAGCCGGACGTCGTCTGGCGCTGCCGCCGCGACGGTTCGGAGATCAACCGCCGCGCCCTCTACGACGCCACCGCCTACGAACCGTGCGACGGCGCGCCGCTGGAGGTGATGCGGGCGCTGATCAACGAGAGCCGCATCGACCTGCCGGCCGAGCTGCCGCCGATGGCCGCCGGGTTGTTCGGCTACCTCGGCTACGACATGGTCCGGCTGATGGAGCGGCTGGCCGACGACAACCCGGACGAACTGGGCATCCCCGACGCCATCCTGACGCGCCCCTCGCTGGTCGCCATCTTCGACAGCGTGACGGATTCGGTCACGCTGGTGACGCCGGTGTGGCCGGAGGCCGGCGTGTCGGCCGAGGCCGCCTACGCCCGCGCCTGCGAGCGCCTTGCCGACGCCGTCGCCGACCTGGAGCGCCCGCTGCCCTACCGGCGCGAGCCGCGCACGGAGGCTGGCCTGCCGCTGGAGTGGACCTCCAACACCACACGCGAGGAGTACCACGCGATGGTGGAGCGGGCGAAGGAGTACATCCGCGCCGGCGACATCTTCCAGTGCGTGCCCTCCCAGCGCATCCGCATCCCGTTCAAGCTGTCGCCGCTGGCGCTCTACCGCACGCTGCGCCGCCTCAACCCGTCGCCGTTCCTCTTCCACCTGGATTTTGGCGAGCTGTCGATCGTCGGCTCCAGCCCGGAGATCCTGGTGCGCGTGCGCGACGGCAAGGTGACCATCCGCCCCATCGCCGGCACCCGCAAGCGCGGCGCCACGCCCGAGGAAGACCAGGTGCTGGCCGATGACTTGCTGAGCGATCCGAAGGAGCTGGCCGAGCACCTGATGCTGCTCGACCTCGGCCGCAACGATGTGGGGCGTGTGGCGAAGATCGGCACCGTCAAGGTGACGCAGAAGATGATCGTGGAGCTGTACAGCCACGTCATGCACATCGTCTCCAACGTCGAGGGCGAGCTGGACCCGAAGCACGACGCGCTGGACGCGCTGGTCGCCGGCTTCCCCGCCGGCACGGTGTCCGGCGCGCCGAAGGTCCGCGCCATGGAGATCATCGACGAGCTGGAGAAAGCCCGGCGCGGCGTCTACGCCGGCTGCGTGGGGTACTTCGGCGCGTCGGGCGCCATGGACACCTGCATCGCGCTGCGCACGGCGGTGCTGAAGGACGGCACCATGTACGTCCAGGCCGGCGGCGGCGTGGTGGCCGACAGCGATCCCGAATCCGAGTACCAGGAAACCGTCAACAAGGCCAAGGCGCTGATCCGCGCCGCCGAGGAAACGGTGAAGGCGGCGGCGCGCGGGTAACGTGCGCCCATGCTCGACGCGGTCTGGCTGGCGCCGCTGGTCAAGGTTCTGGGCGCGGCGCTGGTCGTCGTGCTGGCTTCGGTCGTCGCCGAGAAGGCGGGGCCGTTCTTCGGCGGCGTGATCGCCACCCTGCCCGTTTCCACCGGCCCGGCCTATGTCATCCTGGCGGTCGAGCACGACGACCGGTTCATCGCCGCGACGGCGCTTTCCAGCCTCGCCAGCAACGCGGCGATGATCACCTTCCTGGTGCTGCTGGTCCGCCTCGCCCCCTACCACTCGCTCTCCGTGACCCTGGGCGTGGCGTCGGCCGCGTGGATCGCGCTGGCCGCCGCCCTGCAGGCGGTCGCGGACTGGACGGTCGAGGCGGCGGTGCTGCTCGTGCTGGCCTTCTACGCTCTGGGCTTCCCGCTGGTGCGCAGACCGATCCCCGAACTGAAGAAGGTCGGCGCCCCGGCGCGCTGGTACGACATGCCGCTGCGCGCCCTGCTGGTCGGCGTGCTGGTGGCGACGGTGACCTCGCTCAGCCGCGCCATCGGCCCGGCCGCAACGGGCATCGGCGCCATCTACCCCATCGCCCTGTCGAGCCTCGTGGTGATCCTGCACCTGCGCCTGGGCGGCGCGGCGGTCGCCGCGGCGATGCGCAGCGCGCTGATCACCAACCCCGGCTTCTTCCTGTGCATCCTCACCCTGCACCTGCTGGCCGAACCCGCCGGGCGCGCCTGGGCGCTGGCGGCCGCGCTCGTCGTGTCACTGGCCTGGGCACTGGGCGTTCTGGTGTGGAAACGCAGGTTGAGTTGAGCCGCAGGCGAAAACCCAACGTCGCCGCGGCGCAAGGACGTTGGGCTTCGCTGGCGCTCAACCCAGCCTACGCGGCACCCTTGAAGTCGAATCCCGCACCTTCCACCGCCGCCTTCACCGTGTCGGCCGGCGCGCCCTCCACGGACACCACGCCCGTCGGCAGGTCGACCGACACCGTGGCGCCGGGCGCCGCCTTGGTGATGGCGTTGGTGACGGAGCGCACGCAGCCGCCACAGGTCATGCCCTCCACCTTGTACGTCTCAGCCATGATCCGATCCTTTCTTGGTTGTTGAACACGTCAGCAGGAACAGCGGGCGCGCACGATGGCGCTGACCGGCACCAGCGTGAAGCCGCGCTTCCTCACCTCGGGAAGCCACGCGGCCAGTGCCTCCAGCGTGGCGTCGTGCGGATGGCCAATGGCGATGGCGAAGCCTTGCCGGCGCGCCACCGCCTCGGTCTTGGCAAGTTGGGCGCGCACGGCGCCCACGCTCTGCACGTTGTCCAGGAAGATGTCGCGCCCGGCGTGCGGCATGCGCATTTCCTGGGCCAGCACCATGCCGGCGCTATTGGGCGTCGTGCGGCTGTCGATCCACAACAGGCCGCGTCGCTGGATCTCGCCCAGAACCGGCGCCATGGCGGCGCGGTCGGCGGTGAAGCGGCTGCCCATGTGGTTGTTGACGCCGACGTAGCCGTCGAAGCTCGCCAGCGCCTGGACGAAGCGGCGCTGGATCTCCGCCTTGTCCAGGCGGGTGAGCAGGGCGTCCGGGCCGGGGTCGGCCTGCACGCTGGGCTCCATCGGCAGGTGCAGCAGCAGTTCGTGCCCGGCGGCCTGCGCGGCGCGGGTCTGTTCGCGCAGTTGCTCGGCGTAGGGCAGCCACGCCAGCGTCAGCGGGCCGGGCAGCTTCACCGTGCGGGCCGAGCGTCTGCGGTCCACGCCGAGGTCGTCGATGACGATGGCGATCGCCGGCTTGCCGTTCGGCAGGGCGAAAGGCACGGCGTTCCTGCGCCACAGCGGCACGGTTCCGGGCGCGGGCGGCACGGGCGGGGGCAGCAAGGCGGCCTGCACCGGTGCCGGTGCCGGCGGCGGCGGCGGCTCAGGCACGGGAGGCACGTCCACCTCCTCGAAGGGCACGCCGGGTTCCGGCTCGGTGACGGGCGGCACCGCGATGGCCGGTGCAGACGGCAGCGTCACCGTGGCGCTCACCGGCGTCACCGCCTTGGCGGGCGCGGTGCGGCCGGTAAGCAGGGCGACGCCGACGGCCACGCCGAACACCACCGCCACGGCTCCCAGCGCCAGCAGGAACGGAGTCGCGGTCAGCCCCTTGCCGGACGGACGGGCGCGTCGACGGGCCATCAGGCGGGCTCCGGGCGTGGGGCGGCGCGTGGGGCGGCGATGCCGGCGGTCATGGGCTCTGCGGTCTCCTAGGGGCGTCGGCGAGGGTGGCACCGGGCGCCGCCCGCTGCAACAGAGTCCTTGCGCGCCGCGCAACGCTGGAAATCCGCCCCCCGGCCGGTTAGGGTAGGCCCCTTCGGGAACGATGCCGGAACGCCGGTGGCCTCTATGCTGCTCCTCATCGATAATTACGACAGCTTCACGTACAATCTCGTCCATTACCTGGGCGAGCTGGGCGCCGACGTGGTCGTCCGGCGCAATGATGCCCTGACCGTGGAGGAGGCGCTGGCGCTCAGGCCGGACGGTGTCCTGCTGTCCCCCGGCCCCTGCGACCCGGACAAGGCTGGCATCTGCCTGCCGCTGATCGACGCGGCGGCCAAGGCGCGGCTGCCGCTGATGGGCGTGTGCCTGGGGCATCAGGCCATCGGCCAGGCGTTCGGCGGCGACGTGGTGCGCGCCCCGGTGCCGATGCACGGCAAGGTCGACAACATCATTCACGAAGGCAGGGGCGTGCTGAAGGGCCTGCCCTCGCCGTTCCGCGCCACCCGCTACCACTCGCTGATCGTCGACCGCGCCTCGCTGCCGACCTGCCTGGAGGTGACCGGCGAGACGGCGGACGGCCTCATCATGGCGCTCGCCCACCGCGAGTTGCCGATTCACGGCGTGCAGTTCCACCCCGAGAGCATCGAGAGCGAGCACGGCCACACGATCCTGCAGAACTTCCTCTCGCTGACCCGCCGGCTGGAGACCGTGGCATGAGTGCAACGCACGGCGACATCACCGACATGAAGGCCATCCTCGCCAAGGTGGCGGCCGGCAACGCGCTGACCGAGCCGGAGGCCGAGTTCGCCTTCGACATCATCATGTCCGGCAACGCCACGCCGTCGCAGATGGGCGGCTTCCTGATGGCGCTGCGCGTGCGCGGCGAGACGGTGGAGGAGATCACCGGCGGTGCGCGCATCATGCGCGCCAAGGCCCTGCCGATCGAGGCGCCGCCCGGCACCATCGACACCTGCGGCACCGGCGGTGACGGCGCCGGCACCTTCAACATCTCCACCGCCGCGGCTCTGGTCGCCGCCGCCTGCGGCGTGCCGGTGGCCAAGCATGGCAATCGCGCGCTGTCGTCCAAATCGGGCGCGGCGGACGTGCTGGCCGCCGTCGGCGTCAACATCGACTGCGACATGGCGCTGGTGAAGAAGGCGCTGTGGGAGGCCAACTTCGGCTTCCTGATGGCGCCGCGCCACCATCTGGCCATGCGCAACGTCGGCCCGACCCGCGTGGAGCTGGGCACGCGCACCGTGTTCAACCTGCTGGGCCCGCTGTCCAATCCGGCCGGCGCCAAGCGCCAGCTTCTGGGCGTCTTCGCCAAGCAGTGGGTGGAGCCGCTGGCGCACGTGCTGAAGCGCCTGGGAAGCGAATCCGCCTGGGTCGTGCACGGCGCCGACGGGCTGGACGAGATCACCACCACCGGCCCCACGACCGTCGCCCAGCTCAAGGACGGCGCGGTGACCGTGTTCGAGGTGCACCCGGAGGACGCCGGCATCTTCCTGGCCCGCCCGGAGCACCTGAAGGGCGGCGACGGCGCCCACAACGGCGAGGCGCTGCGCGCGCTGTTCGACGGTGTGCCCGGTGCCTACCGCGACATCGTCGTGCTGAACGCAGCCGCGGCGCTGATCGTCGCCGGAACGGCGTCCGACCTCAAGCAGGGTGTCGAGATTGCCCGCCATGCCATTGATTCCGGGGCGGCACGCACGGTCCTGCACCGCCTCGTCACCATCACCCACGAGACGGTACCGGCCGAATGAGTGACGTGCTTGCCAGAATCTGCGCCGACAAGCGCGACCATATCGCCGCGCGCAAGGCCACCCGGCCCTTCGCCGATGTGGAGGCCGCCGCCCGCGACATGTCGCCGCCGCGCGGCTTCATCAGCGCGCTGCGCCACACGGTGGAATCGGGTCGCTACGGCCTGATCGCCGAGATCAAGAAGGCCAGCCCGTCCAAGGGCCTGATTCGCGCCGACTTCGATCCGCCCACGCTGGCCCGCGCCTACGCCGCCGGCGGGGCCACCTGCCTGTCGGTCCTGACCGACGAGCCGTATTTCCAGGGCAAGGACGAGTACCTCGTCGCCGCCCGCGCCGCCGTCGACCTGCCGGTGCTGCGCAAGGACTTCATGCTGGACGTTTATCAGGTCGCCGAGGCGCGAGCGCTGGGCGCCGACTGCATCCTGCTGATCATGGCGGCCCTCGACGATGCCCAGGCCGCGGAGTTGGAGGCGGCGGCCCTTGAGTATGGCCTGGACGTGCTGGTCGAGGTGCACGACGCGCCGGAGATGGAGCGGGCGCTTAAACTGAAGACTCCGCTTCTGGGCGTGAACAACCGTAATCTCAAAAGCTTGACGGTCGATCTTGCGACGACGGTCGAACTGTCGGCCGGCGTTCCCGCCGACCGCATGCTGGTCGCCGAGAGCGGCTTGAATTCCCCCGCCGACCTCGCCCGCATGGCAGCGGTCGGCGCCAAGTGCTTCCTGGTCGGCGAATCCCTGATGCGCCAGGACGACGTAACCGCCGCGACCAAGGCGCTGTTGGCGCGGTGATGGCGCCGCCGTAGGTTGGGTTGAGCACCAGCGAAGACCCGACGTTCGAGCGATGCCAGGCCGTTGGGGTTTCACCTTCGGCTCAACCCAACCTACGACTACGACGGTGCGAGGACCGATGACCGGCTTCACCCATTTCGACAGCGAGGGGCGCGCCGTGATGGTCGACGTCTCCGACAAGGACGAGACGGAGCGCACGGCCACCGCCCGCGGCTCCGTCGTCATGCAGCCGGAGACGCTGAGGCTGATCATGGAAGGCGGCGTCAAGAAGGGCGACGTGCTCTCGGTGGCGCGGCTGGCCGGCATCATGGGCGCCAAGCGCACGCCGGACCTGATCCCGCTCTGCCACCCGCTGGCCCTCACCTCAGTCAAGGTCGACCTGACCTGCGACCCCGACCGCAACGCCGTGGACGTCACCGCCACCTGCAAGCTGAAGGGCCGCACGGGCGTGGAGATGGAGGCGCTGACCGCCGTCTCCGTGGCGGCACTCACCGTCTACGACATGTGCAAGGCGGTGGATCGGGGCATGACGATCACCGGCGTGCAACTCGTCCACAAGGCCGGCGGCAAGAGCGGCGAGTGGAGCGTGCCCCCAACCTGATGGTGCCGACATGATCTCCGTCGCCGAGGCCCTGGCCCGCATGCTCGCCCACTGCCCGCCGCTGCCGGCGGAGACCGTGGGGCTGCACGAGGCGCTGGGCCGCGTGCTGGCGGAACCGGTGGTGGCGCGGCTGTCACAGCCGCCGTTCGCCGCCGCCGCCATGGATGGTTGGGCGGTGCGCGCCGCCGACCTCGCCGGTGCCACCGACGAATCCCCCGTCACGTTACGCCACATCGGCGAATCCGCCGCCGGGCACGCCTTTACGGGCGCGGTAGGTCCGGGCGAGACCGTACGCATCTTCACCGGCGCGCCGCTGCCCGACGGCGCCGACGCGGTGGTGATGCAGGAGGACGTCGCCGCCGAGGGCGACTCCATCCGCGTTCCCGTCGCCCCAATGCCAGGCAAGTTCGTGCGCCCGGCCGGCCTGGATTTCCGCGATGGCGAAGTGGTGCTGCCCGCCGGCCGGCGCCTGACGGCCCGCGACGTTGGACTGGCGGCGGCCGCCAACGCCCCTTGGCTGCGCGTGCACCGCCGGCCGCGCGTGGCGGTCCTGCCGACCGGCGACGAGATCCGCCTGCCCGGCGAACCTTTGGGGCCCAGCCAGATCGTCAGCTCCAACGCCTTTTTCCTGTCGGCGCTGGTGGCGGCGGAGGGCGGCGTGCCGCATGTCCTCGGTGTGGCCGGCGATACGCCGGAAGCGCTCGCGCTCCTGGCGAAGGGTGCGGTCGGTTGCGACCTGCTGGTCACCTCCGGCGGCGCGTCGGAAGGCGACCACGACCATGTGCGCACGGTGCTGGGCGGCGATCTGGATTTCCACCGCATCGCCATGCGGCCGGGCAAGGCGGTGATGTTCGGCCGCACGAACAATGGCCGGTTGCTCGGCCTGCCCGGCAACCCGGTGTCGTCGGCGGTGGCGGCCGTGCTGTTCCTCAGGCCGCTGTTGCGCGCCCTGCAAGGCCTGCCGGCGGACGAGCCGACCCGCGCCGCCCGACTCGGCGGCCCCCTGCCAGCCTGTGACGACCGCGCCGACTACGTGCGCGCCACGCTGGCCGCAGCCCCCGGCGGCGACCCGGTGGCCACGCCCTTCTCCCGCCAGGACAGCGCCATGATGTCGCGCATGGCACGAGCGGACGCGCTGATCGTACGCCCGCCGCACGCGCCGCCGGCCCGGCCGGGCGACCGGGTGGAGGTGATCCCGCTGTCCGGCGGCTGCCTTTCCGTCTGAGCCGCCTGTCTGTTTGAGCTGCCTTTCGGTCCGTGACCTGCCGAAATTTCCACGCCGATCCGCAAAGCCGGCGCTTGACGGAAGCACAGAACCAAACTAGAACAAGCTGCAAGCGTTTTGCTTTTGTTCCAGATCTAGTACGGCGACCGCCGGGAGGCACAAATGCTCACTCGCAAGCAGCACGAGCTGTTGCTCTTCATCCACGAGCGGCTGGGCCAGGGTGGCGT
>DASPIO010000221.1:0-17913 GCA_035629155.1 Azospirillum sp. | reverse complement strand
CGAGTCGCTGGGCGTGGTCGGCCTGCTGGCGGTGGAGATGTTCGTCACCCGCGACGGCCGCGTGCTGGTCAACGAGATGGCGCCGCGCCCGCACAACTCCGGCCACTGGACCATGGACGCCTGCGCCACCTGCCAGTTCGAGCAGTTGGTGCGCGCCGTCTGCGGCCTGCCACTGGGCGCCACGCAGGCGCTGTTCCCCGCCGAAATGGAGAACCTGATCGGCGACGACGCGGACCGCTGGCCGGAGCTTCTGGCCGAGTCCGGTGCCCGCCTGCACCTCTATGGCAAGGCGGAAGCCCGCCCCGGCCGCAAGATGGGCCACGTCAACCGCCTGTTCCCCGCCGGCCGGGGCTGAAACTTCGGAAAATCAAAACGGGGGCGCCTGCCGCCCCCGCCCCGCCCCGCGCGCAAGGCGCGGCGGGATGCCGGCGTTCGGCAATTCTTCATACTTTTCTAAAATGATCTCTGTCTGTACGGTCATCTATTATGCGTGCAAAACGTTCGATGGACTTTGTTTCAAATACACGGTTTCATGGCGATCCATCCTCCACCGCCGGCCGGGCCCTCCGCCCAACCTCTCCGACCGGCGCGCAGCGCTGAGCGGCCGACGCCCGTCACCCGGGTGACCGACGCGGCGCGATCGGCCGTGGCGCAGGCGCGCCCCGCGTCGTTCCGCGACCGCGACCGCTTCGTCGGCTTCGCCTTCGCCGCCGCCGACCTGCTGATCGAAACCGACGAGCGGGGAGTCATCCTGTTCTCCGCCGGTGCGCGCTGCCGCCTGACGCCGGGCGACGTGGCCAGCCTGGTCGGGGTCAGCCTGTTCGACCTGGTGGCGCCGACCGACCGCAAATACGTCCAGGTGCTTCTCGACCGCGTTGTCGAGAAGACGCGGATCAAGCCGGCCCGCGTCGTCTTCCAGGCGCACGACGGGCACCGCTTCCCGGCACTGCTCGGCGGCTGCCGGCTGGAGTCCTGCCCCGGCTCGCTGTTCCTCACGGTCCAGCTCGCCTCCGGCCCGCGGGCGCACGAACTCTCCGGCATGGCACCGGGTGCGGGCCAGATGCTGGACGGGCACAGCTTCGTGACCATCCTGGAAGACCGCATTGTGCGGGCGCGCGAGAAGGGGCTGGACCACGGGCTGACGCTGCTGCTGGTCGAAGGGCTGCAGGCGATGGTCGAATCCCTGCCGGAGGGGCAGGCGACGGAGGTGAGGCAGGGCATCGACGCCTACCTGCGCGGCATCTCGGCCGACGGCGACAGCGCCGGCCAGTTGGCGTCCGACCGGTTCGGCATCGTTCACGCCTCCGACATCGACGGCCAGGAGGTGCAGGCGCACATCACCCGGATCATCCAGGAGGCGGGCGGCGAGCTGGAGGGCGGCATCCGCGCGTGGGAGTTGGACATGGCCAGCGCCCAGCTTGACGCCACCGACGCGGCCCGCGCGCTGGTCTACACGGTGCAGGCCTTCGCCTCCGCCCAGGGGGGCGAATTCACCATCTCCTCGCTGGAGGACGGCGCCAAGCGCATGCTGTCCGACGCGGTGGACCGCATCGGCCGCATGCGCGCCACCATCGAGAAGCGCGAGTTCTTCGTCGTCTACCAGCCCATCGTCGATCTGGCGACGCAGGAGGTGCACCACCTGGAGGCGCTGACGCGGGTGGAGGGCATGCCGTCCCCGGCCGACTTCATCACGTTCGCCGAGGACGTCGGTCTCATCTACGACTTCGACCTGCTGCTCAGCCAGTCGGTGCTGGACACGCTGAAGGCCTTCCACAAGGAGCCGAAGCTGCCGGACGTGGCCATCAACCTGTCGGCCAAGACGCTGATGAGCCCGCTGTTCCTCCAGCAGTTCAACGCGGTGACCGAACCCTACGGCGCCCTCGCGCAGAAGCTGCTGCTGGAGGTGACGGAGACGGTGGTCGTCACCGACATCGCCAAGCTGAACGAGGTGCTGCAGAAGCTGCGGCGTACCGGCTACCGCATCTGCCTGGACGACGTCGGCGCCGGTTCCACCTCGTTCCAGTCGCTGTACGGGCTGCAGGTGGATTTCGCCAAGATCGACGGCAAGTTCGTGAAGGGGGCGGCCGGCAGCCCGCGCGACATGGCGATGCTGCGCTCCATGGTGGACGTCTGCCACCAGTTGGGCCTCCAGCTCATCGGCGAACAGGTCGAGGAGCCGGACCACGCCATGCTGCTGGAGGAGCTGAACGTCCCCTACGCCCAGGGCTGGCTGTTCGGCCGGCCCAGCCGCGACTTCGGCTATTTCGCCAAGGACTGGTCGAAGATGGCCCGCAAGGGTGGCAAGATCCTGCTGAAGTAGGGACGCGGGCTACGCCTCGTCCTCGCGCTTGACCAGATCGCGGTAGGCGTGCCAGCTCGCGTGCCCGATCAGCGGCAGCGCCACCACCAGCCCGGCGAACGCGGTCAACAGCCCCACACCCGTCACCAGCACGATCACGCCGGCCCACAGCGCCATAGCGCGCGGGTTCTTCACCACCGCGATGATCGACACCAGCGCGGCGGCGAACACGTCCACCGGGCGGTCGAGCATCATCGGCAGCGCCGTGACGTTGGTGACGAAGGCAACGGCGGCGAAGGCGAGGCCCAGCGCCGTGACGAACACCAGGAAGGTGATGCCCTGGAGGGTCAACGCCTGCTCGAACAGGCTTTCCAGTGTCATGGAATGGTAGGGAAAGAACAGCGCGTAGGCGATGACGTTCAGCCGCACCCAGATCATCACGAACAGCATCAGGACGAGGCCGGCGGTCAGGATGTGGTAGGGGTTGGCCCGCCACGCCGTCAGCGCGCGCCAGAAGGACGGCCGCCGCCCCTCCTCCGCGTCCCGCGACACGGCGTAGAGGCCGAGCGCCAGCAGCGGCGCCACCAGCAGGAAGCCGCCGATCATCGGCGCGATCAGGTACGCCATGCCGGCCATGGTGAGGCCCACGGTCAGGGCGAAACCGATGATCACGAACAACGCGCCGTAGGCCGGGCTCACCCACGCCGCCGCCCGCATGTCGGCCCATCCGGCCGCCAGCCAGGCGAAGACCCGCGCCGGTTCGACCGTGCGCACCCGGTCGGCGTAGGGAAAGCCCGCCGCGGCCTGCGGTACCGGCTGCGATGCTGTCGACTGCGTGTCCGCCATTGCCCCAGCTCCCTGCTCGGAATTCTCCGTCAGAGAATTGGGCGTTGCACGAACAATTTGGAAGGGCGAAAATTGGGCCGGCGATCTACAGCGGCTTTTCCAGCCGGTCGACCTGGACGGCGATCACGCGTTCGGTGGCGGACCAGGCTTGGCGGCGCACCAGCACGCCGACGACGAAGGCGGTCGCCGCCATGAACAGCCACGGGCTGATCACCCAGCACAGCGCCGCCAGCGCGAAGTAGTAGGCGCGCAGGCCCCCGTTCAGCGCCGTCACCGCCAGCGTCAGCGTCTGGGCGATGTTCGCGGCGCAGGCCGCCCGCTCGGCGTCCGGCACCGGCGGCAGCGGTGCGGCGCCGATCAGCGCGCAGACATAGTTGTACTGCCGCAGCGCCCAGGTGAACTTGAAGAAGGCGTAGGTGAAGATGCTCACCAGCAGCAGCATCTTCAGCTCGAAGAACTGGCGCGATGTCCGCACCGTGAAGGACAGGGCGGTGATGATGTCGTGCGCGTGTTCGATGGCGCCGAAGGAGCCCAGCAGGCCCGCCAGCACCAGCATGGTGGTGGAGGCGAAGAAGGTGCAGCTGTTCATCGTGTGGCCGACGAGTTGCGAATCCACGATGCGGTTTTCGCGCTCCAGCATGCGCTCCATCCACACGCGGCGCACGATCTTCAGGTGCTGGTTGACGTGCGTGCGGCCGCGCAGCAGGTGGTCCTGCACCAGGTTGAACGCCCCCCAGATGCCGAGGAACCAGGCGAAGGCGACGAGGTCGAGCGGGCTGAGATCGGGCGGCACGGGGCGGTCCGGAGAGTCAGGAGGCGGGCGTCTCCGGTGTAGCACCCCCGCCGCCCCGGCGGTAGGCGTTCAGCACGAAGACGCGGATGGCGGAGGACAGGTTGCCGGCGCGCTCGGCGTCGATCGCCTCGATCAGCGCGTTGACCGACAGCCGCCGCGCCGCCGCCACCTCCTTCAAGGCGTCCCAGAACTCCTCCTCCAGCGACACGCTGGTGGGATGGCCGGCGATGAGGACGGAACGCTTCTTCATGGAGATCCTTCGCGTTGACGCGGCGATCATAGCGCAACGGACATCCGGCGCCACCGCGTCAAAATATCTGTGCAAACTGCAAAATATCGATATTATCAGGATCGAAAGAACGGCTCCACGCACGGGAGGAAGCCCAATGGCCGCCGAGAACCCCGAGATCGGCCGCACGGTCACCGCCGCCGGCCTTGCCACCAACCTGCACGACGCCGGCAGCGGCGACTCGGTCGTGCTGATCCATGGCTCGGGTCCGGGCGTCAGCGCCTGGGCCAACTGGCGCCTCACCATCCCGCACCTGGCGCAGCGCTTCCGCGTCGTGGCGCCGGACATGGCCGGCTTCGGCTTCACCGAACGGCGACCCGACGCCAGCTACGGGCTCGACGGCTGGGTCGAACACGCGATCGGCGTGCTCGACGCGCTGGGGCTGGAGCGCGTGCATCTGGTGGGCAATTCGTTCGGTGGCGCGCTGGCGCTGGCGCTGACGATCCGCCACCCGGCGCGCGTGCGGCGGCTGGTGCTGATGGGCAGCGTCGGCGTGCCGTTCCCGATCACGCCAGGTCTCGACACGGTGTGGGGCTACGAGCCGTCGATCGAGGCGATGCGCGGGCTGCTCGACCTGTTCGCCTACGACCGCACCCTGGTCAACGACGAACTGGCGGAACTGCGCTACCGCGCCAGCGTCCGCCCAGGCTTCCAGGAGTCCTTCTCGGCGATGTTCCCGGCGCCGCGCCAGCGCTGGGTGGACGCCATGGCCAGCGCCGAGGACGACATCCGCCGCATCACGCAGCCAACGCTCATCGTCCACGGCCGCGAGGACAAGGTGATCCCGCCGGCCACCTCGCAACGCCTGTTCGAGTTGATCCCCGACGCCCAACTGCACATGTTCGGCCGTTGCGGCCACTGGACGCAGATCGAGCACGCGCGGCGCTTCAACGCGCTGGTGACCGACTTCTTCGCCGAGGAGGCGTAGCGGCCACCTCTTACCGCGGCCCGATCATCGTCTCCGGTCGGACCCACTGATCGAACTGCTCCTCGGTCAGCAGGCCCAGCGCGACGCCGGCCTGTTTCAGCGTCGTACCCTCCTTGTGCGCCTTCTTGGCGATCCTGGCGGCGTTGTCGTAGCCGATGTGCGGGTTCAGCGCGGTGACCAGCATCAGGCTGTCGGCCAGCAACTGGTCGATGCGCTCCCGGTTGGGCTCGATGCCGACCACGCAATTGTCGGTGAAGCTCACCGCCGCGTCGGCCAGCAGGCGGATGGACTGCAGCACGTTGTAGATGATCACCGGCTTGAAGACGTTCAGCTCGAAATGGCCGGTGGCTCCGGCCACGGTCACCGCCGTGTGGTTGCCCATCACTTGCGCCGCGACCATGGTCATCGCCTCCGACTGCGTCGGGTTGACCTTGCCGGGCATGATGGAGGATCCCGGCTCGTTTTCCGGCAGGGCGATCTCGCCGATGCCGCAGCGCGGGCCGGAGCCCAGCAGGCGGACGTCGTTGGCGATCTTCATGAACGACACGGCGATGGTGTTCAGCGCCCCGTGCGCCTCCACCAGCGCGTCGTGCGCGGCCAGCGCCTCGAACTTGTTCTCCGCCGTCACGAACGGCAGGCCGGTGATGGCGGCCACCTGCCGCGCGAACGCCTCGGCGAAGCCCGCCCGCGCGTTCAGCCCGGTGCCCACCGCCGTGCCGCCCTGCGCCAACGGGTAGAGCCGGGGCAGGCAACCCTTTACCCGCGCGATTCCGTACTTCACCTGCGCGGCGTAGCCGGAGAACTCCTGCCCCAGCGTCAGCGGCGTGGCGTCCTGCAGATGGGTGCGGCCGATCTTGACGATGTCCTTGAAGGCGTCGGCCTTGCCCGCCAGGGCGGCGTGCAGGTGCTCCAGCGCCGGGACCAGATCGTGGTGGATCTGCTCGACGGCCGCGATGTGCATGGCGGTGGGAAAGCTGTCGTTGGACGACTGGCCCATGTTGACGTGGTCGTTCGGGTGCACCGGCACCTTCGAGCCGCGCTCGCCGCCCAGCAACTCGATCGCCCGGTTGGAGATCACCTCGTTGGCGTTCATGTTGGTCTGCGTGCCGGAGCCGGTCTGCCAGACCACCAGCGGGAAATGGTCGGCCAGCGTGCCGTCCGCCACCTCCTCCGCCGCCTCGACGATGGCGCGGCCCAGTGCGGGGTCGAGCGCGCCCAACTCCATGTTGGCCAGCGCCGCCGCTTTCTTCTGCACGCCCAGCGCGCGCACCAGCGGGACCGGCATGCGTTCGCCGCCGATGCGGAAGTTCTGCAGGGAGCGCTGCGTCTGCGCGCCCCAGTAGCGATCGGCCGGCACCTCGATGGGGCCGAAGGAATCGGTTTCGGTGCGCACGTCCGGTTTGCCGACCATGCCGGCGTTCTCCCCAAGCGTCGTTTCCCGCTGAAGATCTGAGCCGCCCCGCGGCCGGCGGCAAGGGGCGGACATCGGGTGGCGGACATCGGGTGGCGGGTATCGGCTCCGAAAAGAATGTTCTTGATTTGTTCTTTTTGCCGCGGCATCGTGGACGCACGATGATCGACGAGACGATGGAGGCACGCATGGGTGTTTACGCGACCGACCACATCCGGGCGCTGATCTCGAAGAAGCGGGTGGCGGAGATGCTGGCGCGCGGCTGGTGCATCATCGGGGCGGGCGAGGAAGGCACGCTGCTGATGGAGGGGCCCGACCCGGACCTGGAGGGCGCGCCGCAGGCCATGGCCCCGCTGTTCGGTCATCTGGCCGAGCGCGCCGAGGCCCGCCGCCCGGTGCCGGCCTGGGAAATGGCTTAACCCCTTGGAGGAAGCCCGGAAGGGATAACACTGTAGTAATCCCACCTATCTCCATGAGTAATTCCCAAGAATACGCCCGCCATCAACGCATGGTAAGAAGTCGTTAACGGTTTGGTCGTCTAAATAGGCTCATCGACACCCACCCAACCGATGGAGAAGTACGATGGCCTTCACCAACGTCAACACGAAGATCCAGTCCGCTTCCCGCGCCCACCTTACCCTTTTGGATAGCTTCATTCGGATGACCGAAGAGAAAATCGCCAGCGAGGGCGACGTCTTCGTCCGGGACAGCCTGATGGATCTGCTGGTGTCGATGCGCGACGAGCGCGAGGGCTACCTGCGCCTGAGCGAGCGGCACGCGGAGCTGGAGACGGCGGCCTGAGATCGAAGGCCGGCGCCAGACGTTCGGCGGTGGGCACGGGCGCGCCCGGCGCGCCCTTCGCCACCGCCGCCGGCGCCCGGAATTCGCCGCGCTTCCTCAGAACAGCCCGTTGAACAGCGAGCCCCGCCCCTTCGGCGAGCCGCCGAGCAGGAGCGACGTCAGCGAGCTGCTGTTCACGCCGCTGCTACCGGTCATCAGCGCCTGCAGCGTGCGCGCGTAGGACGGGATCTGCCCCGAGGTGTCACCGGCCGCCGGCTGCTTGGCGTAGGTGTCGTAATCCTCGCTGAAGGTGCCCATGCGCAGTTGGAGGGCGTACTGCTTCTCGGTTCCGGCCGCCACACCCTTGTCACGCGCCACGCGGATCGTGTAGTCGCCGCGATCCACCGTCAGTTCGCCCATCGACAGCTTCTTGTAGGCGTCGAAGGCGGCGCCCGCATCCTTGTTGCTGTCGGCGATGATCTTGCCGGTCTTGTCCATCAGTTGCACGCGCACGTCCGGATCGCCGACGCGGCCCAGCGCCAGTTCGCCCTGGTTGGTCACCTTGAACTTGAAGAAGTCGACCGGGTCGTCCTTGCCCAGGATGCTGAAGGCGTTCAGCCGGGTCTTGTTCTTCACCACCATGCCGATGTCGGTGGCGGCGTAGGACAGAGTGGACGAGGATTTCCGGACGCTCTGCTCGTATTCCTTCACCTTGCCCGTCGCCGCCGAGCCGCTCTCGGCCTTGGCCTGCTCCTGGACGCGCTTCATGGCGGCGTCGATCGACTGCTGCAGGCTCGACACCATGCCGCCGATATCCCCGATCCCAGCCATGTCCGCATTCCTTTCCCAACGGGTCCCGCCGCGAAGGAATGCAGGATGCGGGCCAGCGGGAAACCAGGGAAAACAGCCGTTTCCGAGGCGCCGCGGCGGAAACGCACCCGGCAAGTTCTGCCGCCCACCCGGCAAGCCGTTCCCCCGTCGGCGCCGTGGGTGTTGAGCGAAGTCGCGAATGGTGCTGTTTATTCAGGGTCTCGGCCATTCACCGCGCCCGACACACATGACCGCACCACCATGACCGCCACCCCGCAGCACGATCCGGCAACCTCCACGCAACGGCCGAACCTGCGCGAGACCGCGCGCCGCGCGTACTTCGAATCGGAACGGCTGCGGCTGTTCCTGCTGGGCGTCGACGTCGTCACGGTCGCCGTGTTCGCGGCGCTGACCTTCGTGCCGCCGTCACCGTGGGTGATCGTGGCGGACGCCGTGCTCGGCGTGCTGCTGCTGGGCGAGTTCGCCCTGCGCTGCTGGATCGCCAACGACCGGCGTTCCTTCATCCTGCGCCTGGGCACGGTGCTCGACCTCGTGGTCATCGTGACGCTGTTCATCCCCACGCTCACCGGCAACTTCGCCTTCCTGCGGGTGCTGCGGGCGATACGCCTCATACGCGCGCTGAAGGTGCTGCGGCAACTGCGCCAGCGGGGCGGCGCCTTCGCGCAGTATGGCGAGCTGCTGACCAGCATCACCAACCTGCTGCTCTTCATCTTCGTGGCGAGCGCGCTGGTCTACGAGTTCCAGGTCGGCGTCAACCCGAAGATCACCAACATCGTCGACGCCATCTACTTCACCGTCACCACGCTGACCACCACCGGCTTCGGCGACATCACGCTGGAGGGCGATGTCGGGCGCCTCCTGTCGGTGGTGATCATGCTGGCCGGCATCTCGCTGTTCGTGAAGCTGGCGCAGGCGATCTTCCGGCCCAGCAAGGTCCACGTCGAATGCCAGCGGTGCGGCCTGTCGCGCCACGACCCCGACGCCGTGCACTGCAAGCACTGCGGGGCCGTGGTCCACATCGACAACGAGGGGTTCTGAGCTACCCCGCCTGCCCGGCCAGCGCCGCCAGCTCGGCGTCGGTCAGGCGGTAGGGCAGCCATTCCTCCAGGTGCCTGATGCCGATGGTCTCGTAGAAGCCGCGCGCCGGGTTCCAGTTCAGCACGTTGAGGTCCACGCGCTTGCACCCCCCGGCCACGGCGCGGCGCGCCACCTCGGCCAGCAGGCGCTTGCCCACCCCGTGCCCGCGCGCCTCCGGCGTCACGTACAGGTCCTCGACGAACAGGCCGAACCGCCCCTCCCAGGTGGAGTAGTTGCGGAAGGTCAGCGCGAAGCCCACGGGCACGCCGTCCAGCTCGGCGATCAGCGCTTCGAACACCGGGTTGGGCCCCCAGCCGTCGCGGCGGAGGTCCTCCACGGTGGCCTTCACGGCGTGCGGCTCGCGCTCGAACTCCGCCAGTTCCCGGACGAAGCGCAGGATCAGCTCGGCGTCAGCTTCGACGGCCGGGCGGATGGCGACGGTGGGCATGCCCCGGTTCCCCTTTCTTGTTGGCGGCACGACGATATCGGACTTCCGCGCGGGCGCACAAATGGTTCTAATCGCCCGATGCGCGACCCCGTCACCATACGCGCGGCACGGCCGGCCGAGGCGCCCGCGCTCCTGGATCTGGTGCGGGAGGTGGACGCCGAGAGCCCGTTCCTGCCGCGCGAACCCGGCGAACCGCCGTCCTGGCTCGTCACCGGCCGGCCGGCGGAGGATTTGCAGGCCTTCCAGGCGCGCGGCAACGCGACGGTCTTCGTGGGGGAGGATGGCGGGCGCCTCGTCGGTTATCTCGGTGCCAACGGCGGGCGCCTCGCCCGGAACCGCGGGGTGCTGACGCTGAAGGCCGGGGTGCGCGCCGCGTGGCACGGGCGCGGTCTCGGCACGCGCCTGTTCGCGGCGGCCGAGGACTGGGCGCATGCCATCGGTGCGCACCGGCTGGAACTGACGGCCGCCGCCCCCAACCTCCGCGCCCACGCCCTGTACCGCCGCCTGGGCTATGTGGACGAGGGGAGCATGCGCGACGCCATGCAGGTGGCCGGCGCGTGGCGGGACGAACTGATCCTCGGCAAGCCCCTGTCACCCGCCGATGCTCCGAACTGGGCTCCGCTGCTGCTGGACGCCGTGCCGCCCGCCCTGCCCGGCCCCCTCACCATCCGCCCTGCCGGGCCGGAGGACGCCGACGCCTACCATGCCTTCGACGCCGCCGTCCGCCGCGAGACGCCCTTCCTGCTGCGCGGACCCGAGGAGGGGTTGGCCGGCCCCGAACACGCCCGCCGCTTCCTGGCCGGAGTGCGAAAGCGCCGCGCCGTGACGCTGGCCGCCGTCGGCGCCGACGGCGGCATCGCCGGGGCGGTGTCGGTGTGGACCGGCTCCCACCGCCGCACCGCGCACGACGGCGCCGTGGCGCTGGCGGTGCGCCGCGATCACTGGGAGTGCGGCGTCGGCACGCGCCTGCTCGCCGAAGCGGAGGCGTGGGCGGGCGGGTCCGGCCTGCACCGGCTGTCGGCCTGGATCCTCGGCCACAACGCCCGCGCCCGGCGGTTCGCCGCATCCCGTGGCTATGCGGAGGAGGCGGTGTGCCGCCGCTACGCCCGCATCGACGGACGCTTCGTCGACCACGTGCTGGTGGCGAAGCTGCTGGGATAGAGGCGGACTACGCGGCCAGCGGCTTGCCGCACGAAACCTGGCAGCGCTGGTGGCACTGCGGATCGGCGCAGAGGTTGGTGCGAACGGCCTCCAGGCGCGCCAGCAGGAGCTGCGCCTTTTCCTCGGCACTCGGATCGGAACGCAGCGTGTCGATCGCCCGCTCCAGAACATCCTCGCGCACAGCCATGCCGCGTACCCCTTTCGTGTAAGAGATGGCACCATACTCTGGCGTATTTATGAATCAATTGTGACTAATTTGCGTTTTTTGCATGCTCGCATTGCGCGGCGATCCACCGCCCCCTACACGCGTGGTAACACCACCAATCGCCGCAGCGTCGTCCGGTCCTGCGCGCCCCAGCGGTATTTGTAGGGCTCCCGGCCGCGCAGGAAATGGAACTCCCGCGCCCCTTCCCCGACGGCCTCCCGGATGGCGTGACCGACGGCGAGCGTGCCGGGGCCGACCGCCGCGGCCTCCGGATCGAAGCCACCGATGTAGTAGAAAGCCCGCCCACCGTGGCAGAGCCCGTAATGCACGGCGGCCAGCCGCCCGCCGAGGAACAGCGTCGTCAGGCGCAATGCCCCGGTTTCCAGCAGCCCGGCCGCCGCCGCACGGTGGAAGGCGCGCACGGCGGGCGGCGCGAAGACGCCGGGCTCGCCGCGCGCCGCCCAACGCGCCCCATGCAGGCGGAACAGCGCGTCCAGGCGGTCCGGCAGGGTGCGGGCGTCCACCCGCTCCACGGTCAGGCCACCGGCGCGCCGGGCGCGTGCCCGGGCGTGGCGCAGGTTGCGCTCCGCCCCGGCCGGCAGCGGCCGCGTGAGGTCCAGCACCGGACAGACGTCGCCGTCCCGGATCTCCTCCCGCCAGCCCGGCGGCAGCGGCAGGGCCAGCAGCGCCGAGCCTTCGACGACGTCGAACAGGTCCAGCGTGGCGCCAGGCAATTCCACCGCCAGGGCGCGCAGCGCCTCCGTGGCGGCAGGGAACAGGGTTGGATCGAGCGGCGCGTCCTGCAGGTCCGTGGTTCCCGCGCCCAACAGGCGCAGCGTGCCGCCGTGCTCGTACAGCGGCAGGACGCCGGCCAGCCGCCCGTCCCGGCGCAGCGCCAGCACCCACGGCCGGCCGGGCCGGAAGGCCCGCCACCACGCCATCAGCCACGCGGGCGACTGGAACGGCAGGGCGCCGGGGGTGGCGGCCCAAAGCGCCGCCCAGTCCGGCACCAGCGCGTCCAGCGCCGCCTCGTCGGTCAGCCAGCGGACGGCGGTGCTCACGCGGCGCCGATGGCGCGCTCGCGGCCGGCGGCCAGCTCTTCGTAACGGGCGATGTAGCGCACCACCATGCGGTCCTGCGCGTGGCGGACGCGCGCCGCGGCGCGGCAGGTCTCGGGGTCGATCCGCTCGCAGGCGGCGATCGCCTCGGCCATCTGCGCGGCGTCCTCGACCAGGAAGCCGGTGACGCCGGGCTCGACGATGTCGGCCAGCGCCCCGGCCGGGAAGGCCACCACCGGCGTGCCGCAGGCCAGCGCCTCCATGGCGACCAGCGAGCTGGTCTCCGGGACGAGGCTCGGCACCAGCAGGCAGCGTGCCGCCCCCAGCATCCAGCGCTTGCGCGCGAAGCCGACGGGACCGAGGAAGCGGCAGCGGCCGTCCAGATGCGGTTGGATCTCCTCATGAAAATAGCGCTGGTGCTCGGGATAGGGATAGACCTCGCCGGCCATCAGGAGCTGCAGGTCGGTGCGGCGCACGGCGTCGATGGCGACGTGGAAGCCCTTCTCGTGGCACACGCGGCCCATCGCCACGGCAAAGCGGCGTTTGGGCACGCGGATCATCAGGCGATCGACCGGGACGCCGTTCTCGATGGGCGGCAGCAGGCGCACCCCCGCCGGGGCGCGGTCATGCTGCGAGCGGGAAACGCCGTGCAGCCAAGTATCCGGCCGGCCGGGCGTGAGCGCCCCCGGCGGGTACCAGTCCAGCGGCAGGTGCAACGTCACCAGGGCCGGCACGTCCGGCGGCGGCAGGTACGTCGCGAAATCGATACCGTGCAGGTGCACGAGGTCGACGGGGAAACGCGCCAGCGCTTCTCCGATGGCCATCCGCACCCGCGCGTGGCCGGCGGCGCGCGCCGCATCGTCCACTTCGCCGTGCGAGCGCGGCACGGGGATCAGCGTGCCGGCCACCTCCGAGCGCTCCTCGGCGACGACGATGGAGCGATGGCCGGCGCGCGCCAGCCCGGCGTCGAGCGCGCACAGCACCTGCTCGGCCCCGCCGACGCTGTCGGCGCTCACGGGTGCAAAGGGATAGGCCACGCTGAGAACGGTCAATGCCATTGCGCCCCCTCAAGTCCCCAACTCAAGCCCGATCGCGGCGGACGCCGCGGCGGCGTGGCGCCGCCAGCGCGGCCCGTCCATCGCGAACCCCCACGCCTCGTACTGCAGCGGCCCGGCGTGCGGCGGCCGCGTGAAGTCGACCGGCGGGGCGGGGCGAAAGCGCTCCGCCTCCGCCCCGAACATGGACAGAACGTCCGCCTGCGAGGCGTGCGCATCCAGCATCCGCCGCTTCACCGCGCGCAGCCGGGAATCGAGCGTCACCGTCCGCGCCGGAAAGCCGGCGTGCGGCAGGAAATCCTGCACCGTCATCGTTCCCGCCGCGTGGTGATAAAAGGCCATTTCAACCAACCGCGGTGCCCGCCCGCCGTTCCGGGCGAGCAGCGCGCACGCCGCCCGCACCGCGAATGCCGCCGCGTCGTGGTCGGGATGCCCGCCCTCGTAGGGGTGCGTCAGCACGGCGTCGGGGGCAAGGGCGGCGAAGCGGTCGGCGAGCCGATGCGCCAGCGGCACCAGATGCTCGGCCGCCTGCTGGTCGGGGATGTTGAGCGATTCCGCGCGCTCCGGCGGCAAACCGATGATGGCGAGCGCGGCCTGCAGTTCCCTGCGGCGCCGTCCGGCGTAGGCCCGCCAGTCGGCGCAACCGGCCGCCGCCGCGTCCCCCCCGTCGCGCGGCGCGCCATCGGTCAGGCCGATGAGGTGGACGTCGAAGGTGCCCGACGCAACCATGTTTCTGTTCGAGGCCAGCAGCCCGCCCGCACCGATGGTCTCGTCGTCCGGGTGGGCGACGACGATCACCAGACGCGCGCCGGGCGGCACGCCGAGGGCGGCGCTGTAGGGGGTCATTCGGCGGGGGACATTCCGGCGGGGAACAGGGCGTCGGCGGGCGCGTAGCGGCGCACCATGTCGGCGCAGAACGTCGCGAACTCTTCCCGAACCTGGGGCGGGCTGGTGTGGTGGGGCTCGATGCCGCGGTGCTCCGGCGTGAAGCAGAAGGTCACCGTAACCTGGAAGTCCTGCAGCGCTTCCATCTGCCGGTCGAACCAGTCCAGCGCCCCCTCGCGGTAGCTGTCGGCCCAACTCAGCCCGGTACGCAGGTATGTGACGCCCAGGTCCTTCATCCAGCGCACGCCCTCGTCCAGGCGGTGGTCCTGGAAGTGGAACCACTGGCACAGGCCGATGTCCGGCGTGTACCTGTCGAAGTGCTTGAGCGCCAGCTTCGGCGTGCCGTCCTCGCGGATCAGGCCCATGTAGAAGTGGCGGTAATAGCTGGACCCCTCCGCCTCACGGTGGCGGGTGGTGGCCGGCCAGGATCGGGGCAGGTCGAACAGGCTGTACCAGTGGATGCGTGGCGCCCGGCCGCGCAGCAGCTCGGCCGTGCGCTGCAGGCCGAACTCCTGCACCTCCTCGGCGCCAAAGCTGGAGACGCCGACCTCCGACACCCACAGCGGCAGGTCGGTGACCGCCTGGATCTCCTTCAGCTTCTCCGGCCACTCGTGGATCTGCCAGTGGTTCCAGTCCAGCGGGAAGCCGTGCACCGCCACCGCGTCCACGTGCTCCAGCACGCCGCGGCCCTTCATGTTGTTCATGAAGCCGGCGTCGATGGGAGAGATGCCGCCCAGCACCTTGGGCAGTTTCGGGTTGACCGCGGCGATGGCATCGGCCGCGCACGTCACCATGTCGGCGAACCGCGCCCACTCCGGATCGAGCTGGAAGTCCCAATGGGATTTGTTGTTCGGCTCGTTCCAGAGCATCACCGCTTCGATCATGCCTTGTCCCTTTTGCTTCGGTGACGTTGGGTTTCGGCTTTGCCTCAACCCAACGGCCTCACTTCCCCCGAGACGGCCCCCGAGACGGCCCCCGCGACGGCCCCCGCGACGGATAGACGGGCGCCGCCCAGTCCGAGCGCTCCGCCCGGCGGCAGACGAACACCTCGTCCTCCGGATGGTCGATCACCGCGAAGCCGGCCGAGCGCAGCATCGCCTCCGCCCCCGCGCGGTTCGGGATCCACCAGTTCGTCTCGTCGCCGCTGTACTTGTTTTCCACGAAGACCATGCGCGGGTAAGCCGGGCGTTCGAAGTGGTCGACGGCACGGAAGGGATAGTCCTCCGCCACCGGCTCCACCTCCTGTGTTCCGCGCAGCATCGATTGGAAGATCATCAGGTCACCCGCCACATGCTCGCGGATGAGGTCGAGGGCGAGCAACGGGTGGCGCAGGTGATAGAGCACGCCCATGAAGATGACGACGTCGAACGTCTCGCCCAGTTCGGCCACGTCGTAGACGGACAGCTTGCGGAACTCGATGTCCGCCCCCATGACCTCGGCGGCGAAACGGGCCTGGGCCAGGTAGGTCTCGTCGTAGTCGATGGCGACGACCCGCTCCGCGCCGCGGCGCTTCATCTCGATCGAGTAGAAGCCGCCGTTGCAGCCGATGTCGAGCACGGTCTTGCCCGTCAGGTCGTCCGGCACGGCGTGGGCGAAACGCTGCCACTTGACGCGTGGGTAGTCGCCAAGGAAATGGTCGGGCGCCGTCTGCACGCCGTTCAGGTCGATGTTGTGGAACCAGCGCCCCAGTTCGCGGACGCGGCGTTCGATCAGCTCCGGCGTCAAGGCCCCCTCCTGCTTCAAGACTGGCCTCCCTTCCTTCATTCGGCGGCTTCGGACAGGGTGCCGCTGCTCAACAGGCGGATGGCGGTGCGGTAGCCGCGCACCGTGCCGACATCGACGTAGGAGGTGCCGGCGCGCACGCCCACCGCCTCGCCACCCTCGGCGATCCAGGCGTTGACGAGCGTGCCGATGTACTCGTCCTGCCGCTCGCGTCGGCACCACAGGGCGTGCAGGTCGTGGAACACCGCTCCCGGCATCTTGAAGGCCCCCCAGACCCAGTTGCTGGCGGCCTGCCGGCTCTTCACCTGGATGTCGCGCACGTGGCCCTGGGCGTCGGTGACGACGGCGTCGAACAGCTCCGGCTGCTCCACCGGGAACAGCAGGAACGACAGCAGGTCGTCGGGCAGGCTGGCGAGCGCGTCGTCGGGGAACCACACGGTGTCCGGCAGACCGATCATCACCGGCTCGTCCGGGTGGATCAGGTGGCGGGCGCGGAACAGCGCATCGCACAACCCGCCGGGGCGCGGTTGCACGACGTAGGCGAAGTCCGCCCCCTCCACCCGGTCGCCGTAGTATTGCAGGATGTCGAACTTTCCCGGTGAGATGACGAAGGCGATCTTGTCCGCTCCGCCCTTCACCATGCGCTCCACCAGGTATTCGCTGACGGCGCGCGGCCGTTCGATCCCCCCATCGAAGCGGCTGCCCACCGGCAGCAGCTCCTTGGAGAAGGCCAGCGGCTGGATGCGCGTGCCGCTGCCCGCCGCCGGGATGATGCCCCACATGGTTCAGATTCCCTTCCGGTCGGTGGGGCGCCGGGTCCCCATCACATACCCCCCGCCTTTTTCCCCGCCGCCTCCAGCGCGGCGCGCAGGTCGGCGACGCGGCGCTCGGCGGTGTGCTGCATCAGCGTGCGCTCGCGCGCCCGGCGCGCCATACGGGCGAGGTGGTCGCGCGGCAGCGACAGCGCCGTGGTCACATCGTCGGTGTCCCTGGCCACCAGGATCTCGCGGCCGGGCTCGAAGAAGGCGTCCAGCCCCTCCCACGCGTCGGTGATGATGGGCACGCCGCAGGCCGCCGCCTCGAACAGGCGGCCGGACGGGCACCAGCCCATGCGCTTCATGGCGTCGCGCGTGACGTTCAGCGTCAGCGTGGAGGAGCAGAAGAAGGCCGGATGCTCGGCCGGCGGCAAGTGGCGGACGAAGTAGATGTTGGGTGTCCAGGGGAAGCTGTCCGGGTACTGGGCACCACCGATGACGAAGCGCCGCCGGGTCAGCCGCCGCGCCGGCTCGACGAACAGGCGCTCCAGCGCCTCCTGCCGGTCGGCGGCGTAAGTGCCGAGGTACGACAGGTCGCCCATGTAGGTCTCGACCGCCGCCGTCGGCCGGTGCACCTCCGGATCCACCCAGCCGTAGAGCGGCGCCACCGCCCGCGCGCCCAGCCGCGTCCTCAGCTCCTCCAGCGCCGCGCCGCCCGTGTAGCTGAGCACCAGGTCGAAGCCGCCCAGCCCCTCCTTGGGCAGGTAGGCCGGCCGCTCGCCCGCGCGCAGGCGGGCCAGCGTCACCGGCGTGTCGAGGTCGTAGAACACCGTGCGCTGCGCCGCGGAGCCCAGCACCAGCGCACTCGCCGCCACGCCGTCCGGACAGTAGGAGGTGACCATCGCCACGTCGGCGTCGGCCGCCTGCCGTCCGGCCTCCGGCGCGACCGTGTTCCAGTCGCGGTAGAGGATCAGCTCGCCGCCGGGAATGTCCCAGCAATCCCGGTGTTCGGCGTAATAGGGGACGTCGCGTTCGAAGAACACCACCCGGTGCCCTCGCCGCGCCAGCGCCTTGACCAGCCCCCGCCAGAGCGTGGCGTGGCCGTTGCCCCAGGAGGAGCTGATGGTCAACCCGAAGATGACGAACTTCATGGTGCCGCCCCGCTGTGTGCCGCCCCGCTGTCTGGGCCGTCGGTGGCAGGACCGTGCCCGATCGTCTGCCCGAATGTTTGATTGAGACAGAGGACCCGCGGGCCCCAACCGTCGATGGCTAGAACACTTACCGACGCCGGAGCGACCTCGATCCGAAGAAAAAGATCGATGGGAACACCGAGGTAATACGCCAGGGCGGCCCGGATCGGGTCGCCGTGG
>DASPIO010000220.1:0-22398 GCA_035629155.1 Azospirillum sp. | reverse complement strand
AGGGCGAGTTCACCGATCTGGTGAAGGCCGGCATCATCGACCCGGTGAAGGTGGTTCGCACCGCCCTGCAGGACGCGGCCTCGGTCGCCGGCCTGCTGATCACCACCGAGGCGATGGTCGCCGAGAAGCCCGAGAAGAAGGGCCCGCCGGCCATGCCGGGCGGCGGCATGGGCGGCATGGACGACATGGGCTTCTAAGCCCACGTCATCCCGCAGGTTACCGGGAAGGGCGCCTCCGAAGGGAGGCGCCCTTTTCCGTTCTGCCTTCCGTCTTCAGGGTCGGCCGGCCTGCCGGCTCAGCACCCTTTCGATCTCCGCCTTCAGGTTTACCGGCAGGATGGGCTTGAACAGGATCCCCGCCGGATGATCCTGCCGGATGCGTTCCACGGTTTCCGGCTCCCGCGATCCGGTGATGAAGATGACCGGCGTGCCGAACAGCCGGTGGATTTCCGTGGCGGCCTCCACGCCGTCCGCCGGCCCTTTCAAACGCACGTCCATCAACACGATGGAAGGGCGGTGCGTCTGCGTCAGCTCGATGGCCTTCGCCGCCGTGGCGGCGGTTCCGCAGACCTGCAGGCCCATGTCCCGCAAGGTCACGGCCAAGCCCAACGCGATCAGTTGTTCGTCGTCGACGACCAGCACGCAGGTGCGGTCGTCCATCATGCTGCGGCTCCGGGCCGGGGTATGCGGACCACGATGTCGGTACCGCCGCCGTTGGACGTGGTCATCTCCCCCTCCAGCTGAAAAACCAGGGCTTCCACGATGCTCTGACCCAACCCGCCATCCCGGCGCAGGGTTCCATGGCCGCCGTCGTGGCCTTCACCGTTGTCGGACACCGTCAGCAGCACCGTGTCGTCCGGGCACCGCCGCAGACCGATCCGAACCGCGCCGCCGCGGCCATTCCGGAAGGCGTGCTTCAACGCGTTCTGCACCAGTTCCGTCACCAGCAGGCCAAGCGGAATGGCGAAATCCAGGTCCACCGCGAGGGCGTCGGCCTCCACGGAGAGGACGATGCCCCGCCGTTCGCTGTCGTTCGCGGCCGACAGGTTGCCTTTCAACTCGTCCAGGAAGGGACGGATGTCGAAGGTCGCCAGATCGTCCGAGGTCATCAGTTGCTGGTGGACGAGGCCAAGGGCGTTTATGCGGTGGCGCAGATCGTCCAGAAGCTCCTCCGGCGCCGTCGTGCCCAGTTCGGACGCCTGTATGGCGATGATGCCGTCGATGACCTGAAGGTTGTTCTTCACGCGGTGATACACCTCGCGCAGCAGCAGGCCGCGTTCGTCGAGCGCCTTGCGCAGCCGCTGGTTCGAGGTTTCGAGTTCGGCGGTGCGTTCGGCCACGCGCCGTTCGAGGGTCTCGTTGGCGTGGCGCAGCCGGGCCAGCGCGCTTGCCAGCGAGCGGTGCAGCCGGGCGAACTGGCCCAGGAAAAAGATGAGCAGCAGGCTGGCCGAGACGAAACCGCTGACCCGGCTCAAATCCCACCCGATCGTGTACCGGGCGCCGCCCGCGACCGCCAGCGCGTTGAACGCCGCAAAGGCGACCAGCGCCAGACCCAGCCAGCCGTAAAGCACGTTCCGCCCCCGCGTGACCAGCAGGAGCAGAAGGAAAGCGGCCATGGACAGGGCAACGGACGTCCACTGGGCTGCGTTGCCCCACGCCGCGAAGACATTGCCCTGGAGTTCGTGCGGCAGCCAGCCTTGCCCGGTCGTGGCGCTCAGCGTGAGCACGGTGATGAGCGCCAGCGTGCCCAGCATGGTCGCGGCGATGGCGTGACCGACACGCCCGGCGGTCACGCGGCGCTCTCCGAACCGTGCCTCGGCGACGACCGCCGCGAAGGCCAGGGCCGGAAATCCGAGGACCCAGAAGATGAAGAGCCACCCGACGGATTGTGGGGTACCGATCAGCGGCGCGTTCGCGATCCAAGCGCCGGGGAAGGTGAGCATGTGCAGGAGCGCCATGGCCGCGCTGTAGACGTAGGCGGCGGCCAGCAGGAGGAGCGACGGCGAGGGGACCGCCCGGAACTGGGCAAGCAGCAGAAAACCCGTGCAGAGATCGGCGATCAGCACGCCGGCCCCGAACGTCGTGGTGACGGCCGGAATGACCGGGCCGGGCCTGTCGGCGAACGGCAGGATGGCGAGCGTTGCCAGGATATAGACGCCGCAGAGGAAGCCGATGGTCCGTCGGGCAAGCGGCGTTGCGCTTTCGCCCCCGAAGGTGCCGAGTTGCCCGTGCTCCACGTTCGCGTTCATCGCCGCCCCGGATAGTCATCGGCGAAGACAACCGCCGGATCACACCTCTGTTTCAATCCCGTACGGCGTTCGCTGGGATTAATCTCTCCGGCTCCGCGCCTTCAGACCCCCACCGTGATCGCTCCCAGCATGGCGGTAAAGACACCCTGCGCCTCCGCGGCGCTGCGCGACGGCAATTCGGCGTGGCCGGCGTCGACGGTCAGCGAGTCGGCCGGGGCCGTCGTCTTGATCCACCGCGCCAGCCGCTCGCGCATGGACATCTCGGGCACGCCGCTCAGGGAAGTCCGCAGTCACAGTAGGGTCGATGCCTTGCCGTACGGTGCCAGGGCGGCGGTGTCGACAGGCTCCCCGAAACGCGGCAGGAGCGCCCCGGCGGGGGCGCCCCTGGTCGTGTTTTCGTTGGGTTGAGCGCAGCGAAGACCAAGCGGTCACCCGTTCACGCCGCGGCGGCGACCGGGTCGGCGTAGGCGACGTAGCTGTCGCGTTGATCGGTCAGGCTGCCCAGCAGGTCCTTCAGGCTGTCGCGGGCAAAGGGGTTCGGCGTCTCGTCCAGCTTCTTCTGCACGACGGCAATGAATTCATCCAGAACGCTCAGGTGAACCTGGGTAGCGGCGAAGACATCATTGGAGATAAGGGGCGCCTTCATTTTGGAGAACTCCTGGCTTGCGTGTGTTCCGTTGAGCCTATTGAGCCATCCGGCCAGTTAACGAGGTGTTAAGATCGCCTATTGGGCGTATGTCGATAGATGATTACCTCTTGCGAATATTTGGTGCTTACCTCCTTCGGGTAATACGCCCGGCGGCCGAAGGGGCTGCCCCTTGACAATTCCCACCCATGGCGGTGCCCTTGGGGAACCGACGAGGGGGAGATCCGCCGTGACCGACATCGGGAAGGCCGACACCGTGGCCGCCTGGCTGCGGCAGTCCGCGCACGATCTGGAGCACGCGGGCGCGGCGCTGGCCGCCGGCACCCACGACTGGGCCTGCCTCGCCGCCGCGCACGCCGCCGAGAAGGCGATCAAGGCGGTGCTGCTGGCGCACGGCGGCCGGGTGCTGGGTAGCCAGAACCTGCTGCTGCTCCTCGACCGCGCCCGGCAGGAGGCCGGCGTCGCCGTGGACGACGACCTCATCGACGACGCCCGCACGCTGATGCAGGCGCTGGCGGTGCTCAGCGGCCAGTGCACCTACAGCGGCATCGCGCCTTACGAGCTGACCACCCGCGCCCAGGCCGACGGCGCGCTCGGCGCCGCCCGCCGCCTGCACGCCCACTTCGCCGCCGCGCGGCCAGCCGGGGCGTAGGCGTTGCGCCGCCGGCCGAAAACATGCTAGGAAAACGATCCTCGATCCGCCGTCCGGAGCGCCCCCTTGTTTTCCGCGTCCAGCAGCCAGACCCCGAATGTGACGACCACCGCCAAAGCGTATCACGGCGTATCATCCGGTAACATGGGGGGCCGCCCATGACCGTGTCGCCCATGACCGTGTCGCCGATGACCGCGCTCGCCTGCGACGTCGCCGTGGTCGGCGCCGGGCCGGCCGGGCTGATGGCGGCGGAGCGGATCGCCGCCGCCGGCCATGGCGTGCGCGTTTTCGACCGCATGCCCACCCCGGCGCGCAAGCTGCTGCTGGCCGGGCAGGGCGGGCTGAACCTCACCCATTCCGAACCGCTGGACCGCTTCGTCACCCGCTATGGCGCGCGCGAGGCGTTCTTCCGCGCCGCGCTGGCCGGCTTCACGCCCGACGACCTGCGCGCCTGGGCGGCGGGGTTGGGGGTGGAGACCTTCGTCGGCACCAGCGGACGCGTCTTCCCCGCGCAGATGAAGGCGTCGACGCTGGTGCGCGCGTGGCTGCGGCGGCTGGAGGGGCTGGGCGTCGTCCTGCACGCCCGCCACCGCTGGCAGGGCTGGGGCGAGGACGGCGATCTCCGCTTCACCGATGCGGGTGGCGGCGATGTGACGGTGCGGGCCCGCGCCGTCGTGCTGGCGCTGGGCGGGGCGAGCTGGCCGCGCACCGGGTCGGACGGGGCGTGGACGGCGCTGCTGGCGGCGCGCGGCGTGGACCTTGCTCCGCTGCGCCCCTCCAACATGGGCTTCGAGGTGCCGTGGAGCGACCATTTCCGGGAGCGCAACGAAGGCCAGCCGGTCAAGAGCGTGGCGCTCACCGTCGGCGGGCGCCGCGTGAAGGGGGAGTTCGTGGTGACGGCCACCGGCATCGAGGGTGGTGCGGTCTACACCCTCAGCGCGCCGTTGCGCGACGCGGTGGAGCGCGAGGGCTGGGCGCCGCTCGGCCTCGACCTCATGCCGGACATGGACGAAACGGCACTGCGCAAGCGCCTGTCCGGCCGCGGCGCGCAGTCCCTGTCCACGTTCCTCAAGAAGACGATCAACCTCACCGGCGTGCGCTACGCCCTGTTGCGCGAGTTCGCGTCCCGCGACGACCTTGCCGACGCCGCCGGTCTGGCGCGCGCCATCAAGGGCCTGTCCATGCCCGTGGTCGGCGTGTGCGGGCTGGAGCGCGCCATCTCAACCGCCGGCGGCATCCGCCTGGAAGAGGTGGACGACGCGCTGATGCTCAAGCGCCTGCCCGGCGTCTTCGTGGCCGGCGAAATGCTGGACTGGGAGGCGCCGACCGGCGGCTACCTGCTGCAGGGCTGCTTCGCCACCGCGGTGCGCGCCGCCGGCGGGGTGCTGGCGCGGCTGGCCGCCTAGTCCTGCATCTCCGCCATGGAGCGGACGTTGCGGACCAGGATGCGCAGCAGCGCGCGGATGAACGGGTCGGTCTTGCTCAGCTTGTCGCGGAACAGGTCGGGCGACACGATCTTGCACACGCTGTCCATGGCTGCCACCGCGTCGGCCATGCGGGGCTCGTTGTCGATCAGCGCCATCTCGCCGAAGATGCCGCCCGGCTGGATGGTGCCCAGCAGCCGCCGGTGCGCCCCCTGGCCCCGGTAAATCTCGATCCTTCCCGATTCGACGATGTAGGCGCAGGACGGCGGGTCGCCCTCGCGGAAGATGAACCGCCCCTCCTCGAAGAAACGCGCGGCGAAGGTCCGGGGATCGACGGCGGGCGGCTGGTTGGACGGCATGGGCGGCGCCTCCGGGCTGGCGCGCCGTCAGCGGTTGTGCGCCGGCGCGCCGGAATCGTAGCGCACCGGGGCGCCACCGCCAAACAGCCGATCGATCAGCCCGCCGATGGCACCGCCACCGCCCGACGCCACCGCCTTCGGCGCGGCACCGGGGGCGGGGGACGCGGCGGCGTACGCCGGCCCGGCCACGCCGTCCAGGCCGGGCAGGGGGCGCGGCGGCTTGCCCTGGTGGGCGTCGGCCATGAAGTCGCGCCACACCTTGGCCGGCAGGCTGCCGCCGGTGACGCGCTTCATCTCGTCGTTGTTGTCGTTGCCCAGCCACACGCCCGCCACCAGATCGGCGGTGAAGCCGACGAACCAGGCGTCGCGGTATTCCTGCGTGGTGCCGGTCTTGGCGGCGACCGGCCGGTCGAGCCTGGCCGACTTGCCGGTGCCGTACTCGACCACGCCGCTCATCATGCGGGTCAGTTGCGCGGCGTGCTGCGGGTCCACCGCCGGCGCCGCCCCGCCGCCCTGGCGGCGGTACAGCACGTTGCCGTCGCGGTCGCGGATCTCGGTGATGGCGTAGGGCCACACCGGCATGCCGCGGTTGGCGAGGCCGGCGTAGCCGCTGGTCAGTTCCAGCAGCGTCACCTCGCTGGTGCCCAGCGCCAGCGACAGGTCGCGCCCCAGCGTCGACCCGATGCCCATCTCCGCCGCCGTCCGCCGCACCCGGTCGACGCCCAGGCGCTCCATCAGCCGCACGGTGACGGCGTTGGAGGAATGCGCCAGCGCCTGCGCCAGGGTGATCGAGCCGCGGTACTTGTTCTCGTAGTTGTGCGGGCTCCAGTTGCCGATGCGCACGGGGCTGTCGTCCATCGGCGTGTCGGGGGAATAGCCGTTCTCCAGCGCTGCCAGGAAGACGAACGGCTTGAAGGACGACCCCGGCTGCCGGCGCGCCTGGACGGCGCGGTTGAACTCGCTGGCGTCATAGTCGCGCCCGCCGACCAGCGCCCGCACCGCGCCGTCCGCCGTCATGGCGACCAGGGCGCCCTGGCTGACGTTGGCCTGCGCGCCGGGTCCGCTCAGCGCCGCCGCCAGATGCTGCTCGGCCGCGCGCTGGAGCTTGAGGTCGAGCGTGGTCCTGACGACGACGTCGCCATAATCGCGGCCGATGAAGCCCGGCACCAGGTCCGTCACCCAGTCGGCGAAATAGCGGCCGTCGCCGCTTGGCTTCGCGCGCGGGGCGGGCGGGGTGTTGAGCGTCGCCTGCAGTTCCTCGCGGGTGATGAAGCCGGCGTCCTCCATGGCGCCCAGCACCACCCTGGCGCGCTCCGCCGCCTCGTCCGGGTTGGAGGTGGGGGCGTAGCGCGAGGGTGCCTTCAGCAGGCCGGCGATGATCGCCGCCTCGCGCAGGGTCACCTGCGTGGCCGGCTTGCCGAAGTAGGTGCGCGCGGCGGCGTCGACGCCGAAGGTGCCCGCTCCCAGGTAGACACGGTTGAGGTAGGCGGTGAGGATCTGGTCCTTGTCGAAGCGCCGCTCCAGCCACAGCGCCAGCATCGCCTCCTGGATCTTGCGCTTCAGCGAGCGCTCGGGTGTCAGGAACAGGTTCTTGGCGAGCTGCTGGGTGATGGTGGAGCCGCCCTGCACCGTCCGCCCCGACCGCCAGTTGACGTACACGGCGCGCAGAAGGCCGATCGGGTCGATGCCGAAATGGTAATAGAAGCGCCGGTCCTCGGTCGCCAGCACGGCGTTGATCAGGTGGGCGGGAAGCTGTTTGGCGTCCAGCACGGTGCCGTGCAGGTCGCCGAAGCGAGCGAACTCGCTGCCGTCGGCCGCCAGCACGATGACCGCCGGGCGCCGCTCGAACTGGGCCGCCTTCGAAACGTCCGGCAGGTCGTAGGCGACGTAGGCCAGCACCATGCCGCCGGCGATGCCCATCCAGATCGCCGCCACGAAGGCCCAGGTGGCCAGGGTGCGGACGATGCCGCGCGACCGGCGTGGCGGCGGGACCGGCCGGCGCGGGGCGGGGCGGGGGCGGGGGTGGGGCGGGGCGGGCGGCTCCGGCGGGCGTTCGGCCCTGGGGCGCTCGGGCTTGGCGGCCTTCGGTTTTAGCGTCAGGGTGGGGCGCTTGAAGCGCAGGCGCGGCTTGCGCTCCTCCTCGTGCGACTGGATCGGCCGCAGACCCGCGAAGAGTTCATCCGGTCGGTTCGACGTCACGGTCCCGCCACAGCCTTTTCTTTAACCGGTCGGGTCCACACCCGGCCCGCGTGCGAGATATACGCGCCGCGCCCGCGCGACGAAAGGACGCGCATCCCAGGACACCGTTTTGTCTCAGCAACGTGGCGAAATGGTGACGCCGGCGTTTCCCGGTCAGCCGCCGATCAGTCCGTGCCGGCGCAGGTGGCCGCGCAGTTGATGATAGGTGAGGCCCAGGGCTTCGGCCGTGCGCCGCTGGTTGAACTGGTTGCGCTCCAGCGCCGCCTTCAGCAGCCCGGCCTCGAAGCCCCGCACCGCCTCCAGAAAGTCGCCGCAGGCGGGCGGCTCGGCTGGCGCGGAGACCCGCGGTGGCGCGGGGGCCGCCACGGGCGCCGGCCGGAACGGCGAGGCGAAGGGGTCGAGGAGGATGGCGTCCACCGGCGCGTCCGGCTCGGCCGCCGCCAGCGAGCGCTCCACCGCGTTGCGCAGCTCACGCACGTTGCCGGGCCAGGAGTGGCCGCGCAGATCGCCCAGCGCCCGCGCGGTGAAGCCGGGGAACAGGGCGCGTCCCAGCTCACGCGCCATGCCGATGGCGAAGTGCTCGGCCAGCAGCGGGATGTCGTCCGGCCGGGCGCGCAAGGGCGGCAGCGTCACCACGTCGAAGGCGAGGCGGTCCAGCAGGTCGGCGCGGAACCGTCCGGCTTCGGCCAGCGCAGGCAGGTCGGCGTTGGTGGCGCCGACGACGCGCACGTCCACTGTCGCCGTGCGGCCGCCCACGCGCTCGATCTCGCCGTATTCCACGGTGCGCAGCAGCTTCTCCTGCACCGCCGGGCTGGCCGTGGCCATCTCATCGAGGAACAGGGTGCCGCCGTCCGCCTGCTCGACCCGGCCGACCTGCCGGCGCACGGCGCCGGTGAAGGCGCCGGCCTCGTGGCCGAACAGCTCGGAATCCAGAAGCGTCTCCGGCAGCGCGGCGCAGTTCACCTTGATCAGCGGCCCTTCCCAGCGCCGCGACAGGAAGTGCAGGCGTGCCGCCACCAGCTCCTTGCCGGTGCCGCGCTCGCCGATCACCAGCAGCGGCCGGTCGAGCGGCGCCACCCGCGACACGTGCGCGAGCATGGCCAGGAAGGCCGGCGACTGCCCGAGCAGCGCTGGCGGGGAGGGGATCGTCATGGCGTGATCGGCGATGAAATGGCGAAAAATACGAATTGATGGTGAAGAACGCTAAGAGTCGCCGGCCCCTCGGTCAAGCGGCTCCTGCCAACCTTTCGCTGTTCCAAGGGGTTAGGGCGCCTGCGGCCGTCTGGCACGGCCCTTGCGATATCGGGTGCCGTGAAGGAGGCTCCCATGAGCGATGATTTCTACCGTGCCCACCGCACCGCCCGCGACGCGCCGGACGCGCCCGACGCCATCGCGCGCCTGCGCACCTACCTGCTGAGCCGGCCGTCCGAGTCCTGGCTGTTTTTCTTCGCCGGCATCGTGGCCGGCGCGCTGCTCGGCTGACCGCCCCTTAAGGACAAGAGACCATGAGCATCTTTTCGCGCCTGACCGACATCGTGCAGTCGAACCTCAATTCGCTCCTCGACCGCGCCGAGGATCCGGAGAAGATGATCCGCCTGATCATTCAGGAGATGGAGGACACGCTCGTCGAGGTGCGCTCCTCGACGGTCAAGATCATCGCCGAAAAGAAGGAGGTTGAGCGCCGCGTCGCCGATCTGACCCGCGAGCGCGACGAGTGGGACCGCAAGGCCGAGATCGCGCTGCTGCGCGACCGCGAGGACCTCGCCAAGGCGGCGCTGGCCGCCAAGACCAAGGCGGCCGAGCAGGCCGACGCGCTGGGCAACCAGCTCGCCCAGGTCGACGAGGCGCTGTCGAAGGCCAACGACGACATCGCGCGGCTGCAGGCCAAGCTGACCGACGCCAAGACGCGCGAGCAGGCGCTGGTCGCCCGCACCAAGACCGCAGTCAACCGCGTCAAGGTCCGCGAGCGGCTGAACGATGAGCGCATCAGCGACGCGCTGGCCCGCTTCGAGCAGGTCGAGCGCAACCTCGACGACCTGGAGGGCCGCGTCGAGATCCACGACATCGGCCGGCGGAAGTCGCTGAACGAGGAGATCGCGGAGCTGGAGTCCGCCCACAAGCTGGACGAGGAACTGGCCGCGCTGCGCGCCCGCGTGGCGGCGCGCAAGGGGCAGTAAGGACCCATATCCCCTCCCTCGCCGAGAGCGGGGGAGGGATAGGGAGGGGGCAAAACCCCTGCTAGACTGAACCCCCACGCCCAACAAGAAGACCGCCCCGCCATGGACGTGTTCACCTTCGTGCTGTCGATCCTGGTCGTCACCATCGTCCTGCCGCTGTGGATCATCTTCCACTTCATCAGCCGCTGGCGCGCCCAGCGCGGGCTGTCCGCACAGGACGAGCGGCTGCTGGCCGAACTGTGGGACACCTCAAACCGCCTGGAAGGCCGCATCCACGCGCTGGAGCGCATCCTCGACGCCGAGGCGCCCGGCTGGCGCAACAAGACCTGAACGCCAACCAAATCCAATTGGAGGAGGCCATGAGCCGCTCCCCCTACGACTCGCCCAACCCGCACCGCCTGTACCGCAACCCGCAGCGCGGCTACATGGCCGGCGTCTGCGCCGGGATCGGCGACTATTTCGGAGTCGATCCGTTCCTGGTGCGGCTCGCCACGGTTATCGGCGCGCTGTTCTTCTTCCCGTTCGTGCTGGTCGGCTACATCATCGCCGCCCTGGCGCTGCCGTCGCGCCCGCAGCAGCTCTACCGCACGCCGGACGAGGAGACGTTCTGGCGCACCGTCTCCACCAAGCCCGACCGCTCGCTGGCCGGGCTGGCGCAACGTTTCCGCGACTTCGAAAAGCGCGTCGCGGGGCTGGAGGCCTACGTGTCCTCCAAGGACTATGAACTCAACAAGGCGTTCCGCGACCTTGAGCGTTGAGGGAAACGCCGAGGCGTCACGGCCGGCGGCTGCGCCGGCCGTCCTTTGTCCGGATGCGCACGGGGATGCGGTTCTCCGTGCCGCGCATCGCCGCCGTTCCAGCGAGCACCAGCGCCAGCACCGCACCGAGAAGAGCCAGTTCCATGGTCGGTTCTCCCATCGTTACACCGATGGTGAGCCGAAATTATTGACAAGAGGTGGACGAAAAAGCGGACACGGCCCGCCCGTCCCCCTCACACCATACCCTCTCAGGCCGGCCCCGCTCACCCGTCCTGGCGCTGGATCCCGGTGATGGCGAAGCCCTTGTGGTCGTGGAAGCGGGCGACCACCTTCTCGCGCGCCTTCTTCTCGTCCAGCGCCCACACCAGGAAGCGGCGCCCGCGCTTCCAGGAATCCAGCGCGGACTTCTCCAGGTTGGCGTTGACGCGCTGGCCGTACTCCGCGTTGGCGACGCGCACGATCCAGCCCAGGTCGTTCTGCGTGCGCCGGTCGTCCAGCACGTAAAGCCGCCGGTCGATGGCATTCGACGCGCGCAGCCGCTCCTCCAGATCCTCGCAGGCGATCTCCTGCGCGCTCTTGCGCCGTTTGGCGTCGCGCAGCTCGCGCGACAGCGCCAGGGTGGCACGGCCGGCGCGGCGGATGCGGTCCACCTGGGCCTGACGGCGAGCCTGGCCCTTGGCGATGGTCTGCTCGGTCTCCTTGATGCGCCGGATCGCCTGCGCCAGCGCGTAGCACAGCGCGGTGATCCCGACGAGACCGGCGAACAGGTAGGCGATCATGGTGCCCTCACGACGCCTTGCGGGCCGGCTCGGCCGCGCTGGCGCCGGCGATCTGCTGCACGCGCATCACCACATAGCCGAAGGCCGGCGGGTAGCGCCGCTCGATCTCCTTGCGCGCCTCCGGCAGGGAGGTGGTCCACACCTCGATGGTCTGCGGCTGCGACCAGGAGCGGTCGATGAAGGCGTGCTCGCGCGTCTGGTCGGCGCCGGTGCCGACGTACTTGTTGGTCACCTGGGCGATGAAGCAGGGCGTGCCCTTCACCTCGTCGCCGACCTGCCGCACCACATGGTCGCCCGCGTGCAGGGTGTCCTTCAACTGGCGCTCCAGGTGCTGGCGGCGGGCGATGACGGCGCGCACCTCCTCGTCCGCCTTCTTCAGCGCGGCGGCGCGTTCGGCGCGCCGCGCCTCCAGCCCCTGCTCCAGCTTGGCGCGGCGCGCCAGCATGTCGCGCAGGCCGACGGTGCCGTGGCGCCGCTCGATGAGCCGCTCGCCGGCCAGCACCACCACCTGGGCGATGCCGAAACCCATGCCGGACAAGGCAAGGGCCAGCAGGAACGCCTGGACGTAGGACTGCCACATGGAGGGAGACCCGGACGCGAAGGAAGGGGGGCGGAAGGGCGATCACATTACCCGGTCGCCCGTCCACGCGCGAGTCCCCAACGCGTTCGGGGGGTCAGGCCACCGCGATGCGGTCGCGGCCGCGCTGCTTGGCCTCGTACAGCGCGCTGTCGGCGCGGCGCAACGCCTGCTCGACCGATGGCTCGCCCTCCCGCCAGACGGTCACGCCGATGCTGGCGGTGACCGGGAAGCGCTCGGCGTCGAAGGTCACCGGGCCGCCGCCGATCGCCTGCCGCATCCGCTCGGCCACGACGCGAGCCTGCTCCAGGTCGGTTTCCGGCAGCAGCACCACGAATTCCTCGCCGCCGAAGCGGCCGATGGCGTCGGTGGCGCGAAGCGCCTGCCGGGCGCGCGCCACCACGACGCGCAACGTCTCGTCGCCGGCCGCGTGCCCGTAGGTATCGTTGACCGTCTTGAAGCGGTCGAGGTCGAACAGCAGCACCGCCAGGGGCCGCTGGTAACGCTGTGCCCGGCGCACCTCGTTGGCCGCCAGCTCCATGAAGTGGCGGCGGTTCCACACCTCGGTCAGCGCGTCGGTGGTGGCCAGCAACTCCAGCTTGGCGTTGGCGTCCTCCAGCGCACGCGTGCGCTCGGCGACGCGCGCCTCCAGCATCTCGTTGGCCTCGCGCAGCCGTTCGTAGAGGCAGACGTTGGCGAAGCTGATGGCGATCTTGGAGGCGAACACCTCCACAAGCTGGCGGTCCACCTCGGTCAGCGGGCGGTTGGTCTGCACCCAGGCGGCCACCTCCTGCGCGTCGGGCCCGCGGATGTACAGCGTGGTGTGGTCCGGGGCGAAGATCGCGCGGCGCGCGCGGAACGTCTCGTCGACGGCGGCGCTCACCGCCGGGTCGATGGCGCGCTCGGCGATCGGCCCCTCGGTGACGGCGGAGAAGCGTCCGGCCCCGGCCAGCACGTGGACGACGTCACGGCTGCCGCGGCCGGCGACGTTGCCATGGACGGCCCCAGGCGCGCCGCGCTGGGCGCACAGGATGCCGTTCGCCGGCACGCCCAGAAAGGCGGTGAGCTGGGTCAGCACACCCGAGGCGAACTGCCGCATGGAGCGCAGCTCGAACAGCCGGTCGGTGGATTCGATGATCTGCTGCAGGCCGCGCCGGCTGGTTTCCAGCGCGATGATGTCGGAATAGGCGCGCAACGCCGCGACCACGGTGGTGAAGAGCTTCTGCGTGGTCAGCTCGGTCTTCGCCTTGTAGTCGTTGATGTCATAGTTGAGGATGACGCTCTCTTCCGGGGCCTGCCCCGGCTGCCCCGTGCGCAGGATGATGCGCACGGCATGGTTGGCGAGGTGGTTGCGGATGGTGCGCACCAGCCGCAGGCCGGCGTCGTCGGTCTCCATCACGACGTCGAGCAGGACGATGGCGATGTCCGGGGTGCCGCGCAGCGTATCGGCGGCCTCCTGCGCCGAATAGGCGCTCAGCATCTCCAGCCGCCGGCCCTTGAAGCGCACCTTGGCGAGCGCCAGCCGGGTGACCGCGTGCACCTCGGGGTCGTCGTCGACGATCAGCACGCGCCACGGCGCGCCCACGTCCGGCTCGGCCTGGCGCGGCGGCAGATGATCGTCGGCGAACAGAACCTCGTTGGCCATCAGCAAGGAAACCCTATCCGCGGCTCGGTTCCGGATCCGGAGGCGGTGCGCCTGCACGGGTCGGTTGCCGATGGCCGCATGCGTAAGGCCTAATCCATTCCTCCGGTCGTGCGCAATGGATTCCTAGGGTTGCGCAGGAGTTTTGCGGCCGGCGGCGTTCCGGAAAAGTCAGGAACGCACGGGCGTGCGGGCGGTTGGCATGGGGATGGCGGCCGGTGGCCGGCCGCCTCCATCCATTTGCACGGAGGTGCTCCATGAAACGGAACCTTCTCCTGGCCGCGGCGGCCGTCGCCCTGGTGTCCGCGACCGGCACGGCGTCCGCCACCGGCCCGTCGCCCGCCGGCACCCAGACCATGCAGCAGCAGCAGACCCAGCGCTCGACCGGCCAGACGCACAGCACGGCCAGCATGGAACAGATGCTGGGCAAGACCGTGGTGGGATCGGATGGTGCCCCGCTCGGCCAGATCACCGACATCATGCTGAATCCCAGCACGCGCGACCCCAACGTCGCCATCATCGACGCGCGCGGCGGCAAGCAGGTTGCCGTGGACTTCACGCTGCTCGACCCGCAGGGCGACCGCATCGTCGCCAACACGCTGACCCAGCAGCAGCTCGCCCAGATGCCGGAATTCCAGTCGAACGACAACATGGTGTCGCTCAACCAGAATCGCGGCCAGAGCGGGCAGAAGGGCCAGAAGCAATAGCGGCGGCGGAGGCCGGCCTGCATTCCGCGCGGGCCGGCCTGTCCCTTAGGCCAGCCATCTTACGTCTTTCGCTTAAGCACAAATGATGACCGGGGTATCCTGTTTCGCTGGATGATCCGTGACGCAAACAATGATATTCACAAAGAAAAAGCACACAGGGAGGAGGCGTCCGAGGGCCTATCTCGGAAGAGGCGGCCGGCTCGGACCGGCCGCTTCTCGTTTGGGCGCATCCAACGGGTCACCAACGGATAGCTGATCCATGTCCATGGAACCAGGGGCGGATCGCCGGCCTTTAACCCTGGCACCCGTCAGCGAGAAGGCCGCCCATGCGTGACAGCGCCGAGGACACCGTTGCGGCTGCCGACGGCGGCCTCGCCGCCCGTTACCGGCGCGTGCGGACCATGACCGAAGACCTCGCCGCCCCGCTGTCGGCGGAGGACCAGACGGCCCAGTCCATGCCCGACTGCAGTCCGGCCAAGTGGCACCGGGCGCACACCACATGGTTCTTCGAGACCTTCCTGCTCACACCCTTCCTGCCCGGCTACCGGCTCTTCGATCCGGGCTACGCCTACCTCTTCAACTCCTATTACGAGGCGGTCGGGGCGCGGCATCCGCGCCCGCAGCGCGGCATGATCACGCGGCCGGGCGTCGCCGAGGTGGCCGCCTACCGCGCCCACGTGGACGAGGCCATGGACCGCCTGCTGGCCCGCGCCGACGAGCGCGCCCGCCCGTTGGTCGAACTGGGCCTAGCGCACGAGGAGCAGCATCAGGAACTGCTCCTCATGGACCTGCTGCACCTGTTCTCCCTCAATCCACTGAACCCCGCCTACCGGCCGGTCCGGCCGGAGCCGGCCTCCCCGGCGCCGGGGGCGGGATGCTGGCTGGCGTTCGACGGCGGCACCCGGATGGTCGGCCACGACGGGGCCGGCTTCGCCTTCGACAACGAGGGGCCGCGGCATCCGGTGCTGCTTCAGCCCTTTCGCCTGTTCTCGCGGCCGGTCGGCAACGCCGGCTGGCTCGCCTTCATCGCCGACGGCGGCTACCGCACGCCGGCGCTGTGGCTGGCCGACGGCTGGGCGGCGGTGCAGGCGCAGGGGTGGGAGGCGCCCGGCCACTGGCGCCGGCGCGACGGCGGCTGGCATGTGATGACGCTGGCCGGCGAAGTGCCGGTGGAGCCGGACGCCCCCGTCTGCCACGTCAGCTTCTACGAGGCGGACGCCTTTGCCCGCTGGTCCGGCCGGCGCCTGCCCACGGAGGCCGAGTGGGAGGTGGCCGCCGCCGGCCTGCCCGCAACGGGCAACACCCTCGGCACCGGCGCCCTGCGTCCCCGGCCCGGACCACCGGGCCCGGACGCCGCCCCGGTGCAGATGTTCGGCGACGTCTGGGAATGGACGGCCAGCCCCTACGGCCGCTACCCCGGCTACCGCCCCGCATCCGGTGCCGTCGGCGAGTACAACGGCAAGTTCATGGCCAACCAGATGGTGCTGCGCGGCGGCTGTTGCGTCACCCCGGACGGCCACACACGGGCCAGCTACCGCAACTTCTTCTATCCCCACCAGCGCTGGATGTTCGCCGGGCTGCGGCTTGCGGAGGATGCATGATGGACGGTGCCGTTCCCCATCCCGTGATGGCCGATGCCTTCCTTGCCGGTTTCCTGGCCGACGTGGTCGCGGGGCTGTCACGGCCCCGCAAGGCGCTGCCCAGCAAGTATTTCTACGACGCGCGCGGCTCCGCGCTGTTCGACGCCATCTGCGAGCTGGAGGAGTATTACCCGACGCGGACGGAGACGGCGCTGCTCGCCCGTCACGCCGCCGACATCGCCGCCTTCGCCGGGCCGGACGCGGCGGTGGTCGAGCTGGGCAGCGGGTCCAGCGTGAAGGTGCGCCTGTTGCTCGACGCGCTCGACCGGCCGGCCCTCTACGTGCCGGTGGACATCTCGCGCGAGCATCTGCTGGCCGCGGCGGCGCGGCTGGCGGGGGATTATCCGGAACTCACCGTCGTGCCCGTCGCCGCCGACTACGTACGGGGCTTCGCCCTGCCGTGCGCGCTGGTTCCGGAACGCACGCTGGCGTTCTTCCCCGGCTCCACCATCGGCAACTTCACGCCGGAGGAGGCCGCGGCGTTCCTTGCCCGGCTCGGCGACCGGCTGGGGGTGGGCAGCCGCCTGCTCATCGGCGTGGACCTGAAGAAGCGCCGCGACGTGCTGGAGGCCGCCTACGACGACGCGCGCGGCGTCACCGCCGCCTTCAACCTGAACCTGCTGGCCCGCATCAATCGCGAGCTGGGCGGCACCTTCGACCTCGGCGGCTTCCGCCACCGCGCCTTCTACGACGAGACGCAGGGCCGCATCGAGATGCACCTGGAGAGCGTGCGCGCGCAGACCGCCGCCGTGGGCGGGCGGCGGTTCCGCTTCGCGGGCGGCGAGACCATCCACACCGAGATTTCCTGCAAGTACACCGTGCCCGAGTTCCGGGAACTGGCCGCCGGCGCCGGCTGGCGTGCGCTCGACGCCTGGACCGACGGGGCGGGGCTGTTCAGCATCCACGCGCTCGCCTTCGCAGGGTGATGCGCCGGGGACACGCCGCGCCGGGCCGCGCCGCATGCGATACTTAGGTACCTTCGCGAATTTGTGTCGAAGTGCTAGTGTGCGCGCATGGTCCGTCGGCCGAAAGGCCAGGACCGGCTTCCGCGCCGCAGCCGCCTGCGGTGGTGGCGGCCTCCGCTCGAATTTGTTCCTGTCGGCGTGGCGCGTGCGCGGTCAGGATGGGGCCGGCCCGTTGCCCGCGCGCCGTGCCGGTGGTCGCCTGGACATGCCCGGACGTATTCCATCCATCCTCTTCGACCTGCTCCGCTTGCGCAGCCTGCACGCCCGGATGTTGGCGATCGTGGGATGCGCGCTGGGGTTGTCGCTGCTCGGCGCCGTCTACCACCTCGACCATGACGTCTCGCATCAGTTGGGCTCGGCGCGCGAGATGGCGGAACAGCTCACGCGGGAAGGCGTGCGCCGGCAGGAGGACCTGATCGGCGACGCGCGCAGCCTGATCACGCTGCTGTCGCTGGTGCCGGAGATCCGCGACGCCGATCCCTCCCAGGTCGACCGTTGCGTCGACCTCCTCAAGCGCATGCCGCAGATGCACCCCTGGTCCACCGGCGTCTGGGTCACCGATCCGGCGGGCGCCATCATCTGCGACACGTCGGGTCCGGGCCGGGGCATCACGCTGGGCGACCGCGACTACTTCAAGCGCGCGCTGGCGACGCGCGACTTCGTGCTGAGCGGCTATGTCCTCGGCCGGCGCTCGGGCACGCGCATCATCCTTGCCGTGCAGCCGATCATCGAGGACGGCGAGGTGCGGCGCATGATCGGCGTCAGCATCAACCTCGACTGGTACGCCGACCTCGTCAACATCGCCCGCCAGGAAGGGTCGCGCGTCGCCGTGCTCGACAAGCACGGCACGATCCTCGCCCGCCAGCCCGATCCGGAGAACTGGGTCGGCAAGAGCCTGGGCGACGTCGATCACGTGCAGTACATGCTCTCCAGGCCGTCCGGCATCATGGAGGTCGTGAGCGCCGACGGGGTCAAGCGCGTCTGGAGCTTCCAACGCCTCGCCGGGACCGACACGACCTTCGCCGTCGGCGTCGCCCTCGACGCGATCTGGGCGGAGGCGCGCGGCACGCTTGTGCAGGGGCTGGCGATCCTGGCGGTGATGGGGCTCGCCTGCCTGTTCGCCACTTCGATGCTGCTGCGGCTGTCGGTTCTGCAATGGACGCGGCGCCTGTGCGACGCGGCCGAGCGGCTGGGCTCCGGCTCCGGCGCGGCGACCATCGACACGCGCGGCGCGCCGACCGAGATCGTCGTCGTCTCCAACGCCTTCAACGCGATGGCCGAACGCCTCGACGCCCGCGAGGCCGACCTGCGTGCCGCGCGCCACATCGCCGAGCAGGCCGAGCAGGCGGCGCGCGACGCGTCCGAACGTCTGGCGTCGGTGCTGGAGAGCACGTCCGACTGCATCGTCGCGCTCGATCGCGGCTGGCGCTTCATCTACATGAACCAGCGCGCCCGCGACCAGATCGCCGAGGGGCGCGACCTGACGGGGCAGGTGATGTGGGAGGCTTTCCCCGACGCCATTGGCTCGCCCTTCGAGGCGCCCTACCGGCAGGCCATGGACGCGCGCGTGCCGGCGCCGATCAGCGCGTTCTCGGCGCCGCACGGCGTCTGGTTCGAGGGGGCCGTTTACCCCTCGCCCGAGGGGGTGGTCGCCTACTTCGCCGACGTCACCCGGCGCAAGGAGGACGAGCGCCGGCTCCAGGACGCCATGGCCGCCGCCGAGCAGGCCAGCCGTGCCAAGAGCGAGTTCCTCGCCAACATGAGCCACGAGATCCGCACGCCGATGAACGCGATCCTCGGGCTCGTGCACCTGATCCAGCAGACCGACCTGTCCGGCCGCCAGCGCGACTACGCGCGCAAGATCCACGCCTCCGCGCGCTCGCTGCTGGGCATCCTCAACGATATCCTCGACTTCTCCAAGGTCGAGGCCGGCAAACTCGAACTGGAGCGGGTCGAGTTCCGCCTGGACGAACTGCTCGACAACCTCGCCACCATCGTCTCCTCCTCGGCCGAGGAAAAGGACGTGGAGGTGCTGTTCGTCACCCGGCCCGAGGTGCCGGTGACGCTGGTCGGCGACCCGCTGCGCCTGCAGCAGATCCTCATCAACCTGACCGGCAACGCCATCAAGTTCACCCGCGAGGGAGAGGTGGTGGTCTCCGTCGAAGCGGTGGAGGTGGACGAGGAGCGCGCCGTCCTCTCCTTTTCCGTCCACGACACCGGCATCGGCGTCCCGGCCGAACAGAAGGCCAAGCTGTTCGAGGCGTTCAGCCAGGGCGACAGCTCGACCACCCGGCGTTACGGCGGCACCGGCCTGGGGTTGGCGATCTGCGCGCGCCTCGTCTCGCTGATGGGCGGCGGGATGAGTGTGGAGAGTGAACCCGGCAAGGGCAGCGACTTCCGTTTCACCGCTGTCTTCGGACGCGGCACGGCGCCGCTGGAACGGCCGCTGCCGGCGCGCGCCCTGCCGCGCGACCTGCGCGTCCTGGTGGTGGACGACCACGAGACGGCGCGCGCCGTGCTGCTGTCGCTGGTCGGCTCGTTCGGCTGGCGCGCGGGCGCCTGCGCATCGGGCGAGGAGGCACTGGAGGAACTGCGGCGCGCCGAGGATGCCGGCCAGCCCTACGACGTGGTGCTGATGGACTGGAAGATGTCGGGCCTGGACGGCGTCGAGGCCGGCCGGCGCATCCGTGCCGGGCACGCTGGCAAGGGGCCGGTCGTCATCATCGTCACCGCCTTCGGCCGCGGGAGGGTGTCGCAACTGGTGACGGAGAGCGGGCTCGACGGCATGCTGGTGAAGCCGGTCACCGGATCGACGCTGCTGGAAACCGTGGCGGCGGCCTACACCCACGCGCCGGGGGCCGTCGCGCCGTGCGCCCCGGCCGTCCGCCGGCCGCTGCCGCTGTCCGGGCGGCGCCTGCTGGTGGTCGAGGACAACGCCATCGGCCGCGAGGTGGTGCGCGAGATGCTGCGCCGCGCCGGCGCCTCGGTCGTCGCGGTGGGGAGCGGGCGCGAGGCGGTCGCGCTGGTGCAGCGCGTGGCCGAGCGATTCGACGCCGTCCTGATGGACGTGCAGATGCCGGAGATGGACGGGTTCGAGGCGACGCGCGCGTTGCGCGCCCTGCCGCACGGGGGCGAGATGCCGATCATCGCGCTCACCGCCAGCGCCCTGCCGGCCGACCGCGCGCGCTGCCTGGAGTCCGGCATGAACGACCACCTCGCCAAGCCGCTCGACCCCGACGGGCTGATCGCCGCTGTGCTGCGCTGGACCGGCGGGCAGTCCCGGCCGTCCGCGTTGCCGGCGCCCGTCCCCGCCCCATCCGGGGGGACGACCGACCGGCGCCTGCCGGCCGAGTTGCCGGGCTTCGACCTCGCCGACGCCATGCGCCGGCTCGACGGCGACGAGGCGCTGTTCCGCCGCGTCGTCGCCAGCTTCGCGCGCGACTACGCCGGGGCCGCCGACGCTGCCGTCGCCGCCGTCGCCGACGGTGACCTGGCGGGCGCCGGACGCATCGCGCACGACCTGAAGAGCCTGGCCGGGAACATCGGCGCCCGCCGCCTGTCGGCCGAGGCCGACGCGGTGCAGGTCGCCGCCAAGCGCGGCGAGACGGACGCCCTGGCCGCCCATCTGCCGGCCCTGCGCGCGGCGCTGGCCGACGTGCTGCGCGGTGCGCAACGCCTGGAGGAGAGCGCGGCCGAGCCGGCGGCCGCGTCGCCGCGGGCGGTTCCCGACGGTCTGGGGGCGGAACTGGAGCGGCTGTCGCAACTGCTGGCCGACAACAACTTCGCCGCCGCCGAGGCGTGGCCCGCGCTCGCCGACACGCTGGCAACGGTGGCGGACCCGGTGCAGGTGCGCGCGTTGGCCGCGGCCATCGATTCACTGGAGTTCGCCAAGGCGCAGGGTATCCTGGGCCGTATCATCGACGAGTTGCACGCGCCCGTGGGGGCTGGCTGAGGTCCCGATGTTCGAAACGCGCCCCAAGATCCTGGTCGTCGACGACGTTCCCAGCAACGTCCACGTGCTCAGCCGCGTGCTGGCCGACGATTGCGTGATCTACTTCGCCACCGATGGCGCCAAGGCGCTGGAGCTGGTGCAGGCGCGCCAGCCGGACCTCGTCCTGCTCGACATCATGATGCCGGGCATGGACGGGTACGAGGTGTGCCGGCGCATCAAGGACAACCCGGCCACCTGCGACATCCCGGTCATCTTCGTCTCCGCCCGTGGCGAGGTGGAGGACGAGACGCGCGGCCTGGAGGTCGGCGCCATCGACTTCATCACCAAGCCGATCAGCGCCCCCATCGTCCGCGCCCGCGTGCGCAACCACCTGCTGCTGAAGCGGCAGGCGGACATCCTGCGCCAGCTCTCCTTCATGGACGGGCTGACCGGCATCGCCAACCGCCGCCGCTTCGACGAGACGCTGGAGCGCGAGTGGCGCCGCTGCGGCCGCTCGAAGCTGCCGCTGTCGGTGATCATGCTGGATGTCGACCACTTCAAGCGGTTCAACGACCACTACGGCCACCACGCCGGGGACGAGTGCCTGCGCACCATCGCCCGCATCCTCGCCGAGGAGGTGAAGCGCCCCGGCGACTTCGTCGCCCGCTACGGCGGCGAGGAGTTCATCTGCCTGTTGCCGGAGACGGACGGCGAAGGTGCGGCCCAGGTGGCCGAGCGGCTGCGCGACGCCGTGCTGAAGCAGGCCCTGCCGCACGCCGCCTCGCCGACGGCGCCGCAGGTCACCATCAGCCTGGGCTACGCCTGCACGGTGCCGCCGCCCGACCGCGCGGCGCAGAGCCTGGTGTCGCTCGCCGACGCCATGCTCTACGAGGCGAAGAACCGCGGCCGCAATCAGGTGCGGGGCAGCATCGCGGCGACGGCCCCCGCCGACGGTGCCGCCGCCGATGCGCTCACTTCGGCTTCAATGCCTTGAGATTGCCGGCCAGTTGCGTGACGGCGGCGAGCGTGCGGTCGATGTGCTCCTCCGTCAACCGGGTCGCCTTCTCGACGTCGCGCGCCAGCACCGCCTCCATGATCCCCTGGTGCTCGGCGTGCACGTCGCGCGGCATGGCGCGCGTGGTCAGCGCCAGACGCCGGTAGCGCTCGGACTGGTGATAGAGGATGCTGCGGAAGTGCCGCAGCCACTTGGACGGGCAGGCGGCGATCAGCGCCTCGTGGAAGGCGCGGTTGCGCTCCTCCCACTCCTCGGCCACCGGCTCCGGCCCGTCGCCCAGGCGCTCCTCGACACGGGTCAGCCGGTGGTAGGCGGCGACCACGCCGGCCTCCCAATTGTCGTCGCCCAGCGCCATCGCCTCCTTCAGCGCGCGCGTCTCCAGCAGCTTGCGCATCTCGGTGACGTCGCGCAGGTCCTCCAGCGAGATGGGCGCGACACGGAAGCCCTTCTGCCCCTCGCTGGTCACCAGCGCGTCGGCGACCAGCAGCGACAGCGCCTCGCGCAGCGTGCTGGAGCCCACCTGGTATTCGGTCTTCAACTGCTCGACGCGCAGGCGGCTGCCCGGTTCCAGGTGGCCGCACAGGATCTCGCGCCGCAGCCGCCCGTAGGCGAACTCGACCAGCGTGCGCGCGCTGCGCCGCTCCTCGTCCAACGGGTCCGGGGATGTCGAGACCGCCCC
>DASPIO010000219.1:0-12773 GCA_035629155.1 Azospirillum sp. | reverse complement strand
CTGCCGATCAAGCTGCCGAAGGAGCAGGTCGACCTGCTGCTCGACGACGCGCAGCGCGGCGCCAACGCCACCGTCACGGTGGATCTCGAGAAGCAGGAAATCACCGGTCCGGACGGTGGACGGATCAAGTTCGACCTGGATCCGTTCCGCAAGCACTGCCTGCTCAACGGGCTGGACGACATCGGGCTGACGCTGCAGCAGGTGGACGCCATCGACGCGTTCGAGAGCAAGCTGCGCACGAGCCAGCCCTGGGTGGCGTTGTAAACACACGTGGGCGGCGCGCGGGCGGAACCCGTTTCCGGCCGCGCGTATGCCTGCGGCAAACCTTTGACGTGAATTTCCGAAGCGGAGTGCGTGCACATGCCCGCCAACAAGAAGATCCTGTTTCTGCCGGGCGACGGTATCGGCCCGGAGGTGATGCGCCAGGTGCGCCGCGTGATCGACTGGCTGGACCGCCGGCGCAAGGTGACCTTCGACGTGGTCGAGGGGCTGGTCGGCGGTGCCGCCATCGACGCCTACGGCGTGCCGCTGTCGGATGAGACGCTGGCCGACGCGCTGGCGGCGGATGCGGTGATGCTGGGCGCCGTCGGCGGCCCGAAGTGGGACAACCCCACCGACTACATGAAGCGCCCGGAAGCCGGCCTGTTGAAGCTGCGCAAGGAACTGGGCCTGTTCGCCAACCTGCGCCCGGCGGTGGTGTTCGACGCGCTGGTCGACGCCTCGACCCTGAAGCCCGAGGTCATCAAGGGCCTCGACATCATGATCGTGCGCGAGCTGACCGGCGGCGTGTACTTCGGTGAGCCGCGCGGCATCGAGGACCTGCCCAACGGCGAGCGCCGCGGCATCAACACCCAGGTCTACACCACGTCGGAAATCCGCCGCGTGGCGGCCGTGGCCTTCGAGCTGGCGCGCAAGCGCGGCAACAAGGTCCACTCCATGGAAAAGGCCAACGTCATGGAATCCGGCCTGCTGTGGCGGCAGGAGGTGACGAAGCTGCACCAGGAGCAGTATTCGGACGTGGCGCTGGAGCACATGTACGCCGACAACGGCGCCATGCAGCTCCTGAAGAACCCCAAGCAGTTCGACGTCATCGTCACCGACAACCTGTTCGGCGACATCCTGTCGGACGAGGCGGCGATGATGACCGGCTCGCTGGGCATGCTGCCGTCGGCGTCGCTGGGCGCGGCGGACGCGAACGGCCAGCGCAAGGCGATGTACGAGCCGGTGCACGGCTCGGCCCCGGACATCGCCGGCAAGGACCTCGCCAACCCGTGCGCGACGCTGCTGTCGTTCGCCATGGCTCTGCGCTACTCGTTCAACATGGACGAGGACGCCAAGCTGCTGGAGACGGCGGTGCAGAACGTGCTGGGCGGCGGCATGCGCACGGCCGACATCATGGCGCCGGGCATGGCCCGCTGCTCGACCACGGTGATGGGCGACTCGATCATGCGCGAGATGGACAAGCTGGCCGCCTGACCGGCGGTACGTTCGAACGAGAAAAGGCCCTCTCCCGCATGGGAGAGGGCCTTTTTCATGGTCGAACGTCAGTCGCCTTCGGTGCGCTCGGCACCGCGGCCGCCATGGCTGGCCTGGCCACCCTTGCGCCCGGCTTCCGCCGCGAGCGAGGGATTGCGCGAGAAGCTGCGCGCCTGGGCCGGAACGCTGCGCCCGCCCTTCCGGCCCGCCTCGGCGGCAAGTTCCGGATTGCGCGAGAAGCTGCGTTTCGACGCAGGCACGCTTTCACCGCCCTTGCTGGCGATCTGACGCTGCCGGTCCCGATCCATGGACGCGAAGCCGCGGTTCGACGTGCGCCCGTTGTCTTTCGAGGCCATCTCCAACCTCCACCTATGCCACGGCCTGACAACCGCACCGGCGGAGGTTGGTTCCAAAATCCGCGGATCAGGCGGGGACGGGGGGCTCACCCACGCAATAGTGCTTCTCGAACGCCGCCATGATGCGCATCACCTCCCACGGCTTGACGTGGCGGTTGTCGGTGTCGAAGGGGTCGGTCAGGAACTCCTTCACGATCTCGTAGGATGGGAAATAGTGCAGGCGCGCATCAGTCGTGCGCTCGCGCATCAGCTCGTCCACCGCCACGCGCAGGATGGCCTTCGACACGGAATTGGCGGTCAGGCAGGAGATCGGGCGGAAGGTCGCCATCAGGGGGATGGGCGACAGGGTGAAGATGACGTGCGCCTCCGGCCGCCATTTGCGGATCAGGTCCACGATGCGCGTCAGGTTGGCGCGGTTCTCCTCCACCGTGGTGACGCGGAAGCCGTGGATCGACTCGTCGAAGTCGGCGGCCGGGATGGCGCGCCAGAACGCCTCGCCGTTGCGCTTGTCGTACCAGATCTCCGACAGGCCCAGCGTGATGATGAAGACGTCGGTGGACTGGATGATCGCCCGCGTCTCCTCGCGGATGGCCGGGTGGACGGCGGCGATCTCCTTGTTCGGGCCGTGCCACAGGTTGTCGGGCATCGGCTTGCCCTCCAGCGCCCATTCGAACTGCTGGAGGATGGCGAAGCTGTTCACAATGCCTTCGCCGAAGCGGATGATGTGCGCGTGCACGTCCAGGTGCCGCCCGTTCACGGCGTAGCCGCGCTGGGCAAGGTACTCTGCCACGTGGGCGGCGAAGCAACTGCCGAAGGCGGTGATGGGGGCCGTCCGTTCGATGAAAGGCTCGGGCGGCAGCCAGCCGTGCAGCAGGTAGCGCTCCAGCGCGTCCGGCTCCTTCAGGTCGGCCTTGGAGGGGATGAAGTTGGTGTGCTCGCCCCGGTACCAGGAGCCGTTGAAGGTCTCCACCCGGCCGTGGCGGGTGATGGAAAGGCGCGGCAAGTGGTTGACCGGTGCGCTGTCCGACATGGCCTCAGGCCCCCGCGTCCAGCGCCGCGATGGCCTCGGCCATCGCCACGAGGCGGCGGGCGTTCTCCACGTGCAGGTTCTCGATCAGCTTGCCGTCCACCAGCAGCACCCCCTTGCCCTCGGCCACCGCCGCCGCGTGCGCGGCGATGATGCGGCGGGAGAAGGCGACCTCCTCGGCGCTCGGCGCGAACACCACGTTGCACACGGCCAGCGTCTTCGGGTGGATCAGCGTCTTGCCGTCGAAGCCCAGTTCCAGCCCCTGGCGGCAGGCGTGTTCGAAGCCCTCGTCGTCCGCCAGATCCAGGTGCACGCCGTCGAGGATGGCGAGGCCGTAGGCGCGCGCCGCCAGCAGGCACAGCCCCAGGCTGGTGATCATGGGCAGCCGGTCGCGGGTGTGCGCCGCATGCAGGTCCTTGGCGAGGTCGGACGTGCCCATGACCAGCGCGCCGAGCTTCGCCGACGCGCCGGCGATCTCCCGCACGTTCAGCATCGCCATGGGGGTTTCCATCATGCACCAGATCCGCTGCCCCTCCGGCGCGCCGTGAGCGCGCAGCACGGCCTCGGCCTGCCGCACCGCGTCGGCGCTCTCCACCTTGGGCAGCAGCACGGCGTCGGCGCCGCTGGCGGCGGCCATCGCGAGGTCGTCGTAGCCCCAGGGGGTGGACAGCGCGTTGACCCGCACCACCAGTTCCCGCCCGCCGTAGCCGCTGGCGGCAATGGCGGCCTCGATGGTGGCGCGGGCTTCGGCCTTGGCATCCGGCGCCACGGCGTCCTCCAGGTCGAGGATCAGTGCGTCGGCGGGCAGGGTGCGGCCCTTTTCCAGCGCGCGGGCGTTGGAGCCGGGCATGTAGAGCACGCTGCGGCGCGGGCGGACGGTCATGGGCATGGCGGAGTCTCCCCCTCGGTTCCGGTGTCGGGTTGCGCCGCACCTGCTTACCGGGGCGAGCGGCGGGTGTCCATGCGGTTCCCGCGCAACGCGAAGTCGGGGAGATGGATCAGGCGGCGCGGACGGCGGCGGCGGAGCGCACGGCGCGGAAGGTGGTCAGTTCGCGGGTCAGCGCGGCGCGGGTCTCCGTGTCGGTGCCGCGGACGATGGCGGCCGGCTCCCCGGGGCGGAGGCTGACGGGGTTCAGCGTCTCCAGCGTGCCGACGCGCACCTTGGTCGCCTCGACGCAGGAGCAGACGCGGCCGGGGCGGCGCGCCGGGCAGCCGAAGCAGGTCTCGCGCGCCGAATCGCCCAGGCGCTGGTCGGCCAGCGGGGTCATGGCGTCGAACCCGTCGATGGCGTCGACGATGGCGTCGGCGTGCGCCATGGCGTCGCCCAGCAGGTCGACCGCGCCATGCGGCTGCAACACCACGGGGCCGGAGAGCAGCACCGGGGCCGCGTTGCTGGTGTGCAGCTTCAAGCGCAGGAACTCGACGGCCATGGTCCCAACCCCTTAGACAAGTCGTTTGTGCGCTGCGAAAGTATCATCGGACGTTGTGCGGCCGAAGCGGAATCGGGTTTCGATTCTTGGGTTTTTGGTTATGGCTCTGTAATCGCGCTGTGCATCGGTAAACATTCGGGGCGCAGACAAGTAATTCTGTAAATGCGGGCGGCACGAAGGGCAGCCGTGCCGCCGCCGCATGGCCCGCGGGGCATGCGCGGCATGGACGCACGGCGGCGCTTGGCATAGGCTTTCCGGCCATGAAGACCGTGCTTTCCATCCAGTCCCACGTCGCGTTCGGTTACGTCGGCAACCGGGCGGCGGCGTTCCCCCTGCAGCGGCTGGGCCACGACGTCATCGTCGTGAACACCGTGCAGTTTTCCAACCACACCGGCTATGGCGCGTGGACCGGGCAGGTCTTCACCGCCGAGCACATCGTCGACGTCATCGACGGCGTGGCGGAGCGCGGCGGCATCGCCGCCTGCGACGCGGTCCTGTCGGGCTACATGGGCGACGCGGCACTTGGCCAGGTGATCGTCGAGACGGCGGCGCGCGTGAAGGCGGCCAACCCGCACGCCGTCTATTGCTGCGATCCGGTGATGGGCGACGTGGGCCGCGGCTTCTTCGTGCGGCCGGGCATCCCCGACTTCATGAAGGCGCACGCCGTGCCGGCGGCCGACGTCGTCACCCCCAACCAGTTCGAGCTGGAATTCCTCACCGACCGCACCGTGGGCTCGCTGGACGATGCGCTGGCCGCGACGGCGGCGTTGCGCGCGCGGGGCCCGCGCGTGGTCCTGGTCACCAGCCTGACGCGCACCGAGGCGCCGGCCGACCGGATCGAGATGCTGGTGGACACCGCCGACGGCGCCTGGGTGGTGGCCACGCCGCGCCTGCCGCTCGATCCGCCGCCCAACGGCGCTGGCGACGCCGTGGCGGCGCTGTTCCTCGCCCACTACCTGAAGGCGTTCGACGCGGCGGCGGCGTTGGAGCAGGCCTCGGCGGCGATCTACGCGGTGTTCGAGGAGACGCGCCGGCGCGGCACGCGCGAGCTGCAGCTCATCGCCGCGCAGGACGAACTGGTCGCCCCGCGCACCGTGTTCCGGGCCGGGAAAGTGCGGTGAGCGCGCCCGCGCTCTGCCATGTGTTCGTGTTCGTCTCCCCCGGTGCGCGGGAGGCGGCGGCGGGGTTGGAAGCCGCCGGCCTGCGCGAAAGCTTCCGCCGCTCCCATCCGGGGCAGGGGACGGCGAACGCCTGCTGGTGCTTCGACAACGCCTACCTGGAACTGCTGTGGGCCGACGACGGGGCGGCTCTCGCCGGCCCGGCGGTCACCCGCACGCGCTTGGCCGAGCGGGCGCGCTGGCGCGGGACGGGGGCGTCGCCCTTCGGCATCGCCGTGCGCGGCGCCACGCCATTCGCCGCGTGGGACTACCGCCCGCCGTACCTGCCGGCCGGCATGTCCATCCCGGTGGCGCTGTCGTCCGAGGATCCGCGCCAGCCGTTTCTCTTCCGCTCCCCCGGCGACGCCCGTCCGGACGCCTGGACCGACGGCCGTGCCGGCGGCCGGCAGGCCGCCGCGGGGCTGGCGGAGATCACGGGCGTGCACCTGGACGTGACGGTGTCCCCGACGGACGACCTGCGCGGGCTGGAAGCCGCCGGGCTGCTGACGCTCGGCCGCGCCGAGGCGCCGCGCATGGTCGTGACGCTGTCCCGCGGCGACGGCGGCCCGCCCCGACGTCTGTCGCTGCCGGACTTCCGGTGGGAGTGACTTTGCTTCCAAGCATCGGAGATTCGGTTGAGGCGGAGCCGAAAACCCAACGCCGTTCGCTACGCAAGAACGTTGGGTTTTCACTGGCACTTGACCCAACCTGCACGTGGATCCTCGCGAACGGCTTGCCCCCGCTCTACCACCGGGGACGAGCTTTGCTTTACCCCACCAGTTCCGGCTTCCCGGCCTTGGCCAGTTCGGTGTCCATGCGGTCCAGGTAGGCGGTGAAGGCCGGGCAGGCGCGGGCGTGGCGGGTCAGGGGATCGTCGAAGGGAACCCGCAGCAGGCTGACGAGGAAGGCGTAGAGCGTCGCGTCGGTCGAGCTGGGACGGTCGGCGATGGCGAAGGGGCGGTCCTTCAGCAGCGTGGCGAGCGCGTCCAGGTCGGCGGTGCCCAGCGCGAAGACCTCGTCGCGCGTGTGGCGGCCGTAGCCCTGGCCGTACAGGCTCTGCGCCACCTTCCGGCGCACGAGACGCGGCAGGACGGCGCGCAGGGGCAGCGGCAGCCGCTTGAAGAAGGCTTCCTCGGCGATCCGCCAGCCGGCGTTATCGATCCAGCGGGCGTAGACCACGGCGAAATACAGGCTCTCCTCGCAGGTGCGGCGTGTGAGGTGCCCCAGCGCGCGCTGCACCGCCGTCAAGGTGCGGTCGAGCGGATCGCCGTGCACGGCGCGGAGATGGTCGATGATGAAGCCGCTGTCGGTGATGACCCGTCCGTCCTCCACCCCGTCGCCGACGATGTAGGGCAGCTTGCGTTTCGGCGCCCGGAACGACGCGCTGGTGACGGTGCGATACGGCATCCCGGTGAGGCGGAGGTACGTCTCCACTTTCAGGCAGAACGGACTGGGGTTGGTGCCCCAGGGGCTGGGAAACTGGTGAAGCACGATCATTACACCCCCCTCCACGCCACGCCGTCGGCGGCAGGGTAGCGTATGGGTGGCGGAGTGGCCATCGTCTTTCACCCGCCGCGTGCGGCGGGATCAGTGCAGTAGGTTGGTCAGCGTCAGAGCGACCCCGGCGGGGAACGCGCCGGCGGCGGTAACGGCCCAGCCTCACCCGTTCGCGTCCAATCGCTTGTCCCGATCGCGGCGATAGGCCCAGCCGATCACCCGGATCCGATCGGATGCCTACTCCGCCGCCTCCACCTCTTTCCCGGCGGCCGCCGAGGTCTTGTCGGCGGTCAGGACGCGGCTGGCGGGCAGGCGGGCGGTCATGGTTGTGCCGACGCCGACCGCACTGTCGCAGGTCAGGGTGCCGCCGTGCAGCTCCATGAAGTTCTTGGAGATGGACAGGCCCAGCCCGGTGCCCTCGTACCGGCGGCTGGCCGAGTTGTCGGCTTGGCGGAACGGCTCGAACAGATGCTCCATGAAATCCTTGGGGATGCCGATGCCGGTGTCCGTGACGGCGATGGCGAGGCTGCCGTCCTCGGCCACGGAGGCGCGCACGGCGACGCTGCCGCCATCGGGCGTGAACTTCACGGCGTTGGACAGCAGGTTCAGCAGCACCTGCTTGAAGGCCCGCCGGTCGGCCCAGACGTGCGGCAGACGGCAGGATATCTCGTTGCGCAGCTCGATGCCGGCGTCCTGCGCCCGGTCGCGCACCATCATCAGGCACTGCGCCACCGCCTCGCCGGGGTCCAGCACTTCCTCGGTCAACTCGTAGCGGCCGGCCTCGATCTTCGACATGTCGAGCACGGCGTTGACGATGTCCAGCAGGTGCTTGCCGCTGTCGTGAATGTCCTTGGCGCAGGATTTCTGCCGGTCGTTCAGCTTGCCGAAGAACTCGCTGTCAAGGATCTCCGAGAAGCCGATGATGGCGTTGAGCGGCGTGCGCAGCTCGTGGCTCATGTTCGCCAGGAATTCGGACTTGGCGCGGTTGGCCATCTCCGCCTGGCTCTTGGCGGCCAGCAGCTCGGCCTCCTTCTGCTTGCGCACGGTGATGTCGCGGATGACGCCGACGAACACCCGCGGCGGACCGGCCTCCTGGTCGCCGCCGTGCAATGTCAGTTCGCTGACCGCGAGGTTCATCGGGAAGGTGGTGCCGTCGCGGCGCAGGGCCAGCACCTCGCGGTCCTGGCCGATGATGCGCGAGGCGCCGGGCTTGTACTCCTGCATCCAGCGGCCGTGGTCGGCGCGGAACCCCTCGGGGATGAGGAGGCCGACGCTCTGGCCCACGGCCTCGGCTTCCGTGTAGCCGAACATGCGTTCGGCCGCCGGGTTGAACGTCTCGATGCGGCCGCGGGCGTCGATGGTGACGACGGCGTCCACCATGGATTCCAGGATGCCGCGGATGCGGCGCGAGGCGCGCGCCAGCTTCGCCTGGTCCTGCTCGCGGCGCTGCTGCTGGCTGACCACGTACCAGGTGAGCATGGCGATGGCCGAGATCATGGCCACCAGAATGAAGGTCCAGGCCGCGGTGTCGCGCCGCCATTCGGCCAGCGCCACGTCCTCCGGCAGGGTGGTGACGATGATGAGCGGGTAGTCCCGCGCGTGGCGGAAGCTGACGATGCGCGCCCGGCCTTCGCGCGGCGCCACGAGGTCAAGCGTGCCGTCCCGGCGGGCCGCCGCCGCCGCGTCCAGCTCCGGCCAGTCGGACAGGCCGCGCACGATGGAAAGTCCGCCGGACGCACCGCCCGGCGGCTGCTGCGCCAGCACGGTTCCGTCGTTCAGCGCCAGCGTCACCGTCCCGTGCACCGAGGTCCGCAGGTCGGACAGGCTGGCGTTCAGGTACACGGTGTCGAGCAGGATCACCACCACGCCGCCGAAGCCACCGCCGGGGGCGGTGATGCGGCGGCTCAGCGGGATCACCGACTTGCCGGGGAAGACGCGGCTGGCGGTCGGCGCGCCAATGTACAGGCCGATGTCGGCGGCCCCGCGGTGCACGGCGAAGTAGCCACGGTCGCTGAGGTCGACGTCCGGCGGGCTGGTATCGGCCGAATGGTGCAGGATACGGCCATCCGGGCCGACCACGACGATGGCGCTGATCTGCGGGAAGGCCTCCGTACGGTCGTTCAGGTAGCGGTACACGCCGTCCGACGCGCGCTGGCGCGCCTCCGGCCAGATGCTCAGCACGTAGGCGATGTCGGTGAAAAGCCGGTCGGCGCCGGCCACGGCGTGGACCGTCTGCTCCTCCAGCATGCGGGCGAGGTGCTGCACGGTCTGCTGCGCGTGCTCCTTCGCTTCGCCGTGGTGCTGCCACACGCCGAAGCCGATCAGCGCGCTCACCACCAGGATGAACGCCACGCCCGAGGCGACCATGAGGAAGCCGACCGACGCCAGCGCGCGCGTGACGCCGCCCTCCACGCTCCTGGCCGGTCGCCGTGCCACCGATTCGCCGCTTCGATCCCCGCTGGACATTTGAACGAACGCTGCTCCGTGCGCGGTGGCCGTGCCGCGTGCGCGACCGGTCGGAAAGGCCACACCCTAGGCGGGGACCGATCGTGCGATCAATCCACAAACGCCGGCCGTCGCCTGAACACGAGGATATGTTTGCGCCAGACTCCTTAAGGAACATTGACCTTACCAGCGTTCAGGGCGTTGTCGGCATTCGGGGCGTTTGTGCTTTCCCCCTGCGTCGCGTGGGGTCTAAATGGCGGCGGAGATGGGGAGACGAACAGCATGGACAACCAGAAGGACCGCAAGGTCGCCATCCTCGCCGAGACGCTCGCCACCTTGTGGGCGGAGGCTGACCCGGCGGTGGTGGAGTGCGTGACCGAGATCGCGCAGGACGACGCCGACGCCATCGCCGACGTGTTCTACGACACGCTGACGGACCTGCCGGACGCGCAGGCCTTCCTGAACCACGCGCTGGTGCACGAGCGGCTGCGCCCGTCGCTGGCCAAGTGGATCCGCGACCTGCTGTGCGCGTCCACCCGCGCGGGCATCGACGCCTCGCTGGCGCACAACTACGAGGTCGGGCTTGTGCACGCCCGCATCAACATCCCGCTGACGCTGGTCAACACCGGCATGCGCATCATCAAGAAGGAGATGGCGGCGCGCATCCTGGCCTCGACGCTCAGCCGCGCGCAGACGGCGCAGGCCATCCTGTTCGTCGGCGAGATGCTGGATTCCGTCCTCGACAACATGCACGAGGCGTATCTGGGCGACCTGCTGGGCAATGCGCGCCACGAGCAGTCGCTGAAGATGTTCATGACCGGGCAGAACCTGGCGCTGGACGGCGAGCGGCTGAAGTCCTCGCTGTTCGACTGGCTGCGGCAAGCGGTGGTGGCCTTCTACGCCAGCGAGGGCGGCGCCATCGACGTTCCCGCCATCGAGGCCAGCGATTTCGGCCTGTGGCTGAACCACAAGGCGGCGCTGACCTTCGGCAACGTGGCGGAACTGGACTCCATCCGCCTGCGCACCGCTGGCATCGGCGCCAAGGTGCGCGCCGCCGCGGCGACCCGCCAGCCGACGCCAGCCTTCCTCAAGGAGCTGAACAACGACGTCACCGAGGTGGCTTACCTGATGGGCGCGGTGATCGAGAAGGCGCTGGAGATCGAGGGCGGGCGCGACCCGCTGACGCGCATGCTGACGCGCCGCTTCATGCCGGCGATCTTCCAGCGCGAGGTGACCATCAGCCTGCGCCACGGCAAGCCCTTCGCCGTGCTGCTCATGGACGCCGACCATTTCAAGGCGATCAACGACACCTACGGCCACCAGGCCGGCGACGCCGTGCTGTCCGATCTGGCGGAACTGCTGCACACCAACGTGCGCGCCGGCGACTTCGTCTTCCGTTACGGCGGGGAGGAGTTCCTGATCCTGCTGGCCGAGATGGACGCGGCATCCCTGCGCGTGAAGGCGGAGCGGCTGCGCACCCAGGTGGCCGAGCACCGCTTCACGGCGGCGGGGCGGACGCTGACCGTCACCGTCTCCATCGGCGGCGCGCTGCATGACGGCCACCCCGATTACGAGCACACCGTGCGCAAGGCCGACGCCGCGCTCTACGAGGCCAAGCACGAGGGCCGCAACCGCGTGGTGATCGCCGAACCGGCCGGCGCGGACGAGCTGGGCTGACACAACGTTGCGCCGCGGCACGCCATCCGCTAGGTAAGGGGGCTTCCACCCGCCCCCGTCCGCAGCCCCCGTCCGTGCCATGACCGAAGGACCGCTTTCGCTCTACCGTGCCCGGCGCGGCCAGGGAACGCTCCGCCCGGATCCCGACCAGGAGCTGGCCGCCGAAAAGCTGCAGAGCCTGTACCACGCGCTGAGGAACTACCGCCCGCAGACCGGCAAGACCGGCTGGCTGGAGCGCTTCGGCCTCGCCCGCCGGCCGGAACCGGTGGATGCGCCGCAGGGGCTGTACATGTACGGCGGGGTGGGGCGCGGCAAGTCCATGCTGATGGACCTGTTCTTCGACACCGCCCCGGTCGAGCGCAAGCGCCGCGTCCACTTCCACGCCTTCATGCTGGAGGTGCACCGCCGCATCCACGAATACCGGCAGGGCCGGGGCAAGGGGCAGGGGCCGGACGACGCGCTGCCCGAACTGGCCCGCCAGATCGCGGACGAGGCGTGGCTGCTGTGCTTCGACGAGTTCCACGTGGTGGACATCGCCGACGCCATGATCCTGGGCCGGCTGTTCACCAACCTGTTCGACCTGGGCGTGGTGGTGGTGGCGACCTCCAACTGGGCGCCGGACCTGCTGTACAAGGACGGCCTGCAGCGCGAACTGTTCCTGCCGTTCATCGCGCTCTTGAAGGAGAAGCTGGACGTTCTGGCGCTGGAGGGGGCGGTCGACTACCGCCTCGACCGGCTGAAGGGCAAGCCGGTGTACTTCCAGCCGCTGGACCCGGCGACCGACGCGCGGCTGAAGGAAACCTTCACCATGCTGACCGACGGCGAGCCGGGCCAGTGCACGCACCTGCTGGTTCAAGGCCGGCGGGTGGAGATCGAGCGCGCGGCGCGCGGCGTGGCCTGGGTGGACTTCTGGGACCTGTGCGGCAAGCCCTTCGGCGCCGCCGACTTCCTGGCCATCGCCACGCACTTCCACACCGTGCTGATCGACGACGTGCCGGTGATGAGCGACGAGAAGCGCAACGAGGCCAAGCGCTTCATGACGCTGATCGACGCGCTGTACGAGCATAAGGTGAACGTCGTCATCGCCGCCGACGGCCCGCCCGAACGCCTCTACCCCGAGGGCCGGCACGCCTTCGAGTTCGAACGCACGGTGTCGCGGTTGATGGAGATGCAGAGCGAGGACTACCTGGCAAGGCAGCATCTGACGTAAGCGGGCTGTCGGGGAAAGCACGGGGTTTGTGGCGCGGCTCACAGAGCGGCGGGAGGGGAGCGGATAGGGTCCGGTCATCGACAACGCGTCGGGCCCGAGAGCCCCGCCCCACTCACCGGAAGGAACCGCCCCATGATCCGCCACACCCTGCTCGCCGCCGCCGCCGTGCTGTGCCTGTCGGCCCCGGCCATGGCGCAGAACGTCGTCTCCGCCAACAACACCGCTGCTGGCATCGGCAACGTCGCCGTCCAGCAGGCGATGACCAAGCAGTTCGGCGGCGGCCTGTTCGGCGGCTCCAACACCGCCTCGATCAACAACACCGCGGCCGGCATCGGCAACGTCGCCAAGCAGGGTGTGATGACCGTGCAGGGGGCCGGCGGCGGGCGCCTGCTGGGCCTGCCGGGCGGCGCCAACACGGCGGTGCTCGGCAACACGGCGGCCGGCATCGGCAACAAGGCGGTGCAGCAGGGCATGGTCTTCCAGGGCGCCGGCTTCGGC
>DASPIO010000218.1:0-5987 GCA_035629155.1 Azospirillum sp. | reverse complement strand
GGTCTTCGGCGCCTTCGCGGTGGAGGTGCTGCGCCACGGGCTGGAGCACGTGACCAGCCACTGGCTGCTGCCCTTCGGCGTGCTGATCATCCTGATGGTGCTGGCGATGCCGCGCGGGCTGGCCGGCCTGCCGGACCAGCTCCGTGGCCTTGGCCGCTTCCTGCCGCGCGCCGGCCGGCAGCCGCGGCACGACGTCGTCCCCCGGGAGGTCGATCCATGACGGAACCCGTTCTTGAAACGCGGGGCCTGTCCAAGGCCTACGGCGGCCTGATCGCCGTCAACCAGGTGAACCTCAGCCTGCGCGCGGGCGAGGCGCACGCGGTGATCGGCCCGAACGGGGCGGGCAAAAGCTCGCTGATCAACCTGCTGACCGGGCAGATCGCGCCGTCCGCCGGGCAGATCCTGTTCCGCGGGCGGAACATCGCCGGGCTGGCGCCGCACAAGGTGGCGCGGCTGGGCATCGGGCGCAGCTTCCAGAAAACCAACATCTACACGCGCCTGACCTGCTTCGAGAACTGCTGGCTGGCCGCCCAGGCGCGGCTGCCGCACTCCATGCGCTTCTTCCGCCCGGCCGCTTCCCGCGCCGACGTCCGCCGCCACGCGGAGGAGGCGCTGGAGACCGCCGGCCTCGCGCACCGCGCCCACACCACCGCGTCGGCCATGAGCTACGGCGAGCAGCGGCAGCTTGAGATCGCCATGGTGCTCGCCACCGGGCCGCAGGTGCTGGCGCTGGACGAGCCGATGGCCGGCATGGGGCGGGAGGAGTCGGAACGGGTGGTCGAGCTGTTGCTGGATCTCCGCCGCCGCTACCCTCTGCTGCTGGTGGAGCACGACATGGACGCGGTGTTCAGCATCGCCCACACGCTGACGGTGATGGTGAACGGCCGGGTCATTGCCTCCGGTCCGACAGCGGAGGTGCGCAACAGCCGCGAAGTCCAGGAAGCCTACCTGGGCGACGGGGAGGAGACGTTCTGATGAGCCAGCCCATCCTCGCGGCCACCGGCCTGCACACCTTCTACGGCCCCAGCCAGGTCCTGCACGGCGTCGACTTCCGCGTCCATGCGGGGGAGACGGTGGCGCTGATGGGACGCAACGGCATGGGCAAGACGACGACGCTGCGCTCCATCCTCGGCCTCGTCCGCCCGAAGCGGGGCAGGGTGGAGGTGTTCGGCGCCGACGTGACGTCGGCCGGCACGGCGGCCATCGTGCGGCGCGGCATCGGCTATGTGCCGGAGGGACGCGGCATCTTCGCCAACCTGTCGGTGCGCGAGCATCTGGTGATGGCCGCGCGCAAGGGGCCGAACGGGCGCGCCGACTGGGATTTCGCGCGTGTCCTTGACTGCTTTCCCAGGCTGGCCGAGCGCATCGACAGCATGGCCACGCACCTGTCCGGCGGCGAGCAGCAGATGCTGTCCATCGGACGCGCCCTGATGACCAACCCCGACCTCCTGGTGCTGGACGAGGCGACGGAGGGGCTGGCCCCGCTGATCCGCCGGTCCATCTGGCAGGTGATCCGCGAGATCAAGGCGACGGGGATCGCCACGGTGATCGTCGACAAGAACGTCGACGTGCTGCTCGATCTCACCGACCGCGCGGCGATCATGGTGAAGGGGCGGGTGGTGTACGACGGGCCGTCCGCCGGGCTGAAGGCCGATCCGCGGATCCTGCGGGCGCACATCGGGTTGTGAGGACAGGGCGCTCCGGCGTCACATACGATCGTCTTTGCATGCGTCAATATATGCACTAAAATCTCTATGTTTCGTTGGCATATTTAAGAATGCCTCTGTACAGGGTCGATGGGCGGCGCCGGAGGGCGCGCCGAAGCTTTCCCTGCACGGAGACCATGACCATGAGCTGTCCGCTGCGACTGTCGATCCTCGGCCTGTCGGCCGCCCTGCTGTCCGTCCCCCTGGCCGTCCCTCCGGCGCGCGCGGCGGAGCCGCCGCCGGAATTGCGCCAGATCGACCGCTTCGTCGTCATCTATCTGGAAAACCGCAGCTTCGACCATATGTTCGGCAACTTTCCGGGCGCCAACGGCCGCGCCAGCGCCGGGGATGCCGCGGTGCAGCTTGACGAGACCGGCAAGCCGTACGGGACGCTGCCGACCATCATGACCACGCCCGGTCTGCCCCCGAAGAACAACGCCGCCAGCGACTGGACCGGCGCGCCCGACAAGCGCTTCCCCGCGAACCTCGCCAACACGCCCTTCGAGATCGGCCAGTACGCGCCGCCGGGCCAGGTGACCAGCGACCCCGTTCACAATTTTTACAACAGCCAGTTGCAGATCGACGGCGGGACGATGCGCAACTTCGTCCGCTACACGTCCGCCGGCGCGCTGACGATGGGGCATTACGACCTGGAGAAGGTCAACGCCAACTTGTGGAACTACGCCAGGCAATACACGCTGGCCGACAATTTCTTCCAGGCGGCCTTCGGCAGCTCGTTCCTGAACCACCAGTGGCTGGTGGCGGCGCGCACGCCGAACTATCCCGACGCGCCGAAGGATCTGGTGTCGCCCAGCACCAGCGAGGACAGGCAGGTCGACGTGACCGGCCAGTATGCCATCAACACCATCGGCTCGGCGCAGGAGCCGATCTCCCCCTTCCTGCCCGGCCGCGTGCCGCCGCAGACCCACGCGACCATCGGCGACCGCCTGTCGGACGGTGGCATCGCCTGGGCGTGGTACGCCGGCGGTTGGGACGCCGCCCGGAACGGCCTCGCCGCGCAGGAGCTGAACGTCTACGGCGCTCTGGCGCCCGCGTTGACGCAGGTGGAGAACTCCCTGAAGTCCACCGACGCCCGCATCAAGGAAACCGAGCCAGGCAGCCTGCGCACGCTGCTGGAGGAGGAGTACAGGACCCTGCTCGACACCCGCAGCCGCATCGTCGACACGATCTACGGCCTGCGGTTCTCCCTGTACCAGTTCCACCACAACCCGCTGGCCTACTTCAAGAATTACGGCGAGGGGACGGAGGGGCGGCGGCTCCACATGAAGGACGGCCAGGACATCTTCACCGCCATCCGCGACAACACGCTGGAGCAGGTGGTCTTCTACAAGCCGCTGGGCTGGAACGACCAGCATTCCGGCTATTCCGACATCACCGCCGCCGACCGGCACGTGAAGGAGGTCATCGACGCGCTGATGGCCTCGCCGATGTGGAAGACCATGGCCATCATCCTCGCCTACGACGAGTTCGGCGGCTATTGGGATCACGTGGCGCCGCCCAAGGGCGACATGTGGGGGCCGGGCCCGCGCGTTCCGGCGCTGGTCATCTCCGACCGGGCCAAGAAGGGTTTCGTCGATCACACCCTCTACGACACCACGTCGATCCTGGCGACGCTGGAGCGCCGCTTCGGCCTGCAGCCGCTGACCGACCGCGACGCCAAGGCGAACGACCTGCGCAACGCGTTCTGCGCCCCCGGTTCCACCGGGACGGAGTGCGCCACGGCGGCGCGGTGATCGCGTCCGCGACGTTCCTCCCCCTTGCGGGGGAGGGATTGCGCCACCCCTACCGCCCCGACGCCGCCGCCGGCAGCGGCGGGGCGAAGCAGCCGGCGCACAGCGCCGCCAGTTCCTCCGCGCACGCGTCGATGCTGCGGCCCGAGGTGTCGAGCACGGCGTCGGCGCGGCGGTAGAAGGTGCTGCGCGAATCCAGGATCGCCTTCAAATCGTCCATCGCGCGCTGCATGTGGCCTTCGATCGGTCGGGTGTCGCCCTGTTCCATGACGCGCTGCATGTGCTCCTGCGGGTTGGCGCGCAGCCACACGGTGAAGCAGGAGGACAGCAGCAGGTCGAACGTCTCCGGCTCCGACACGATGCTGCCGCCGGTTTCGATCACCGCGCGCGGGTGCTGGGCGATGGCCGTCTGCAGCGCGTTCAGCTCCAGCCGGCGATAGCCCTTCTGGCCCATGGCGATGAAGATCTCCGGCATGTCCATGCCGGCCGTCTGCTCGACCAGCGTGGTCAGGCGGATGAAGGGCACGTGGTAGTGGCGCGCCAGCATGCGGCCCAGCGTCGTCTTGCCGGCCCCGCGCAGCCCGATCAGCGCCACCCGCCCCGACGGCGCCCGCTGTCCGCCGTAGCGCAGCCGCAGAAGCTGGTAGGCCGCCGACTGCTCCTCCGGCGACAGGGACTCGAGCAGGCGCTTGGCCAGCGTCAGGTCCGGGTTCTCGTCCGGCCGCTCCTCCAGCAGGCTGGTGACGCTGGTGTCCATGGTCTGCGCCAGGCTCCACAGCACGTTGAAGCTGACGTTGGCCTGCCCCGTCTCCAACTGCGCCAGATAGCGTTCCGACACGCCGGAGAGCTGCGAGAGCACCTTGCGCGACATGCCCCGGCGGGCGCGCAGGCGCCGCACGCTCTCGCCCAGGCGGCGGGCGAGTTCCGCCAGCTTGGCTTGCGTGGCGGCGTCGTGACCGTCGGCCTCGGACTCGGCAGCGGATCGGCGCTTCGGCATCGCGGTTTCCCCAATTCGGGTCCCAGGTTCGAGCTACCGGAACTATTTAGCATGTCCCGTTCCGGCCGGAAGGGCCGAAGTGCGGGGCGGAGGGCAGGCGGGCGCGGCGCGGGGCTTCCCGCGTCAGTGCATTATAATGCAGATATGCGCCTGGACAAACGGCTGTTCGGCTCCCCTTAGGCAGTAAAGTGCATTATCCTGCTTCCGCCTGCGCGCGGGACGCGATATAGTGCCTGACACCAAACACAGCCGGAGGGGGGAATGTCCAAGGACACGTTCAGGACGCTCGTGCGCGGCGTAACCGACAGCATCGCGGGCCGTCCGCTCGACCAGGACCTCGAGGCCTTTCTCAACACCACCGTGCCGCCCGGCGGCCCCCTGTTCCGCGACATCGAGGCGATGTGCCGCCAGGGTGTCGACGAGGGCTGGATGTGCGAGCGCGAGCACGGCGACATCCGCTATGGCCGCGTGCTGGCCGCCGACCCGGAGCTGGGCGGCTTCAGCGTCGACGTGGTGCGGATGGAGGACATCGCCGGGCCGCACCACCGCCACCCGGACGGTGAGATCGACATGGTCATGCCCATCACCGAGGGCGCGCGCTTCGACGGGACGCCGCGGGGATGGAAGGTGTACGGGCCGGACAGCGCCCACAGGCCGACGGTGACCGAAGGGGCGGCCTATGTGCTGTACCTGCTGCCCGGCGGAAAGATCGAATTCACCCGGTGAACGGGGACTGGAATGGTTGGGGAGGGAACGGTGAACGGGTCAACAGCGAACGCCGCCGTGGCGCCGGCCGTGGCGCCGGCCAGCCAGACGCACGCCTTCAACGCGGCGGCGCATTTCATCCAGCGGCACGTCGCGGAGGGCAGGGCGGGCAAGCCGGCGGTCATCGACGACGCCGGGTTCTACAGCTACGGCGAACTGGCCGGGCGGGTCGGCCGCTTCGCCAACCTGCTGCGCGCCCAAGGTGTCGCGATGGAGGAGCGGGTGGCGCTCTGCCTGCTCGACACCATCGACTTCCCCACCGCCTTCTGGGGCGCCATCCAGGCCGGCGTGGTGCCGATCCCGCTCAACACGCTGCTGACCACCAAGGATTACGAGTACATGCTGCGCGACAGCCGCGCGCGCGTCCTCGTGGTCAGCGCGCTGCTGTATGAGAAGGTGGAGCCCATCCTGGGCTCGCTGCCCTTCCTGCGCCAGGTGATCGTGTCGGGCGGCGAGGCCGGCGGGCATCCCCGGCTGGACGATCTGCTCGCGGCCGCACCCGATACGGCCGAGGTGGCGCCCACCACCGGCGACGACGTGGCGTTCTGGCTCTACTCCTCCGGCTCGACCGGGGCGCCCAAGGGGACGATGCACCTGCACCGCAACCTTGTGGCGACGGCCGAGCATTTCGGGCGCGGCGTGCTGGGCATCGGGCCGGACGACGTGGTGTTCTCCGCCGCCAAGCTGTTCTTCGCCTATGGCCTCGGCAACGGCATGACCTTCCCCTTCCACGCCGGCGCCACGGCGGTGCTGACGTGGGAGCGGCCG
>DASPIO010000217.1:0-2523 GCA_035629155.1 Azospirillum sp. | reverse complement strand
ACCTAAATCCCTGAGGGGTAGCACCTGAAGGTGGGGCCGCGGGCCGCCTAGCAACAGAAGGCCCGCACTTCATTCCGGGGGAGACGGTCGCCCAATGGCGAAAGAGCAGTTGCGGTATGACAGGATGGTCGAGACCGCCCTTCGGGGCGTTGTCCGTGAAGCGATGAAGGAGGTGGCCGAGCGTGGGCTGCCCGGCAATCATCACTTCTATCTGACCTTCCGCTCCTCCTATCCCGGCGTCGAGATTCCGGACTATCTGCGTTCGCAGTACCCGAACGAGATGACGATCGTCCTGCAGTTCCAGTTCTACGGGCTGGAGGTGGAGGAGGACGGGTTCGCGGTGACGCTGAGCTTCAACAACGTGCACGAGCGGCTGGTCATCCCCTATGCGGCGATCACCACCTTCGCCGACCCGTCGGTGAACTTCGCCCTGCAGTTCCAGCCCGCCGCCCCCGCCGAATCGGCCGAGGTCGCCGCCCTTCCCTCCCGCCCCGCCGCCGAACCGGCCGAGGCGAAGCCGAAGATCGTCAAGTCCGACGCCAAGTCCGACAAGGCCGGCGACGAGGAGCCGAAGCGCGGCGAAGTCGTCACCCTGGACGCCTTCCGGAAGAAGTAAGCCGCCGATGGCCGGGGAATTCGCCGCTCTCGTCTGCGAGTCCCTGGCCCCCATGGGCGACGTCCGCGCGCGGCGGATGTTCGGCGGCTGGGGCGTGTACCTGGACGGCGTGATGTTCGCGCTGATCGCCGACGATACCCTGTACTTCCGCACCGATGAACGTACGCGCCCGGCGTACGAGGCCGAAGGGTTGCCCCCCTTCGCGCCCTTTCCCGACAAACCGATGCGGATGCCCTACTTCCGCGCACCCGATTGGGCGCTTGACGACGGCGCGGAGCTGCTCGCCTGGGCCCGCCCCGCCTTCGAGGCGGCGTGGCGGGCGCGGGCCGCCAAGCCGAAGCGGAAGAAGGCGGCGCCCTCTCCCGCCTAGATGTTCTCCGCCATGTGAATGGTGGCGTTGTTGGCCTGCGCGGAACCGGTGCGCTGGCGGATCTGGCGGGCGAAGCGCACGGGATTCGGCAGGTAGCCGAGCAACCGGCCGATGCCGCCCAGGCGGGCCGTGGCCTTGCCGACGTTCATCACGTCCGCCAGACGGCGGTCCAGAAAGGCCCAGGTGTCCTCGCGCCCCTCCGACTGGTCGTCGAGCCAGTAGAAGGTGGTGGCGCTGAGAACGGCGGCCAGCATGGCGCGCTTGGTGTAGTGGTTGAAGTCGGTGGCGGTGTCGCCGGCGGCGAACCACATGGCGTCGACCGTGCGGTAAAGCATGCGCAGGCCCAGTGCCACGTTCTGCGGCATGGCGAGGTAGGCGAGCAGGCGCCGCTTGGCCTCGCGGTGCGTCTCCAGCACCTCGAAATGCGTGCGTACGGCAAGGCGGATGCGCTCGCCCGTCCGCATCTCGGCCAGCGGATGCTTCTCCATCTCCTCCAGCATGCGCCGGTCGGTCCAGGCGCCGAAGTGCTCGACCAACTCCGGCACGCCGCCGGGGAAGGCGCGGTGGGCAATCACCGTGTCGTGGCCGGCCATGCGCGCACCGTCGCGCAGCGCCAGGTCGCTCCAGCCGTCGAACACGACGTTCGGCAGCGTCGCCAGCAGGATCTCGTCCCGCGTCGCGTCCATGGCCGACCCATAGGCCGACTCCGGGGCCGATTCCGGTGCCGTGTGCGTGTCCATCGTCATTCCCCTTCCCCTTCAGGCTCCGACAGCAGAGCCTGCACGTGGTGCGCCTCCTCGTTGAAGGCCAGCAGGCGCAGGTCGTCCATGCGATCGATATAGAGGACGCCGTCCAGGTGGTCGACCTCGTGCTGCACGACGCGGGCGTGAAAGCCCTCAGCCTCGCGCTCGATGGGCTCGCCGTCCAGGCCGACTCCGCGATAGCGGATGCGGGCGAAGCGCGGCACCAGCCCGCGCATGCCGGGAATCGACAGGCAGCCCTCCCAGCCCAGCTCCGTCTCGCCGCCGAGCGGCTCGACCTCCGGGTTGATCAGCACCGTCTGCGGTACCGATTCGCCGCCCGCGCGCTCCGCCGGCACGCGGAACACCACCATGCGCAGGCCGCTGTGCACCTGTGGCGCCGCCAATCCCACGCCCGGCGCGTCGAGCATCGTCTCGATCATGTCAGCGGCGAAGCGCCGGATCTCCGGGTCGGTCGGGTCGCGCACCGGCTCCGCCGGGGTGCGCAGCACCGGGTGCCCCATGCGGGCGATCTTGAGAAGGGCCATGGCCCATTATCTGGGAGATTCGCCGGTCCCGGCAACCGCGGCGGTGACGCTTTTGCGCCCCGGCCGTCGCAAGGTCTTCCCATTCGCGCCGAAGCGTGATACACCACCGCCACTCAGAGGGGTGCGCCCGGCTGCGCATCCCCTTCATTGCTTTTCCAAAATGCCGGCCCCAGCCTGGGGCTGCCTAGAAGGGGTGACGGTCAACCGTGCAAGTTCTGGTCCGTGACAACAACGTCGATCAGGCCCTCC
>DASPIO010000216.1:0-12011 GCA_035629155.1 Azospirillum sp. | reverse complement strand
GCAGCCGCTCATCGTCACGCTTTTCGAACTCCTCTACATCATCCTCGACCTGTTCAAGTGGGTGCTGCTGATCGGCGTGATCATCAGCTGGCTGATCGCCTTCAACGTGATCAACACCCGCAACCGCTTCGTCTACATGGTGATGGACTTCTTCGAGCGGGTGACCGAGCCGGTGCTGCGGCCGATCCGCAACGTGATGCCGAACCTGGGCGGCATCGACATCTCGCCGATCATCGCGCTGCTGGGCGTGTGGTTCCTGCAGAGCCTGATCGTGCGCTACGGGATGATGATGTGAGCGCTTCGCCGTTCGAGGCCGTGGCGGACGGCGTCCGGGTGGTGCTGCGGGTGACGCCGAAGGCGTCGCGCAACGCCGTCTCCGGGCTGGCCGACACGGCGTCGGGGGGCAAGGCGCTGAAGATGTCGGTCACCGCCGTGCCGGAAGACGGCAAGGCCAACGACGCCGTCATAAAACTGTTGTCGAAGCTGTGGCATGTACCGAAGACGGGGATCGCCGTCGTCGCCGGTGCCACCGACCGCAACAAGATCCTGCACGTGGCCGGCGACCCGGCCGATCTCCTGCGCCGCATGCGCGCATCCTTGGACGAGTGAGGGCTTCCCATGGCTGAGGCGAAGATCATCGACGGCAAGGCCTTCGCGGCGGGGCTGCGCGCCCGCGTGGCGCAGGGCGTGGCGGACCTGAAGGCGAGCCACGGCGTCACTCCCGGCCTGGCCGTGGTGCTGGTGGGCGAGGACCCGGCCAGCCAGGTCTATGTCCGCTCCAAGGAGAAGGCGCTGGTCGAACTGGGCATGAACTCCTTCGACCACCACAAGCCGGCCGACATGAGCGAGGCCGACCTGCTGGCCCTCATCGACGGGCTGAACGCCGACCCGGCCGTGCATGGCATCCTCGTGCAACTGCCGCTGCCCAAACACATCGACACCCAGAAGGTGCTGGGCCGCATCGCGCCGGAGAAGGACGCCGACGGCTTCCACGTGGTGAACGCCGGCCTGCTGGCGACCGGCCAGCCGGGCGCCACCATCCCCTGCACGCCGCTGGGCTGCCTGCTGCTGATCCGCGACGTGCTGGGCCGCGACCTGTCGGGCAAGCGGGCGCTGGTCATCGGCCGCTCCAACATCGTCGGCAAGCCGATGGCGCAACTGCTGCTCCAGGCCGACTGCACGGTGACCATGGCGCACTCCCGCACCAGGGATCTGGCCGAGGAGTGTCGGCGCGCCGACATCCTGGTGGCCGCCGTGGGCCGGGCGGAGATGGTGCGCGGCGACTGGATCAAGCCCGGCGCCGTGGTCATCGACGTCGGCATGAACCGCATCCAGGCCGGCGAGGGCAAGACGAAGCTGGTCGGCGACGTGGCCTACGACGAGGCGAAGCGGGTGGCCGGCGCCATCACGCCGGTGCCGGGCGGCGTTGGGCCGATGACCATCGCGTGTCTGATGCTGAACACGCTGACCTCCGCCTGCCGCGCCGCCGGCGCGCCGATCCCGGCCGAGGCCGCCCTTTGATTACGACCTACGCCCGTTCCGGCGGGCGGGTCATGGAGCAGCCCTTTGTCATCGGAGACCCGCTGCCCGACGGCACGGTGTGGATCGACCTGCTGCGCCCGAGCGAGGCGGAGCGCGCCGCCGTCGGCGCGCTGACCGGCTGCGACCTCCCCACCCGCGAGGAGATGAGGGAGATCGAGGCGTCCAGCCAGCTCTACGTCGAGGGTGAGGCGGTCTACCTGACCACGACGGTCATCGCGCGGGCCGACACGCCGCACCCGGAGCAGGGCGAGCTGACCTTCGTGCTGACGCCGCGGCACATGATCACGCTGCGCTACACCGAGCCGCGCTCGGTCGCCACCTTCGCCGCCCGCACCGGCCGCCAGCCGGAACTGCTGGCGAGCGCGGAGGACGCGCTGCTCGGCATCCTCGACGCCGTCATCGACCGCGTGGCCGACGTGCTGGAACTGATCGGCGGGCGCATCGACACGCTGTCCACCCGCATCTTCGACGAATCGCTGGACGCCCGCCCCGCCGCCGGCCGCGCCAAGAAGCCGGCCGAGCTGCAGGACGTGCTGCGCGGCATCGGCCGCGCCGGCGACCTGACGCACAAGGTGCGCGACAGCCTCGCCGGCCTCGACCGCCTCGTCGCCTTTCTCACCTCCGTCGCTGCCGGGCGGCTGAGCAAGGAGCAGAAGGTGGCGCTGAAGACGCTGACGCGCGACCTGCGCTCGCTGAACGAGCACGCCGGGTTCCTGGCGCACGAGGCGAACTTCCTGCTCGACGCCACGCTGGGCCTGATCAACATCGAGCAGAACAACATCATCAAGATCTTCTCGGTCGTCGCCGTCGCCTTCCTGCCGCCGACGCTGATCGCGTCCGCCTACGGCATGAACTTCGAATTCATGCCCGAACTGCACTGGCAGTACGGCTACCCCATGGCCGTCGCGCTGATGGTGCTCTCCGGCCTGCTGCCGCTCTGGTACTTCAAGCGGCGGGGCTGGCTGTAGGGGCGGCCGTAGGTTGGGTTGAGCCGAAGGCGAAAACCCAACGGCAAAGGCTTTGCACTCCCTCGCCCCTTGGGGCTAAAACTAAGATCATTCCGTTGATCTTCCCTTGGGCGGCATGCGAACCCTTGAAGAGGCCGACGTTCTGGCGCGTCTGGCGCTGGACAATCCGTGGTGGCGGACCGGCACGGTCGAGGCCTATGTCGCCGCATTGCCGCGCCGCGCCCTGTTCGAGGCGTTCTTCCACCGCGTGAATCGGCCGGGCGGCGGGCCGCCGCTGGTGCTGGCCGGACCGCGACGGGTCGGCAAGAGCGTGCTGATCCGCCAGATCATCGCCCGGCTGATCGACGCCGGGACGGACCCGCGCGGTATCCTTTACGTGTCGCTCGATGCCCCGGCGCTGCACGGGCTGCCGCTCGACCGGCTGGTGGCGGTCGCGTGCGCGCCGGACCAACCCGGCTTCCTGTTCCTGGATGGCCTGCACCACCTGCGCGACGGCGAGGCGACGGTCGCGGCGCTCGCCGCCGCGCAGCCATCCCTGCGCGTTGTCGCCGGCGTGGCTGGCGGCGCCGCGCCGCGCCCGCGCGACGGCAACCTGTTCGTCCTGCCGCCGCTGACCTTCTGCGAATACCTGCGCTTCACCGGAGCCGAACGCGACCTGATCGAGCCGATGTTCTTCGGCAAGGGCACGCCCATGTACGTGGTGCGCGACATGGCGGCGCTGAACGAGCGCTTCGTGCATTACGTCAACGGTGGCGGCTTTCCGGAGGCGGTGCTGCTGCGCCCGGCCCCCGGCGACGCCGGGCACCATCTGCGCAACGAGGTGCTGGCGGCGCTGCTGCACCAGGACCTGCCGGGCCTGACCGGCATCGCCAGCACGCCGGAACTGAACGCGCTGCTGGCGCTGCTCGCCCGCAACACCGGGCGCGAGGTGTCGATCGAGGCCATAGCCGAGCGCGCGGGCATCGCCAAGAACACGATCCGCCGCTACCTGGATTACCTGGAGGCGTCCCACCTCATCATCCGCATGGGCCGCGTCCATCCGGAAGGGGGGCGGTTCCGGCGCATGCGCACCTTCAAGGTACACCTCGCCTCCCCCTGCCTCTACGCCGCGCTGTTCGGGCCGGTGGCCGCGGACGACCCGCTGTTCCCGGCGCTGGCCGAGAGCGCCATCATCGGCCAGTGGCTGGCCTCGGCCGACCTGCCCAACCTCGTCTACGCCCGCCTGCCCGAAGGCTCCGTCGATCTTGTGGCCCTGTCGCCCGACACCGGCCGCCCGGCCTGGGCCTGCGCGCTGCCGGGAACGGACGAATCCGTGGCCGGCGATGCTACGATCAACGGATTGATCCAATTTTCCAGGCGCAACGCGCCGCTGCGCTGGATCGGCGCCACCACCCGCACGCAAGCGGCGCTCAAGGCCCACGACGGCGTCGAGGTCTGGCATCGCCCGGCCAGCCAGTATTGCTACGAGGTCGGCCGACGCGTGGCGGAGGAGGTTGGGGCGTAACGCCCGGAAGGATTAGATCAATAGAATGACCTTACCGGTCGTGCTGCGGGGCGATCTGGTCCAGGCGGTGGGCGAAATCGACGTCCTTCTGGGTCACGCCGTCGAAGGCGCGGGTGTACAGGATCACCTCGACGCGACCCTCGTCGTTGAACCACTCCGGGCAATGGTCGCGCTTCACCGCCAGCAGCGCCACCTGGCTCAGGAAGCCCCAGGCGGTCGGGAAGTCCGGGAAGTGATAGGTCTTGCGGATGGCGTCGCGCTCCAGGACCTCCGACCAACCGTGCAGTTCCTTCAGCGCCGTCTGCCGCTTGGCGCCGACCAGCTTCTCGGCCATCGGGGGTCTCCTTCGTCACGTTTCCAAAATGGGGTTTCGACTTACCCGCGCTTGGCCCGGGGGTCAAGCTCCGCTAGGCTGCGCGGCATGAGCCAGACCCGTGCCCGTCCCTTCACCGCCCCGCCGTCGCTGGCCGATTTCGAGGCGATGGCCGCCGAGGCGTTCGACACCATCCCGGCGGAGCTGCGCGCCCCCGTCGGCGACGTGCTGATCCGCGTCGAGGACTTTCCCGACGAGGAGACCGAGGCGGAGATGGAGCTGGAAAGCCCGTTCGACCTGCTGGGCCTCTACCGCGGCGTCGACCTGCTGCGCCAGAGCGTGGCGGACGTGCGCACCAGCCCCGACGCCATCTTCCTCTATCGCCGGCCGATCCTGGACTATTGGTGCGAGACCGGCGAAGACCTCTTCCACGTCATCCGCCACGTCCTCATCCACGAGATCGGCCACCACTTCGGCTTCTCCGACGACGACATGGACCGGATCGAACAGGGCCTGCCGGACTGAATCCCATGGACATGGACCGCTTCCTCACCCTGCACGAGGGCCTGCCACGCCAGGCGCCCGGCTCCGACGCCATCACGCAGGACGCGCTGCGCCGCCTGCGCCCCTACGGGTTGCCGGACGATCCGATGGTGCTGGACATCGGCTGCGGCCCCGGCCGCTCGCTGATGATGCTGGCGCGGGTCACCGGCGGGCGCGTCACCGGCATCGACGTGCACCCGCCCTTCCTGGCCGAGGCGCAGCGGCGCATCAACGATGCGGGCCTGGGCCGCCGCGCGTGGGCCGAGCGCTGCTCGATGACCGACCTGGGCGGCTACCCGCCGGGAATGTTCGACCTGCTGTGGGGCGAGGGCTCCATCTACATCGTCGGCTTCGGCGAGGGGCTGGAGCGCTGGCGCCACCTGCTGAAGCCCGGCGGGCTGGCCGCCTTCACCGAACTGACGTGGCTGACCGGGAACCCGCCGGCCGAGGCGCGGGCGTTCTGGGCGGACGCCCATCCCCGCATGGCGACCGAGGCCGCCAACCGCGCCGCCGCCGAGCGCGCCGGCTACCGCGTGCTCGACACCTTCACCCTGCCGCCGTCGGCGTGGTGGGACGAGTACTACGGCCCGCTGGAGGCCCGCATCGCCGAGATCCGCGAGCGCGCCCCGCGCGACGAGGACTGGGCCGCCGTGCTCGACGCCGAGCAGGCGGAAATCGACCTCTACCGCCGCTTCGGCGCCAGCTACGGCTACGTTTTCTATCTGCTGCGGCGGGACGGCTGACGCCGCTCCCCGGCACAATCGGCGCCGCGAACCGTTTCCTTGCCATTGAAGGCAACGAGGATGGTTCGATGACCCGACCGCACCGATTGGCCGCCGTGGCGGTGTTCGCGCTGCTGCCCGCGCTGGCGGCGTGCGACGATCAGCAGACCGCCGAGAAGACCGGGGAGGAGATCGGCCGCACCATCGACCGGGCCGCCGACCGCGCCAGCGAGGCGGCGGGCGACGTGGCGCGCGGCGCCGGCCGTTGGCTGCAGGACGCCGGCCGCACCCTGGAAGGGGAGGCGCGCGACGCCAGGGACGCCAACCGGGAACCGAAAGAATAGGGTGCGGCGGCGTGGATGTACCCGCCGCCGTCCGTTTGTGGGATAATGGCCGTCCGGTCGCCGAGGGACGACCGACGGAGGTTCCCGTGTCCGCACTCCCCGCCGCCCCCCCCATCGTCGCCCCGATCGCTCCGGAGGCCGAGCTTCTGCACCGGCTGTTCGACAGCCTGCCGGTGCTGGTCGCCTACATGGACGCCGACTTCACGTTCCTGAAGGTCAACCGGCTGTACGCCGAGGCGGACGGGCGCGACGAGGACTTCTTCCCCGGCCGCAACCACTTCGACCTCTACCCGAACGCCGAGAACGAGCGGATCTTCCGCCGCGTGGTCGAAACCGGCGAGCCGTACCGCGCCTACGCCAAGCCCTTCGAATACGCCGGCCATCCCGAGCGCGGCACCAGCTATTGGGACTGGATCCTGCAGCCGATGCGCGGGCCGGACGGGCGCGTCGGCGGCGTGATCTTCAGCCTGATCGACGTCACCCAGCGCGTGCGCGCCGAGAAGGCCGCCGCCGAGGCCGCCGCGCTCTACGATGCCGACCGCCGGGCGGCTGACGGCCGGCTGCGCCGCCTGCTGCGGGCGCACCGGGCGCTCAGCGGCTGCAACCAGACGATCATCCACGCCACCGGCGAGGACACCCTGCTGCGCGACATGTGCCGCGTGCTGGTCGAGGCCGGCGGCTACCCGCAGGTCTGCGTGGCGACGGACGGTGACGGGCTGCCCGACGAGCGCGACGCCCTGGTCTGCTGGGGCGAGCGGCCGGAGGCCGCCATCGACGCCGCGGTGGCGTGGGAGCAGCGCGACGGGCTGCCGCTGCTGAAAGGGCGGCCGTTGCGCCTCGCCCATCTCACCGGCTCGGACGGCGCGCCGGCCGGCGTGGCCGCCGCCCTGCCGCTGGCCGGCGAGGGGGGGGAGCTGTTCGGCCATCTGTTCATCTGGGGCGTGGCCGAGGACGGCTTCACGCCGGAAGAGCTGGACCTGCTGAGCGAACTGGCCGCCGATCTCGCCTTCGGCCTGTCGGTGCTGCGCCTGCGCGCCGACCAGCAGCGTTCGGCGGAACGGCAGGAACAGGCGCTGGAGCAGACCATCCAGGCGGTCGCCGCCACGGTGGAGATGCGCGATCCCTACACGGCCGGCCACCAGCGCCGCGTCGCCCTGCTGGCGCGCGCCATCGCCGAGGCGCTGCACCTGCCGGACGACGACGTGAAGGGCATCGCCATGGCCGGGGCCGTGCACGACATCGGCAAGGTCTGCGTCCCGGCGGAGATCCTGACGCGCTCCGGCCGGCTGACGCCGGCGGAGTACCGGCTGATCCAGTCGCACGCCGAAGCCGGCTGGGAGATCCTGAAGCCGGTGGACGCCCCCTGGCCGCTCGCCGACCTCGTGCGCCAGCACCATGAGCGCTGGAACGGCACCGGCTATCCGCAGGGACTGGCGGGCGAGGAGATCCTGCTGGGTGCCCGCATCATCGCCGTCGCCGACGTGGTGGAGGCGATGGCCTGCCACCGCCCCTACCGCCCGGCGCTGGGCATCGATGTCGCCTTGCGGGAGATCGCCGGGAATCGCGGCACCCTCTACGACGCCAACGTCGTCGACGCCTGCCTCGCCGTGTTCCGCGAGGGGCGGGTGACGCTGTGACGTCGGGTTTCAACCCAACGTCTCGCCCCCCTCACAGCAACGCCGCCACCCGCCGCCGCAACTCGGGCACCAGATCCGCCTCGAACCACGGGTTCTTCTTCAGCCACGCCGTGTTGCGCCAGCTTGGGTGCGGAAGCGGAATGAACTCCGGCGCGTACTCCCGCCACGCCGCCACGGTGTCGGTCATGGTGCGCTTGCGGCGCTCGCCCAGGTAATGCGCCTGCGCGTAGCTGCCGATCAGCAGCGTCAGCCGCACCCCGGCGAAGGCCGGGCGCAGCTTCGGGTGCCACAGCGGACCGCATTCCGGGCGCGGCGGGTGGTCGCCGCCCTTCGGGTTGGTGCCGGGGAAGCACAGCCCCATGGGCAGCACGGCGATGCGGGATTCGTCGTAGAAGCGTTCGCGGTCCATGGCCAGCCATTGGCGCAGCCGGTCGCCGGACGGGTCGTTCCATGGGATGCCGGTGGCGTGCACGCGGGCACCCGGCGCCTGCCCGACGATGAGGAGCCGCGCCGCCGGGCTGCCGCGCAGCACCGGGCGGCAACCGTGCGGCAGGTGGGCGGCGCACAGCCGGCAGGCGCGCGCCTCTTCCATCAGCCTGTACAGTTCCGTCATCGCAACGATCTAGCCGCCGAGTTGGGCGTCGTCCAGCAGGCGGCGGACGAAGGCCGGCACCACGGCGCCGGCCGGGCCGTGGATGGCCTCGGCGAACAGGGTGGCGCCGGCCGAGGGTTCCAGGTTCAGCTCCACCGTGTGGGCGCCGCCGTCGCGCGCCTCGGCCACGAAGCCGGCGGCCGGGTAGACGTTGCCCGACGTGCCGATCGACACGAACAGGTCGCAGTCGGCCAGCGCCGCCATGATCCGCTCCATGTGATAGGGCATCTCGCCGAACCACACCACGTCCGGGCGCAGGCCGCCCTTGCGCGTGCAGTGCAGGCAGACGTCGTCCACCGACAGATCGTGCCGGCACTCCTGCACCGTGCGGCAGTGGGCGCAGACGGCCTTCAGCAGCTCGCCGTGCATGTGCACGAGGTTGCGGCTGCCGGCGCGCTCGTGCAGGTCGTCGATGTTCTGCGTCACCACCAGCACCTCGCCGCGCCAGCGCCGCTCCAGCTCGGCCAGGGCGGCGTGGGCGGGGTTCGGCTGGATCGCCGCGGCGAGCAGGCCGCGCCGGCGGGCGTTGTAGAACTCGTGCACCCGCCGCGGGTTGCGGGCGAAGGCCTCGGGCGTCGCCACGTCCTCGATGCGCACCGTGGCCCAGATGCCGTCGGCGTCGCGGAAGGTGTGCAGCCCGGATTCGCGGGAGATCCCGGCGCCGGTGAGCACGACGATGGAGGCGTTGGGCAGCAGGCGCATAGGGGTTCCTGCGGGTTGGCGGCTGGCGGCCAGGGCTGGCGGCCGGGCGGGAAAGCCTGTTACATCGGTGCGGGGAAAGCCAAATCCAAGGAGGCGGGATGGTCAAGGTCCTGTTCGTGTGCACCGGCAACATATGCCGCTCGCCGACGGCGGAGGGCGTGTTCCGCGCCCTGGTCCGCGAGGCCGGGCTGGACGGCCGCATCGCCACGGACTCCGCCGGCACGCACGATTATCACGTGGGCGAGGCGCCCGACCGGCGCAGCCAGGCGGCGGCGAAACGCCGCGGGGTCGACCTGTCCGACCTGCGGGCGCGCCGCGTGACAGTGGACGACTTCCGCCGCTTCGACTACGTGCTGGCCATGGACCAGGGGCATCTGGAGCAGCTCCAGCGCATGGCGCCGCCGGATTCGACGGCCGAGGTGCGCCTGTTCATGGACTACGCCCCCGACGCCCCCCGGCGCGAGGTGCCCGATCCGTACTACGGCGACGGCAGCCACTTCGACGAGGTGCTCGACCTCGTGGAAGCCGCCTCGCGGGGCCTGCTGGAGCGCATCCGGCGGGAGCGGTTGTGATCCCGGCGGACATCCGAACGCTCATCGAATCCGTCACCGGTCAGCCGGTCGCCGCCGTCCGGCCGCTCTCGTCGGGGCACAACGCCAGTTTGCACACGGTGAGGCTGGGCGACGGGCGGCGGCTGGTCGCCAAGGTGGGGCACGGGCTGGAGCCGGAAGCCTTCATGCTGCGCTACCTTGCCGAACACTCCCGCCTGCCGGTGCCGGCGGTGCACCACGGCGACGACGCGCTGCTGCTGATGGACTTCGTCGAGGGCGGTGGCCCGCTCACCGCGGCGGCGCAGGAGCACGCGGCGGAGCTGGTGGCCGACCTGCACAGCATCACCGCGCTCCGCTACGGCTTTCCGCGCGGCACGCCGATCGGCCCGTTGCCGCAATCCAACGTCGAAGGCGACGACTGGGTCGCCTTCTTCCGTGACCGGCGCCTGCTGCCCATGGCGCGGGCGGCCCTGGACGAGGGGCGCATCGACGCCGGCTTGATGGCGGGCCTTGAGCGCCTGGCGGCGCGCCTGCCGGAGCTGATCGGCGAGCCGGCGCCGCCGGCGCTGGTCCACGGCGACCTGTGGGGTGGCAACATCCTGGCCGCCGACGGGCGGATCGCCGCCTTCATCGACCCGGCGCTCCACCACGCCGACCCGGAGGTGGAGCTGGCCTTCACCACGCTGTTCGGCACCTTCGGCGAGGCGTTCTTCCGCCGCTACGACGCGATCCGCCCGTTGCGCCCCGGCTTCTTCGAGGTGCGGCGGGACCTGTACAACCTCTACCCCCTGCTGGTGCACGTGCGCCTGTTCGGCGGCTCCTACGTCGGCGCGGTGGCGCGCACGGTCCGTCGCTTCATCGGCTAACCGGGAGGCATGCGAACAACCCAGGGTGACACGCCGCGCGGATGCGCTATGGTGTCCGGCGATCATCTACGGAGCCCCGGCTTGAGCGCGCAGACCCCGCCCGGAGTCCTCGACGGCGTTGCCCTGTTCGACGAGTTCACGCCCGCCGAGCGCGAGGCGCTGGCATCGCGCGGGCGCATCGTGACCGTGGAGCCCGGCACCGTCCTGGTTCAGGAGGGCGACGAGGCCGACGCGCTGTACGTCCTGCTGGACGGGGAGGTGCGCGTGCTGCGCCGCGACCCGGCCGGCAACCGGGTGGAACTGGCGCGCCGCCGCACCGGCCAGTGCTTCGGCGAGATGGCGCTGATCGACGGCGGCCTGCGCTCCGCCACCATCGAGACGGCGACGTTCTGTCGTCTGTTCGCGTTGCAGCGCGACGTCTTCCTGGAGGTGGTCGCCCCCGCGCCGCACCTGCTGCGCAAGCTGCTGCGCGACCTCAGCTTCAAGATCCGCGACTCGTCCGAGCGGCTGGTGCGGGAAGACCTGGAGGGCCGCATGCGCGCGGCGGAAGCCGAGCTGGCCCGCCACCGTGCCGTCGTCCAGGCGGTCACCGGCCTGGCGCACGAGCTGAACACGCCGCTGGGCGTCTGCGTTACCACGGCCAGCCACATCGAGGCGATGGCCGACTCGGGCGACGGCGCGCTGGCCGAGCCGGCGGCGCTGCTGCGCGACAATCTCGCCCGCGCCGTGGCGCTGGTCGAGGCGTTCACCGCCATTGCCGCCGGGCACCACGCCGGCCCGCCGGAGGACGTCGACCTCGCCGAGGTGTGCGAGCACGCCGCGGCGCTGTTCGCCGTGGAGCGGCCGGCGGCCGGCCTCACCGTCGCCGTGCGCACCGGCGCCGCCCGGCCCTGGCGCGGCCACCGCGACCACCTGGAATGCGTGCTGGCCGAGCTGTTCGCCAACGCCGCCGCGCACGCCTACCCGCCGGGTGCCGGCGGGGCGGTGACGGTCACCGTGGCTGACGGCGCCATCGACCACCGCCCGGCCTGGACCATCGCCGTGCGCGACGACGGCGCCGGCATCGCGGCGGACGCGCTGCCGAAGCTGTTCGACGCCTTCTACACCACGGCGCGCGGGCGCGGGCACAAGGGGCTGGGCCTGACGGTCGTCTACAACACGGTGACCGGTCCGCTGGCCGGACGCATCCAGGTCGACACCACGTCCGGCGGGGGCACGACGGTGACGCTGACGGTGCCGCGGGCGGTGTAGGCAAACGAAAGCTGCAGGCAGGCTGAAAGCTGCGGGCACGCGAAAACCCCGCCCACCGGGCGGGGTTGTCAGGAGACCGGCGGTGGGGCCGTCCTTACAGGACCGACTCGATCCACTGCTTGAGGGCACCCTTCGGCATGGCGCCGATCTTCGTGGCGGCGACGTTGCCGTCCTTGAACACCATCAGCGTCGGGATGCCGCGCACGCCGTACTTGGTCGGCGTGTTCTGGTTCTCGTCGATGTTCAGCTTCGCGATGGTCAGCCTGCCTTCCAGTTCCCCGGCGATCTCGTCGAGCGCGGGGGCGATCATCTTGCAGGGGCCGCACCACTCCGCCCAGAAATCGACCAGGACGGGACCGGGCGCCTTGAGGACGTCCGCGTCGAAGCTAGCGTCGGTGACCTTGATGGTGCTGCTC
>DASPIO010000215.1:0-31092 GCA_035629155.1 Azospirillum sp. | reverse complement strand
CTACGCGCTGGACGGGCTGCAGCGCACCATGTCGGTGGTCGAGCACATCCAGAAGGGCATGAACCCGAACCTGGGCATCGCCGGCATCCTGATGCTGTCGGTCACCAACGACGAGGTCGGCCGGGAATCGCTGGCCCAGCTCCGCGCCAGCTATGCGAACCTGATGTTCCGCACCGCCATCCCCTACGACGTGGACGTGGTGAAGGCCACCTACCGCCGCATGCCGGTGACCATCTTCAGCCCCGAGGGGCGCACCGCCGGCCGCTTCCTGGCGCTCGCGGCCGAGATCATCGACGGCCGCGGCCATGCCGCGTCGGAGGCCGATCTGAAGCCGGCGATGGAGCGCATCCGCGCCTGGCACGCCGACAACAACGACGCCTACGCCGGTGCGCAACGGCCGAGTCCGGCCGGGGACGCCGACGACACGCCCGGCAACGGCGCGGCACCGGCCCGCTCCCGTTCCGGCCTCGCCCTGGCGATGGCGGTGGTTGGGCTGGTCGCCGGCTTCGCCCTCGGCACCGTCGCCGGCCAGCCGATCCTCGGCGCGGTCATGGCCGCGCTGAACGGGTGAAGGTCCTGCCGTCGGGCCGCGCTTCGCCCGGCGCCGACATACCGCAGGCTGCCTTCACCCGTAGGTTGGGCTGAGCGAAGCGCAGCCCAACGTCACGCACGCCGACAATCCTCCTACGCGATCCCCCGCAACACCGTCGCCAGCGTGCCGACCAGTTCGTCGATGTGCGCCTTCTCAATGATCAGCGGCGGCGACAGGGCGATGATGTCACCGGTGGTGCGCACGAGAATGCCCTTCTCGTACGCCTTCACGAACGCCTCGTAGGCGCGCTTGCCCGGCTCGCCCGGCCGCGGCTCCAGTTCCACGGCCCCCACAAGGCCCATGTTGCGCAGGTCCACCACGTGCGGCAGGCCCCTCAGGCTGTGGATCGCGTCCGCCCAATACTCTTCCAGGCCGCGGGCGCGCTCGAACAATCCCTCCTCCTCGTAGGTGTCCAGTGTCGCCTCGGCGGCGGCGCAGGCCAGCGGGTGGCCGGAATAGGTGTAGCCGTGGAACAGCTCGATCACGTGCTCCGGCCCGGTCATCAGCGCGTCGTGCACCGTGCCGCGCACGAAGACGGCGCCCATCGGCACCACGCCGTTGGTGATGCCCTTGGCGACCGTCACCATGTCCGGCACGACGCCGAAGCGCTCCACGGCGAAGCTGGTGCCCAGACGGCCAAAGCCGGTGATGACCTCGTCGAAGATCAGGAGGATGCCGTGCCTGTCGCAGATCGCCCGCAGCTTCTCCAGATACCCCTTGGGCGGCAGCAGCACGCCGGTGGAGCCGGCCACGGGCTCGACGATCACGGCGGCGATGGTGGATGCATCGTGCAGCGCCACGATGCGCTCCATCTCGTCGGCGAGGTGGGCGCCCCACTCCGGCTGGCCGCGGGTGAAGGCCTGCTGCTCGCGGTTGTACGTGTGCGGCAGGTGGTCGACGCCCGGCAGCATGGCCGGGGCGAAGGCCTTTCGGTTGCCGACGATGCCGCCGACCGACAGGCCGCCGAAGCCCACGCCGTGGTAGCCGCGCTCGCGCCCGATGAAGCGGAAGCGGCCCCCCTCCCCGCGCGCCCGGTGGTAGGCCAGCGCGATCTTCAGCGCCGTGTCCACCGATTCCGAGCCGGAATTGGTGTAGAAGACATGGTCGAGGTCGCCGGGCATCAGCCGCGTCAGGCGGGTGGCCAGGGAGAACTGGCGCGGGTGGCCCATCTGGAAGGGCGGCGCGTAGTCCAGCTCGGCGATCTGCCGCTGCACGGCCTGCACGATCCTCGGCCGCGCGTGGCCGGCGTTGCAGCACCACAGGCCGGCCGTGCCGTCCAGCACGCGGCGCCCGTCGTGCGCGGTGTAGTGCATGCCCTCCGCCCTCACCAGCAGGCGCGGGGCGGCCTTGAACTGGCGGTTGGCGGTGAACGGCATCCAGTAGGCGGCGAGATCGTTCGGCCGCAGCTCGGCCGCGGAGCCCGTGCTCCCATCCATGATGTCTCTTCCCTCTCCGAGTGATGTCGGCCGGGTGAATTTCCGGCGCGCTTTTGTGAAAGCCTAGACCCATGACGCGAACCGCTCAAGCGGCCGAACGGCGCAGGGCAAAGGTCACAGCCCAGGTGTGCCCCCGTTAACATCACCGAAAGTTCATCACCAATATCGTGCCCGGCAACCCGCCACCGGCACCGGCGGGGATTGTGGCGAAAGGTCTCGGGGTCATGGTTCGGTGGTGGGGTTTCCCGGTGCTGGGCGCGCTTCTGGCCGCCGCGACGTCATGGACGGCGCCGGCGACGGCGGCGGAGCCCTGGAGCGTGGAATGCACCGGCAGCGGCCCGGCCCGCCGCTGCAGCGCCAGCACCGTGCAGGGTTACGCCAACAACCGCGGCGGCCGCGGCGAGGTCGTGGTCAGCCTGGTGCGCGATGCCACCTGCACCACACTGCACGTGGTGTTCGACGGTCCGGTGGACCTCGACCGGCCGGTGACGCTGGCGGTGGACGGCGCGGCGCGGCAGGAGTTCTACACCTCGGCCGACCTCTCCCTGCTCGCCCAGGCCCTGGACGAAGGGTGGACGCTGCGCGACGCGCCGGTGGAATTCGTGCGCTTCCTGGCCGACGCCCACGGCGGCGCCATGGCGGGGATCGAGCCCAGCGACGAAATGCTCAACCGCTTCGCCGCAGTGAAGGAATCGCGCCGGGCCGGCGTTGCCTGCGCACCGATGCGGCGGCTTCTGCCGGCCATGATGCAGGGCCGCACCCTGCGCCTGGAGTTCTCCGCCGAGCCGCGCTCCGCCACCCAGGTCTACCATTGGCCCGGCCTGACCCGCCGGTCGGCCGATATCGCCCTCGACGGGCTGGCCGCCGCGCTGGAGGGTGCCTCCATCGGATTGGTCGCCGGACACTGAAGCCACTCGCAATTGCGTGCGCATCGCCCTAAGTCATGCACGAGGGCGACGGCGTCCGACACGCAGCGAGGGACGGGTGGTTTTCGGGTTCGTACGGGCACGCAGGGCGCAACAGGGTTCGGCCGCCGCGCCGCCGCGGGTGCCGGACCGGCACCTCGTCTACGCCGTCGGCGACATCCACGGCCGCGCCGACCTGCTCGACGCCATGCTGGAACGGATCGCCGCCGATGCCGCGCGGCGGCCGGACAGCGCCAGGTACATCGTCTATCTCGGCGATTACGTCGATCGCGGCCCGGACTCCGCCCTGGTGATCGAACGGCTGCTGGCCGGCCCGCCGCCGGGATTCGGCGCCGTCCACCTCAAGGGCAATCACGAGGTGGCGTTGCTCGATTTCCTGAATGATGTGCGGATCGGCCCGACGTGGTTCGCCGACACCATCGGCGGCGGCATGACGCTGGCCAGCTACGGCGTGCTGCCCCCCGCCGATCCCAACGACGCCGACCATCTGGCGGCGGCGCAGGCCCATTTCCGCGCCGCCCTGCCCCCGGCGCACCGCGCCTTCCTGACCAAGGATCTGCGCACGCACGTGACGATCGGCGACTACCTGTTCGTCCACGCCGGCATCCGCCCCGGCGTGCCGCTGGCCGAACAGCGCGAGGACGACCTCCTGTGGATCCGGCGGGACTTCCTGAATTCCACCGCCGACCACGGCAAGGTGGTGGTGCACGGCCACACCATCGCGCCCGAGCCGGAGCAGCGCGCCAACCGCATCGGCATCGACACCGGGGCCTACGCCACTGGCCGCCTGACCTGCCTTGCCCTGGAAGGCACGGAGCAGCGCTTCCTCAGCACGTGAGCCTTGCCGCCCCGCCCCGGTCCGTGGAATGGTCGCCGCCATGACCGAGAGCCTGAAAGACATCGAAGCCCGCGTCGACGCGGCGTTCGCCCGCGAGATCTTCTTCGTCGTCGGCGCGCCGCAATCGGGCGGCACACGCGTGCAGCGCATGCTGGACGCCCATCCGGAGATCCGCTGCGCCGGCGAGGGCCACTTCACCGACTGGTTCGGCCCGCCGCTGAAGGACCTGCTGGGCGACTACAACGACCGGCTCGCCGCCAACAACGATGCGCTCTACCACGGCAAGGGTCCGTACACCGGCTACACGACCGGCGACTTCCGCTACCTGCTGAAGACGGCCATGGGGCTGGCCTGGAGCAAGCTCGACCTGCCCCCGGAAAAGCGCCTGCTGGGCGAGAAGACGCCGATCCTCACCCAGCGCCTGGAGTTCCTGGAGATCCTGTTCCCCGAAGCCAAGGTGCTGCACGTCGTGCGCGACGGGCGCGAGGCCGCCGCCTCGGCGGTCGCGCAGCGGCTGAGCCAGGGCGGCGATCCGGCGGCCATGCCGGGCAGTCCGGCGTGGAACGACCTCGTGGAATCCGCCGCCCGCGGCTGGGTCGAGGGGACGCGGGCCTGCCGGGTCTTCGGCGCCAGCCGGCCGGAGCGCTACCATGAGGTCCGCACCGAGGACCTGCTTGGCGACCCGCACCCGCACCTGGGCGCCGTGCTGCGTTTCCTTGGCGCGAACGACACGGTGGCGGACATCGGCGCCTGCCTCGCGGCCGGAGGCGCGACCTCCCCGGCACCTGCGCTGTTCGACACGCTGTTTGACGAGCGGTCGCAGCGAATCGTGATCGACCGGCAGGGGCCGATGCTGCGGCAGTTCGACTATCTGGACTGAGGTGAGGTCAGCTCTCGGCCGCCATCAGGTGGGCCATCCAGCGCACATCGTTGGCGACGGCGAATTGCCCGGCCTCCTGCGTGGCGGTGGCGATGCCGGCCGGCGCCAGGGGGGCCTCGGGTTCGGCGCCGCCCAGCGCGTCGAAGCCGCCCTGCGCGATCAGCGAGGCCATCGGCGCGCCGACCCGCTGCGCGTCCGGGGCCGGGCGTGTCAGCGACGGCCCCGCGGCCGGCGCGGCGGCCAGGCCCTCACCTTCCTGCGCCGCGCCGGTATCGTTCAGGGCCTCCAGCATGGCGGCGAAATGCAGGCTCTGCGCCACGGAGTCGTGCGGCCTGTTCGCACCACCGCCCCGGACGTCGTCGGTGCGCGGTTGCTGGAGACGCAAGGCTTCCGTGTTCGGCAGAGTCGTCATGGCGGAGTCTCGAACGAATGGCGACCGTCAGACCTCATGCAAATGCGATGCCCGCCGCGCCCGCCATGGAAATCAAGGGCTTGACGCCCCCTCACCCGGCATTCCCTGCCGATGCCGCCCGGCAAATCCTGCCGCCGCCCGGCAAGAACTTCCCAGCGGCCTGCGCCCGTGTTACCTTGGATTTATGACGAATTAAGCGCACGCGACGGCGGACACGCACGACCATGATTGACGACCCGATGAGCGACGCGCTCGATGACCTGCACCGCGATGCCATGGAGTTCATCGAGAGCAAGGTCGAGGACGGCCATTCCAGCGTACTGGTCGGGCTGACCCTGCTGTCGATGGGATCGGTGCTGCTCTCCCGCAGCCTCGGCCACAAGGACGCCGCCGGCGTGGTCGACATCCTGCGCAAGCGCATGGACACCGGCGACGCCGACGAACTGCTGCACTGAGGGCGAAGACGCTCAGTCCCGGAAGTTCACGTACTGCAGCGGCTGTTCGATCTTCAGGCCGCGCACGTGCTGGATCGCGTCCTGAAGGTCGTCGCGCTTCTTGCCGGTGACGCGCAGCTCGTCGCCCTGGATGGAGATCTGGACCTTCAGCTTGCTGTCCTTGACCGCCTTGACGATCTGCTTGGCGAGGTCCTGGGCGATGCCCTGTCGGATCTTGACGACGTGGCGCACGGTGTCGCCGGCCGCCTTCTCCACTTTGGCGGAGAAGTCCAGGAAGTTGGCGTCCAGCTTGCGCCGCGTCATGTACACCCGCAGCAGCTCATGCACCTGGTCGAGCTTGGTCTGGTCGTCGGCGTGGACGGTGACGTCGTTCTCGACCCGCTCGACCGTGCACTTCGAGCCCTTGAAGTCGTAGCGCGTCTCGATTTCCCGGCGCACGCCGGCAAGCGCGTTGTCCACTTCGGCAAGCTCGGTCTTGGACACGATGTCGAACGACGGCATGGGCCTCCTCCCGGCGGATATCGGTGCGGCCCCGACCCTAATGGACGGCGGGGGCCGCCGTCCACTGCCACGGTTCAGATTGGCGAATCAAGTCGCATCACGTCGGCTGGCCGGGATGCTGGAATTCCACGCCCGGCCCCTGGTGCTGGTAGGGCTTGTCGGGCATCCTCGGCTGCGGCAGCGCGTAGAAGCGCGGCTCGCGGTCATCCCACGACTTCTCGAAGGGCAGCCGCATGACCGGCCGGGTGCCGTTGCGCTGGGCCTCGCGCATGGCTTCCTGCAGCTGCTCGGCCATCCGCTGGCTCCACGGCAGGCGGTAGAGGTTGGGCGCCTCGCTCCACAGCAGGGTCACGTAGATGGCCTCGTTCTCGACCATGGTGGCGCTCAGCACCTGGGCCTCCTTCACGTTGGTGCCCAACCACTCCAGTGTCACCGGCTTCGCCTTGCCAAGCAGCGAGGCGGGCGCGGCGTAGGCCGCCGGCAGCATCAGCGCGAAGAGCGCGAGGATGAGGGTCCGACCCCGCGCGTTGCGGGCCCAGCGCAGCGCCGCCCACACCAGTAGCAGCGTGAGGATGGCAAACGCGACGAAGAGAACGGTCAGGCTTTGCATGGCGCTAATTCCTGGCTGAACGCAATGGTTTGTACAGCGCGCTCAAGCTCCCCGGAACGAGTTCGCCCTGCTCGTTCAGCTTGAAGCGGAAGGCGGTGACCTCCTGCCCCTCATGGTCAAGACGCACGCGGGTTGCGGCGAGGGTTGCCGCACCCGATTCATTTTCCTTCTTCACCCGGGCCACCACCCGCACCCACACCGGATAGGAGCTCTCCAGGTTGCGGAAGAGGTGGATGTTGACCGCGTACTCCCCCGGCGGGATGCCCCGGCTGAACGAGGTTTCGAAGTTCACCTCCGTCGGGTCGGCATAGCTGCCCAGGTCGTCGCGCAGCAGGTTGAAGATCAGGCCCGACTTGTTGGAATAGCCCACCGGCACGTCGCCGGGCGCCTGCACCCACAGGTCCACGTCGGTGCGCAGCTTGTCGTCCCAGCGCGCCTCGACGATGACGTTGCCGGGCGGCTCGGCGTCGGCCACGCCGGTGCCCTCCTTCCCCTTCGGGTTGATGTGCGGCAGCATCAAGAGGACCATGCAGACGAACCCGGCCAGCGCCAGGGTGATCATGTCGCGGAACACCGTCCCCGTGTCGTCACCATCGCCCCAAGGGTCAAACATGGGCGGCCCCGCCCGGTGAGGCGATGGTACCGCCCACCGGCCGCGGGCGCGGCGGCGTGGGGGCGCCGGCGGTCCCGCCGCTCGGTCCGTGCCCGTGCGCGGCATCGATGAGCGCCGCGGCGAGGTTGGCTGTCCCGGTGGCCAGGAGCTGGTAGTTGGCGCCCAGCCACAGGTTCAGCACCGAGCCGACCAGGGTGGTGTAGAGCGCCACCCCCATGCCGTTGATCATGGTGCCGACGAGCGCGGTGATGGAACCGCTGTCCGACGCGTTGCTGGCGTTCACCCCTTTCAGCGCCATGACGAATCCGACCACGGTTCCGATCAGCCCCAGCATCACCAGGGCGTTGGCGATGTGGCGGATGAAGGTGATGCGGCCGAACAGCCGCAGTTCCAGGGACCGCGTCGCCGGCTCGCCGGTGCGGGTCAGCGCGTGGCGGTAGACGTCCAGGCGACCGCCCTCACCGCGCTCGATGCAGTCGAGTTCGGCTGTGACCTTCTCGATCCGCCACGCGGTGGCGGCGACACCGATCAGGAACAGCACGAAGATCATGATGCAGATTCCGCTGGAATCCGCCTCGATGATCGTGCTGATCCATCCGTTGATCCACGCAAGCGCCAGCCCTGCCACGCCAAACAGATTGATGGCGGCAAAGCGGCTCCACAGCAGCCACTGGTTCATCGGCGCTCACCCTTGGAATTGCGGTGCGATGGGCAGGCCCGAACCTGTGGTTCTGCCATCAGCCCAAGAACCCGACCCCTCGGCAAAAGTTCCCGGGACCCAAACAAGTGAAACGAAAGAAGGGGGTACCGACTCCGCCTGCCGAAGATCCTTGTCGGAGGGGAACTTCCCAAAAGTGTAACGGTTACTTGGCCGCACGCTTTCCGTTCATCGCGTTGCCAGGGAGAGACGAATGAAGATCCGGGATATCATGACCAAGCAGGTCGAGATCGTGTCGCCCGACACCTCGCTGAAGGACGCCGCGCGCATGATGCGCGACGCCGACATCGGCTTCCTGCCGGTGGGCGAGAACGACCGGCTGGTGGGCACGCTGACCGACCGCGACATCGCCATCCGCGCCGTTGCCGACGGCAAGGACCCGAGCGCGAAGGTGCGTGACGCCATGTCGCCGAACATCGAATACGTCTTCGAGGATCAGGATTCCAGCGAAGCCGCCCAGCTCATGTCGTCCAAGCAGATCCGCCGCGTGCCGGTGATGAGCCGCGAGAAGCGGCTGGTCGGCGTTCTGGCCATGGGCGATCTCGCCACCAAGACGCACGACGACGACATGGTCGGCCAGACGGTGCAGGACGTCAGCGAGCCGTCGAAGGGCCCGCAAAAGCGGTAAGCCGCAATCCTCGGCCGATCGGGCCGACAGGACCGCGTATTCCCTCCCCCTCTCCCATCCGGCGAGAGGGGCATCTTTTCATGCGTTTTCAGTGTGGACCGGAGGAGCGACGGGAGGGACGTTCATGATCGCGTTGAGACTGCTCAGCCTCGTCCTCATGGCGATCATCCTCGCTCCAAGCGGCGCGCACCTCTTCGAGCTTCCCGCCAAGATCGGCCTGGATCGCGGCGCCTACTTCACGGTCCAGGGCATCTATTCCGGCTGGGCGCTGTTCGGCATCCCGATCATCGGCGCGATCATCGCGAACGGCGCCCTCGCCGTGGCCGAACGCCGACGGCATCCCTGGGCGGCGCGCTGGGCCGCGGCATCGGCGCTGCTGATCCTGGCGAGCCTTGCCGTCTTCTTCGGCTGGATCTTCCCGGCCAACCAGGAAACCATGAACTGGACCCGGCAGCCCGAGGGCTGGGAAGCCTTGCGGCGGCAGTGGGAATGGGGGCATGCGGCGAACGCGCTGATCCTGTTCGGTGCCTTCCTGGCGACCGCCGTCGCGGTGGTCCGACGATAGGAGCCGCCCGCCAATCCTGGAACTCCTCGCGCCCGTCGCGCGGCGGCTGCGGCCAGGGCGCCCTGCGCGGCACCGGCGCCGGGTACTTCCACGGCTTCGCGGCGAAGTGAGCCTTCCCTCGGCGTCGTAGGTTGGGTTGAGGCCCTGCCGAAAACCCAACGTGTCCGCCTGTCATACCGGCGATGCTTGATTGCTTCCATCGAGCGCCGCCGCGTTGGGTTTTCGCTGGCGCTTAACCCAACCTACGACTCTACGCCCGCCCCTACACCGCCAGCACCTTGCGCGCGGCGTGGATGCGCACGGCGATCAGGCCGGATTCCGCGATCAGCCCGTGCCGCTCCAGCATGGTGCCCAACGCGCGCGCCTGGGCGACCGCCGCGCGCAGCGTCGCCGGGTCGTGGCCCACGTGCCCGATGGCCGTCTGCACCGTGCTCGCCACCTGGGAGGCCAGCGTGCGAAGGTTGCCGCGCACCCGCTCCTCGATGCCGTCGATCACCGCCGGGCGGGCGCCGTGGCGCAGGTGCGCGGTGAAGCGGAACAGGCAGTCGATCTGCCGCACCAGGCCGGGGAAGATGGTCTCGGCCTTACCCGGCTTGCCGGCCGCGCCGTGCGCCAGGGTGAACAGCGCGTCGGTCAGCCGCGCCAGCGCCGCGGCGAACTCGGCCAGCGCCCGCTCGTCGCCGGTCGGCACGAAGGCCGTCGCCTCCTCCTCGCCCGCCTCCTGGGCGTCGAGCACGCGTTGCGCCAGCACGATCAGGTTGTCGACCTGCGAGACGACCATCGCGTTGTCGAACAGGGTGAGCAGGTCGCGCGTCCTGACGAACGCCTCGATCGTCGCGGCGGCGCGCGTCAGGCTGAGCCGGGCCAGCCGGCGCGACAGTTCGGCGATGGTGCGCTGCGCCGGCGCGTCGCGCATCACCTCGGCCAGCCAGCGCAGCCCCTCCAGCCGCAGCAGGTCCATGGACAGCGCGTTCAGGTCGGGAACGTCGCCGCTTTCCACCAGCGCCTGCATCGACCGCAGGCTTGCCTTTGCGCTGTGCAGGATCGCCTTGCCGATGTCGATGCCCAGCGTCCGGACCTCCGCCTCGCGCTGGCGCCACGCCATCCAGGTGCGGAGCGTGACGAAGGCATCGGCGCACTCCGGCAGGTCGGGGCGCCCGTCCGCCACCGTACGTTCGCCGGGGCACTCGCTCAGACCCTCCACCATGCCGTCGCGCAGGGCGGGCAGCAGCACCCCCACCACGGCCGGCGCCACCAGCGGTCCCAACCGCTCCCGTCCGGCGGCGGGCGGCAGCCCCCCCAGCGCCACCACGCCGGCCGGCCCGAGCCGCTCCAGCGGCTTGGGCAGGTGCGGGTCGGCGATGTCCATGATGGCGGCCACGGCCTCGGCGTTCCATGCCCCCTTCAGCCGGCGGGCGACCACGATCGCCTGACGGACGCGCTGCACGTCGGACACCGCTCGCTCCCAGGGAATGCCCAGTCCACGCTTGGCACTTTAACAGAGCCACGCCGCCTTGGGCAGGGAACCTTCCCGCAGGCCAAATGTTCTTGTTATGTTCCCATGAGCCACGGAGAACGGACATGAGCAAGACCGAGAGCGCCAAACGCCAGCAACCCAAGGCGGGCGAGGCCTTCTCCAACCGCGACAAGGCACCCGAGGATTGGACCACCGGCGACGAGCCGATGACCGGCGCCCAGGCATCCTACCTGAAGACGCTGAGCGAGGAGGCGGGTGAGCGCTTCGACCCCAAGCTCAGCAAGGCCGAGGCATCGAAGCGCATCGACGCGCTGCAGGATAAGACCGGGCGGGGGCAATAGGCCCCCGCTTCCCTTCGTTCAGCGCGGCACCGCCGGCTTCAACCCGCCAGCTTCAGTCCCACGATCCCGGCGGCGATCAGCCCGATGCAGCCCAGCCGCACGGCGTCCGCCGGTTCCCCGTACAGCGCGATGCCGGCCAGGGCCGAGCCCACCGTGCCGATGCCCGTCCATACCGCGTAAGCCGTGCCGAGCGGCAGTTCCTTCAGCGCCACGCCGAGCAGGCCGAGGCTCCCGACGATGGCCGCGACGGTCAGGACGGAGGGAACGGGGCGGGTGAACCCGTCCGTGTGCTTGAGCCCGACGGCCCAGCCGATTTCCAGCAGCCCGGCGGCGAAGAGGGCGACCCATGCCATGACAGACCTCCTGGTCCAGGGCCGGGTCGTCCCGAGGCAGGCTCCCTTGGCGAAGGCGGGGTCGTCCCCACGGAAGCGGATGGCGCAAACCTAGGATCGTTCACGCCGTCCCGCAAGGGGCTCCCCCCTCACGCCGTCTCCCGCGCCGGCACCGGGATGCCGGCCGCCTGGACGACGTAGTCCAGCAGGTCGCGGCCCATGTCGGTGACCACGGTGATCTTCGCCGGGTCGATCGGCACGTTGTTGAGGTATTGCAGGCGCAGCAGGTCGCCCTCCTCCACCATTTCCGGGTACAGGCCACAGAAGGAAAAGCCCAACACCTCCAACTGCGGCGCCAGGATCTGCGTGGCCGGATCGGACAGCGGCAGGTCGAGGTAGACGCAATCGACGCGCGAGAGGCGCAGTTCGCGCAGGCGCACGCGCACGAGATCCGGCAGGTCGCGCCCGCTCTTCACCACGCGCAGCACCGCCCAGTTGTAGTTGGCGCGCACCTGCACGTCGACTTCCGAACGCTCCGGTAGGCGCATCAGCAGATCCGGGTCGGCGCGCTCCACCGTGCGTTCCACGCCGGTCCAAGCGTAGATCCGCTCGATCATCGTGCGGTGGTGCAGCGGCGGGTAGACGGTGCGCTTCGGCTCCGGGTTCAGGCGGATGTAGAACAGCACCGCCGTCTGCCGGTCCGCCGCCGAATCCCCGCCGCCGCCGATCTTGTTGAAGGTCCGGTCGCCGGGGATGTAGGCCAGCAGGATGCCCGTCTCGCGCCCGCCGGACGCGAAGTTGGCCTTTTGCGAATAGGGGTGCAGCGTCACCGCCTCGCCGTACAGGCCCAGCAGGCCGTCGGCCTTGACGCGCTTGAACGCCTCCTCCTTCAGTCGCTCGAACAGCTTGCGGCCGCGGAAGCGCGGGTCGACGGCGCCCATGGACACGTTGGCGACGCGGGCGGTCGCGCTGTCCTTCTTCAGGCCCTGGTGCCCGGCCACCTCGCCATCCGGCGTCACCGCCACCAGCGAGAACAGCAGGCCCTTCTCGATCAGGTCGCGCACATGCTCGGGGAAGTAGACGACCTCGTGGTAGCTGTATCCGTAGACATTGTACATGCAGCGCGCCAGCGCCACGCCGTCCTGCTCCGGATTCAGCAGGCGCAGTTCCAGCGGCGTGTCGGCCGGGGCCGCCGGCACCTCGGAGGGCGCGTGGCTGAGGTGTTCGAGGTAGGGGCTCTCCAGCTCCCGCTCGGAGCGGTTGACGATGAACTCGATCCGCTTGCCCTGCTTGCCCAGGTTGACGAAGCGGATCTCGTCGGTCAGCGAGCGCAGGAGCTGGATGGACAAGCTGGTGCTCTCCGCCGCCTCGGCCTTCGTCCAGTCGAACGGCAGGCCCAGGTCGTGCACGGCGATGACGAAGCGCGCCCCCTCGTCGGAAATGGTCAGATCGAACTGACCGTCGCTGCGCCCCTCGAACGATTGCTCGATGACGACGATGCCCGCCTCCTCGGCCGCCAGTTCCAGGTGCTGCGAATGGCGCTCGTCGAAGCCGGCGCAGCGCGCCGTTTCCCGTACCAGCGCGCAGACGGCGGTCAGCATCTTGCGGTCGGTGTTGACGGTCAGGCGGGCCAGCAGGCGGCCCGGTGCAGCCGCGTCGGTCATGGCGAAGGCTCCGTGACGGGGGTGAGGGATTGGGCGGCGGCGCGGGCGCGGGCGCGGGTGTGGGCGTGCCACAGGCACAGCGCCACCGCCCCGGCCAGCAGCCCGGCGAGCACGAGGTAGACGGCGGCCATGGCGCCCACCATCGCCTCCTTGAAGGCGGGGGAAACGGCGCTGTCCGCCGACAGGTCCGACAGGTTGCCGTACGGCTCCACCGCCAGCGTGACGGTGAGCGTGGAGGCCGCGATGACGGCGGCGTAGGTGAGCTGGCGGGTGAGTTGCATCAGCCCCGACACCACGCCAAGGTAGCCGTCGGCGAGCCCGGAGAACAGGATGACCCGGTTGGGCGCGAAGAACACCCCCGCCGCCAGCCCGACCAGCAGTTGCCCCAGCGCCACCGCCAGCAGCGGGCTGCCGACGCCAAGCAGCGCGTAGCCGACCGACACCGCCATGGCCAGCGCCGCCCCGCCCGCCATCATCCAGGCGGCGTTGAACTTCTCCGCCAGGATGCCGGAGAAGGGGGCGAGCAGGCACATGGTGATCGAATAGGGGGCGAGCGCCAATCCGGCCTGCGCCGCGCCGATGCCCAGGATGCCCTGCAGATAGATCGGCAGCAGGATGCCGCTGGCCGCCAGCATGGCGCAGAACAGCGCGATGGCCGCCAGCCCGACCGAGACGTTGCGCTGCCCGAACACCTCCAGCGGCAACAGCGGGCTCTTCACCCGCCGCTCCACCAGGATCAGCGCGGTCAGCGCCGCCGCCCCGCCGGCCAGCAGCGCCAGCACGTCGCCGGTCAGCGCCTTGTGCCGGCCAAGCTGCTGCAGCCCGATCAGCAGCCCGCTCACCGCCAGCGCCAGCAGGATCGCGCCGACGTAGTCGAAACGGAACGGCTTACGCGCCGCCGGCCGGCCCGGCAGCACCAGGACGGATAGCACCGTCGCCGCGATGCCGATGGGCAGGTTGACCAGGAACACCGACCGCCAGCCGAACCCGTCGACCAGGAACCCGCCGACGACGTAGCCCAGCGCGATGCCGCCGGCCAGGATGGTGGAGTTCAGCCCCAGCGCGAAGCCGCGCCGCCCGTCGGTGAAGGTGCTGGTGATGATGGCGTTGCCGTTGGCCACGAGGCTCGCCCCGCCGATGGCCTGCAAGACGCGGCACACCAGCAGCAGCGGCAAATCCGGCGCCAGCGCCGAACCCACCGAGGCGGCGGCGAACAGCACGAAGCCGAAGGTGAACAGCCGCGCCCGCCCCAGCAGGTCGCCCAGCCGCCCGGCGATCAGCACGACCACGGCGCCGGTCAGGTAATAGCTGGTGACCACCCATTGCAGCGTGCCCAGCGGGATGCCCGTGGCGTCCGCCATGGCCGGCAGCGCGATGCCGACCATCGACCCGTCCATGCTGGGCATGAGGTTGCCAAGCTGGACCACGGCCAGGATCCACCACGGCCTTGCATCGACCCAGACGCGCCGCCGCCAATCCCCAGCGCCCATCGTCCACCACCGAAGGATTAACCCCGATGGTTGTGCACGCAGGACGGCGGAAAGGTCAAGCCAAGGCTCACGGCGTCGCGCACAGCCGCACCACGTTGCCGGCCCCGTGTTCGGGGGACTCCTGACGCTGCAGCCGATCCAGGGTGGCGACGAGTTCGTCGGGACGGAAGGGCTTGCGCAGGATCGTCTCCGGCCAGCCTTCCGGTGCCGGCTCGGGCAGGTCGGCGTAGCCGGTGATCATCAGCACCTTGAGTGTCGGCACCAGAGTGCGTGCGATGCGCACCAGCTCCGTGCCGCGCATGCCCGGCATGGCGTAGTCCGTGATCAGCACGTCGACCGCCGCCCCGCCCTGAAGCACCTCCAACGCCTCCGGTCCGTCGCGCGCCTCGATCACCGTGTAGCCCAGATCCTCAAGGCTTGCGGCGGTGGCCATGCGCACCAACCCCTCGTCGTCGGCCAACAGCACGGTCCCGCGCCGCGCCGTTCCGGCCGCGGCCGGAACGGCGAAGGGCGCCTCCGGCGCGGCGGCCTCGGCCGCGCGCGGCAGGTAGACGTGCACGGTGGTGCCGCTGCCGGGGCTGCTCTCGATGCGCACGCCGCCGCCGGACTGGACGGCGAAGCCCTGCACCTGGCTCAACCCCAGGCCGGAGCCGCGGCCGACCTCCTTGGTGGTGAAGAACGGCTCGAAGGCCTGCCGAAGCACCTCAGGCGGCATGCCGGTGCCGGTGTCGGACACGGACAGTTGGACATAGTCCCCCGGCGTCAGGTCCGGCGCCCCGCTACCGCCATCGCCGCCGCCGCCGCCGATGGTGACGCAGGCCGTGCGGATGGTCAGCGTGCCGCCTTCGGGCATGGCGTCGCGCGCGTTGACCGCAAGGTTCAGCACAGCCATTTCCGCCTGGTTGGGATCGATCATGGCCGGCCATGCGCGGCGATCGCCCTCCACCTGGATCCGCACCGTGCCGCCGGTCGCCCGCTGCAAAAGCTCGCCCATGCCCAAGACCAGCGCCACCATGTCCGTCGACCGCGGCGCCAACGGCTGGCGACGCGCGAAGGCAAGAAGTTGCTGCGTCAGCTTGGAGCCGCGTTCCACCGCGTCCATGGCGGCGCGAATGAAACAGGCGGCACGGGGGGTGCCCGCCGCCTGCTCCGCCAGGAAGAGGTTGGAGCAGATGGCCTGAAGAAGGTTGTTGAAGTCGTGCGCCACGCCACCGGTCAGTTGCCCCACCGCCTCCATCTTCTGCGCCTGGCGCAACGTTTCCTCCGCCTGCTCGCGGCGCGCCATCTCCTCCTGGAGGCGGCCGGCGGTCTCCTGCCAGCGCAGCGCGGCGGCGCGCTCGCGCCGGGCGTGGCGGATGAAGGTGCCCGCCATCAGAAGCAGCGCCGCCGCCGCCATGGCGCTGAACAACGCGTACCACACCAGGTCGTCCCACCATTGTCGGAGGATGGCGCGCGTTTCGATGCTGAAGCTGACGTACAGGGGATAGTCGCCGACCCGCGTGTAGGCGTTCATCCGCTCCACACCGTCGACCAGGGACACCGCCGTGTAGGTGTTGCGCGCCGAGCGTTGGATGGCGCGCATGAAGGGGCTGTCCGGCTTCAGGCGCTCCGGCGTGCGAACCGTGGCCGGGTAGCGCACCAGCATCTCCCCGTCCTCGCGCATCAGCGGAATGACGTGCGCCACCGTCGGCGCGAACTGCTCCCAGAAGGCCGTGAAGTAGGCGAGCGGCACGGTCACCACGATGACCCCGCCGAAGCCGCCGTCCGGGGCCGCGTGCCGTATGCTCAGCGAAAACACCTCTTCGCCGCTCAACTTCTCAGTGTAACGCTTGCTGACGTATGTGCCGACGTGGCCATTACGGTGGGCCTGGAAGTAGTCACGGTCGGCAACGGAGACGCCGCCGGTCCCCACACTCAGGCTGCTGGCCCGGATGCGCCCATCGGCGTCGACCAGCCCGAACGACCCGATGTGCGCCAGCCGCCCGGCCAGATCCGCCAGATAGGCGTGCAGGCCGGCGTCCTGCGCGATGGCGTCCCAGTCGCGCCCGCGGATGCGCCGGGCCACCTCGACCAGCAGCAGTTCGTGCGTCTCGAAGACCTTGAGCGCGTGCTCCTGCAGGACGGACACCGTGCGCTGGGCGGTGTGCTCGGCGTCCGCAAGCAGCTTCGTGCGTTCGCGCCAGGCGATCCAGCCGAACAGCAACCCCGGGACGAGCAGAGCCAAGATAAGGGACGCCACGGCCTTCCCAACGAAGGTCGAAGGTTTGGCGAGCGTTGGCAACTGGTGCAAGGATCAGGCTTTCCCGCATCGATCGGCCCACGTGCGACATGGCCAATCGCACACCACCATCGCTCCCTCTTTGCACTATGACAAGCGCTTCTTGCGACCCGCCCAGCGCACAATAGTATTATAGAGGGCATTCGGACCCTTTATTGCCGAGCCCGAGCAACAACTACTGACGACGCTCCGCGCTACTCCAACTCCTCCGCGTAATGGCAGGCTACGAGCCGCCCATCCGCGGCCCGCAGTTCCGGCGCGTCCACCGCGCAGTTGTCGCGCGCGTGCGGGCAGCGGCGGTGGAAGGGGCAGCCGGGGGGCGGATTCAGCGGCGACGGCAGTTCGCCTTTGGGCACCACGCGTTCGGCGCGCAGTTCCGGGTTCACGCGGGGCGTGGCGGCCAGCAGGATGCGGGTATAGGGGTGGCGCGGCCGGGCGAACAGCACGTCCTTGGGGCCGTGCTCCACCGGCCGGCCCAGGTACATCACCATCACCGCGTCGGCGATGTGCCGCACCACACCCAGGTCGTGGCTGATGAACAGATAGGCGAGGCCCAGTTCCTCCTGCAGGTCCATCATCAGGTTCAGCACCTGCGCCTGGATCGACACGTCCAGCGCCGACACCGGCTCGTCCGCCACCACCACACGCGGATTCAGCATCAGCGCCCGCGCGATGGCGATGCGCTGGCGCTGCCCGCCCGAGAACATGTGCGGGTAGCGGTCGATCTGGTCGCGGCGCAGCCCGACCTTCGTCATCATGGCCAGCGCCCGCTCGCGCCGCTCAGCCTTGGACGCACCCGTGTTCACCACCAGCGGCTCGCTCAGAATGGCGCCCACCGTCTTTCGCGGGTTCAGCGAGCCGTAGGGGTTCTGGAACACCATCTGCACGGTGCGCCGCAACTCCCGCATCTCTGCGGCCGAGCGCCCGACCACGTCGCGCCCATCGTACAGCAACTGCCCCGCCGTCGGCGGCTCGATCATGGTCACGGCGCGCGCCAGCGTGGACTTGCCGCAGCCGGACTCGCCCACCACCGCCAGCGTCTTCCCCGCCTCCAGCCGGAACGACACGCCGTCCAGCGCCCGCACCAGCGCCGCCGGCTTGAACAGCCCGCGCCGCACCGCATAGTGCTTGCGCAGGTCCTTCGCCTCCAGGACCACAGCGTTGGTCATACCGGCGCGCCCCACATATCGCCGCCCAGCGGGTAATAGCAGCGCGCCAGCCCCTCCGGATCCGGGAACAGCGGCGGGCGCAGGCGGCGGCAGTCGGCCTGGGCGAAGCGGCAGCGCGGGTTGAACAGGCAGCCCTCCGGCCGGTCGGCAATGCCCGGCACCACGCCGGGGATGGTCGGCAGCCGGCGCCGGCCCAGCGCCCGCTCCGGCAGCGCATCCAGCAGCGCGCCGGTGTAGGGGTGCTGCGGCCGCTCGAACAGGTCGCGCGCCGCGCGCGTCTCCACCACCTGCCCGGCGTACATCACGGCCACGCGGTGCGCCGTTTCCGCCACCACGCCCATGTCGTGCGTGATGAGGATCAGCGCCATGCCGCGCTCCTTCTGCAGCCGCACCAGCAGGTCGAGGATCTGCTTCTGGATGGTGACGTCCAGCGCCGTGGTCGGCTCGTCGGCGATCAGCAGGCGCGGGTTGCAGGCGATGGCGATGGCGATCATCACCCGCTGGTTCATGCCGCCCGATAGCTGGTGCGGAAAGGCCGACAGGCGACTCTCCGGCGCCGGGATGCCGACCTGCTCCAGCAGCTCGATGGCGCGGCGCTTGACCGCGCGGCCCGACAGCCCCTCGTGCGCCTTCAGCGATTCCATCAACTGGAAGCCGACGGTGAAGCATGGGTTCAGGCTGGTCATCGGCTCCTGGAACACCATGGCGACGTCCTTGCCGGTCAGCGCCCGGCGCTGCCCGCGCGACAGGGTGCGCAGGTCGCGCCCGACGAAGCTCAGCCGCTCGGCCACCACCCGCCCCGGCTCCGGGATCAGGCCCATGACGGCCAGCGAGGTCACCGACTTGCCCGAGCCGGACTCGCCGACGATGCCGACCACCTCCCCTTCCTCGACGGTCAGGTCGATGCCGTCCACCGCGCGGAAGGTGCCGGCGCGCGTCGTGAACTCGACGGACAGGCTCTTGATGTCGAGCAGCGGCATGGGATCAGCGCTTGAGCTTGGGGTCGAGGGCGTCGCGCAACCCGTCGCCCAGCAGGTTGAAGGCCAGCACGGTCACCAGGATCGCGACACCCGGCCACGTCACCACCCAGGGTGCGCGCTGCAGGAACTGGAGCGAGGAAGCCAGCATCGTCCCCCACTCCGGCGTCGGCGGCTGCGCGCCCAGGCCCAGGAAACCCAGCGCGGCGGCGTCCAGGATGGCGGTGGAAAAGCCCAGCGTCGCCTGCACGATCAGCGGTGCGGTGCAGTTCGGCAGCACGTCCACCAGCATCAGCCGCAGCGGCCCGGCCCCGGCAACGCGCGAGGCGACGACGTAGTCCTTGGACATCTCAGCCAGCACCGCGGCGCGTGTCAGCCGGGCGTAGTGCGGCACCACGACGATCGACACCGACAGCATGGCGTTGAACAGCCCTGGCCCCAGGATGGCCGCCACGACGATGGCCAGCAGCAGGCTGGGCAGCGCCAGCAGGATGTCCATCAGCCGCATGATGACGATGTCCACCACGCCGCCGAAGAACCCCGCCGTCATGCCCACCGCCAGCCCCACGGCCAGCGACAGCGTCACCACGATCAGGCCGATCAGCAGCGACAGCCGCGCCCCGTACAGCACGCGCGTCAGCACGTCGCGCCCGATGTCGTCGGTGCCCAGGATGTGGGTCCACGACCCGCCCTCCTGCCACACCGGCGGCACCAGAAGGGAATCCCGGTACTGCGCGATGGGCGAATGCGGCGCCAGCACGTCGGCGAACACGGCCAGGAAGGCCAGCAGCACGATCACCACCAGCCCGGCCACCGCCCCGGTGTTGCGCCGGAAATGGTGCCAGAACTCGGCCAGCGGGTGCGGCGGCGTGGAGGTCGTGATGGGCTCCACCACCGCGTTGGATTGCACATCCATGGTCATGCCGTCACCGCGCGTGCCGGATGCGGGGGTTGAGGACGCCGTACAGCAGGTCGACCAGCAGGTTGACGCCCATCACCGTGGTCGCCACCAGCAGCACGCCGCCCTGCAGCGCCGGATAGTCGCGCCGATTGATCGACTCCACCAGCCACTTGCCCACCCCCGGCCAGGCGAAGATCGTCTCCGTCAGGATGGCGCCGCCCAGCAGCGTGCCGACCTGCAGCCCGATCACCGTCACCACGGGGATCAGCGCGTTGCGCAGCGCGTGCAGGCCGATCACCCGCACTTCGCGCAGGCCCTTGGCGCGCGCGGTGCGGATGTAGTCCTCGCCCAGCACCTCCAGCATGGCCGAGCGCGTCATGCGCGCCACCACCGCCAGCGGAATGGTGCCCAGCACCACCGCCGGCAGCACCAGATGGCGCAACGCCGAGCGGAAGGCGTCCGTGTCGCCGGCGAGCCACGTGTCGACCAGCATGAAGCCCGTCACCGGCTCCACATAGAACATCAGCCCCAGCCGCCCGGACACCGGCGTCCAGCCGAGCGTTACGGAAAAGAGCAGGATCAGCAGCAGGCCCCACCAGAAGATCGGCATGGAATAGCCGGTCAGGCTCGCCCCCATGACGCCGTGATCGAACCAGGTGCCGCGCTTCACCGCGGCGACGATGCCGGCCGGCAGCCCGACCAGCACGGCGAACAGCATGGCGCACACCGCCAGCTCGATGGTGGCCGGGAACAGCGCCAGGAACTCCCCGATCACCGGGTTACGCGTCACCAACGACTCCCCGAAGTCGCCCGACAGCACGCCGCCGACGTAGTCCAGGAACTGCTTCCACAACGGCAGGTCCAGTCCAAGTTCGTGACGCAGTTCGGCCAGCCGCTCGGGCGCGACGCCGCGCTCGCCCAAGCGCACCTCGATCGGGTCGCCGGGGACGAGGCGGATCAGCACGAAACTCAGGAGCGTGACGCCCAGGAAGGTCGGAACGACCAGACTCAGCCGCGTCAGGATGAAGCGAAGCATGCCCGTTGTGTGCTCACACCATCTTGCCCCCCAACCGTCATCCCCGCGCGGGCGGGGATCCATGTTCCCAGCAGCCGAACGCAGCGCGACACATGGATCCCGCCTGCGCGGGGATGACGATGAAAGGGAATGGAACGACGGAACCTGGAATAGCAAAGCCCCTCTCCTTACGGAAGGGGGCTTTGCGGCAGAACGGAAACACTACTGCTTCAGATCCACGCCATAGAAGCGGTGAATGCCGAAGGGGTCCATCTTGTATCCCACGACGTTCTTGGACATCGCCATGTGAACCACGGAATGGGCGATGGTGAGCCACGGCGCTTCTTCCTTGAAGATCACCTGCGCCTGTTCATAGAGCTTGGTGCGGGCGCCGATGTCGTTGGTGCGCTTGGCCTGCACGACGAGGTCGTCGTATTCCTTGTTGCACCATTTGGCGACGTTCGACCCGCCGGGACGCGAGGCGTCGCAGCCCAGCAGCGTGTGCAGGAAGTTGTCCGGATCGCCGTTGTCGCCGACCCAGCCGAACAGGCCGGTCTGGTGGTCGCCGCCCTGCAGGCGCTTGCGGTACTCGCCCCACTCGTACTGCACGATCTTCGCCTTGACGCCGATCTTGGCCAGGTCGGCCTGCATCATCTCGGCCATGCGCTTGGCGTTCGGGTTGTAGGAGCGCTGCACGGGCATCGCCCACAGGTCCGTCTCGAAGCCGTTCGGGTAGCCGGCTTCGGCCAGCAGCTTCTTCGCCTTCTCCGGGTCGTAGGGATAGTCCTCGATCGCGTCGTTGTACGACCACATGGTCGGCGGGATCGGGTTCTTGGCCGGCACGCCGGCTCCCTGGTAGATGGCCTCGACGATAGCCTTCTTGTCGATGGCCATGTTGAGCGCCCGGCGCACGCGGGCGTCGTCCAGCGGCTTCTTCGCCACGTTGAAGGCGAGATAGCTGATGTTCAGCCCCTCCTGCTCCAGCACCGTCAGCGTGGGGTCCTTCTTCAGCGCCGCCACGTCCGCCGGGTTGGGGAACGGCACGATGTGGCACTCGCCGGCCTTCAGCTTGGCCTGGCGCACCGCCGGATCGGTGGTGATGGCGAAGACCAGGTTGTCGATCGGCGCCTTGCCGCCCCAATAGGCTTCGTTCGTCTTGTAGCGGACGACCGCGTCCTTCTGGTAGGTGACAAACTGGAACGGGCCGGTGCCGACCGGCACCTGGTCGATGCGCTCCGGCGTCTTCTTCTTCAGCAGCGCGTCGCCGTACTCCGCCGACAGGATGGCGGCGAACGGCATGCCCAGGTTGGCGACGAACGGCGCCTCGACCTTGTTCAGCGTGAAGACGACGGTGTAATCGTCCACCTTCTCGATCGACTTCAGGAGGTCGGGCATGCCCATGTCCTTGAAGTAATCATAGCCGCCGCCCGACACCTTGTGGAACGGATGGTCCTGCTTCCACATCCGGCTGAAGGAGAACAGAACGTCATCCGCGTTGAAATCACGCGTCGGCTTGAAGTCGTTGGTGGTGTGCCACTTCACGCCCTTGCGCAGCTTGAAAGTATAGACGAGGCCGTCGTTCGACACCGTCCAGGATTCCGCCAGCGCCGGGGTCACCTTCGTGCCGCCATACTCGAACTGGACAAGGTTATTGTAGACCGGCAGCGCCACGTCGAAGCTCGTGCTCGTCGTGTTGATCTGCGGATTGAAGTTCTCGGGGCTGCCCTCCGAGCAGAAGACGAGTGTCTTCGCGGCCTGCGCCGGCGCGGCCAGTGCCAGCGCCGCAGCCATACCGAGCCCGGCACCCAACAGGATGCGCTTCATTCGACGGTCTCCCAGTAATCCGGTTGTTCCCGCGCAAGAGGACGGCGGGTGCTATGAATCCGAAGCAATTAGGCTCCGGCGCGTCCGGGGTGTCAACTCGGAAGCCTGTGATGCCCCGGCCATCGCCCAACACCCCCGCACCGCCAGAATTGACAAAATTCCTACCGTCCGGCATGGTGGAGCGATCCTGACCGCCCTCCCCGACAAGCGCCCCACGGCGGAAAATGGAGCTTATAGGCCAATGTTACACCACCTCCAAAGCGTATCGCCGCATAACATTGGGTAACATTTCCTCCGACGCCGCCACCCAGGCCTGGGCCAAGCCCTGCGCCGGGCGCACCCCCCGGCTGCGGGTGCGTGCGTCGCCGGTCCCCATGGTTGCGTGGTAACGTCCCGCGCCATGAACCAATCGCGCCATCCCCCCGCCCCCGCCGACCTGTCCGGCTACGCCCTGTTCTTCGTCTCCTCCGCCTTCATGGCGTCGAACGTCGTCATCGGGCGGGCGGCGGCCCACATCGTGCCGCCGGTCGGGCTGGCCTTCTGGCGCTGGGCATTGGCCTTCCTCATCATCCTGCCCTTCGCCCTGCCGGGCCTGCTGCGTCACCGCCACGCGCTGAAGGCGGCGGGCCGGCGCCTGCTCATCCTGGGCGCGCTCGGCCAGGGGATCTGCGGTGCCGTCGTCTACATGGGGCTGGAGCGCACCAGCGCCACCAACGCCGGCCTGATCTACGCCACCAGCCCCATCATGATCCTGCTGATCGCCGCCGTGGCGCTGGGCGAAGCGGTGCGGCCGCGACAGGTGGCCGGCATCCTGCTGGCGCTGGCCGGCGTGCTGGCGATCCTGGCGCGCGGCGACGCCGACGTCCTGCTGCGCCTCGCCTTCAACCTGGGCGACCTGCTGGTGCTGGCGGGGGCCGTGGCCTGGGCTGTCTACACGGTGATGCTGCGCGGCGCGCGCACGCCGGTGCCGGTGGTGCCGATGTTCGCCGCCAACGCGCTGGCCGGCGTGATCGTGCTGGCGCCCTTCTACGCCGCCGAAACGCTGTTCGACCGCGCCGTGGCGCCGAGCGGCGAGGCGCTGCTGCGCATCGGCGGCGTGGCCCTGTTCGCCTCCGTCCTGGCCTTCACCACCTATCAGAAGTGCATCGCGCTGCTGGGGCCCTCGCGCGCCGGGGCGGCGCTCTACGTCATGCCGCTGTGGGCCTCCCTGCTCGCCTGGGCGCTGCTGGGCGAGGCGCCGCAGCTCTTCCACCTCGCCGGGGCGGCGCTGATCCTGCCCGGCGTGCTGCTGGCGACGCTGCCCGCCCCCGCCCCGCGTCCGATTACCCGAGCATCGGAAGCGTGAGGCCCTGCTCCCTGGCGCATTGCCGGGCGATCTCGTAGCCGGCGTCGGCATGCCGCATGACGCCGGTGGCGGGGTCGTTGGTCAGCACGCGCTCCAGCCGCCGCGCCGCCGCGTCCGTCCCGTCGGCGACGATGACCATGCCGGCATGCTGGCTGTAGCCCATGCCGACCCCGCCGCCGTGGTGCAGCGACACCCACGTCGCCCCCGACGCGCAGTTCAACAGCGCGTTCAGCAGCGGCCAGTCGGAGACGGCGTCGGAGCCGTCCATCATAGCCTCCGTCTCCCGGTTCGGGCTGGCGACGGAGCCGCTGTCCAGGTGGTCGCGGCCGATGACGATCGGGGCCTTCAGCTCGCCGGACGCCACCATGTCGTTGAAGGCAACGCCAAGCCGCGCCCGGTCGCCCAGCCCGACCCAGCAGATGCGCGCCGGCAGCCCCTGGAACGCGATGCGCTCGCCGGCCATATCCAGCCAGCGGTGCAGGTGCGGGTCGCCGGGGATCAGTTCCTTCACCTTGGCGTCGGTGCGGGCGATGTCGTCCGGGTCACCGGACAGCGCGGCCCAGCGGAACGGCCCGACGCCACGGCAGAACAGCGGCCGGATGTAGGCCGGCACGAAACCGGGGAAGGCGAAGGCGTCCTCCACCCCCTCGTCCTTGGCCATCTGGCGGATGTTGTTGCCATAGTCCACCGTCGGCACGTCCATGCGGTGAAAGTCCAGCATGGCGCGCACGTGCACGGCGATCGAGCGCTTGGCGGCGCGCACCACGCCGTCCGGATCGCTCCGGCGCTTCTGCTCATGCTCCTCCAGCGTCCAGCCGGCCGGCAGATAGCCGTTGAGCGGATCGTGCGCGCTGGTCTGATCGGTCACGGCGTCCGGGCGGAAACGCGGGTCCTCCTTGGCGCGCCGCGCCAGTTCCGGGAACACCTCGGCGGCGTTGCCGAGCAGGCCGACGGACACCGCCCGCCCCTGCTCCTTCGCCTCCCGGATCAGCGCCATGGCCTCGTCCAGCGTGCGGGCCATGCGGTCCAGGTAGCGGGTCTCCAGCCGCCGCTCGATGCGCTGGGCCGAGCACTCGACCCCCAGCAGCGAGGCGCCGGCCATGGTCGCGGCCAGCGGCTGCGCCCCGCCCATGCCGCCCAGCCCACCGGTGAGAATCCACTTGCCGGTCAGGTCTCCGCCGAAATGCTGGCGCCCCATCTCCACGAAGGTCTCGTACGTGCCCTGCACGATGCCCTGGGAGCCGATGTAGATCCACGAGCCGGCCGTCATCTGGCCGTACATCATCAGCCCCTTGGCGTCCAGCTCGCGGAAATGCTCCCACGTCGCCCAGGCCGGCACGAGGTTGGAGTTGGCGATCAGCACGCGCGGCGCGTCGGCGTGGGTGCGGAAGACGCCGACCGGCTTGCCCGACTGCACCAGCAGCGTCTGGTCGTCCTCCAGCTCCGTCAGCGCCCTGACGATGGCGTCGAAGCAGTCCCAGTTGCGCGCGGCGCGGCCGATGCCGCCGTAGACCACCAGCTCCTCCGGACGCTCCGCCACCTCGGGGTCGAGGTTGTTCATCAGCATGCGCAACGGCGCCTCGGTCAGCCAGGACTTCGCGGTCAGCGTCGTCCCACGTGGCGCCCGGATGAGCCGGCGGTTGGCGGAATCCGTCATGGTGGTCCCTCCCGGTGGCGTGCCTGCCACCCATCAGGTCGGTGCTGGGGCAGCGGCCGGCAAGTGTGGCCGGGCGGAACCGTTCAGTCCAGCATCGGCAAGCCGGTCTCGATGCGCACCAGGGCGGCGAGCAGCGGCGCGCCGATGTCACGGCGCACGAAGTTGCTGGACCGCTCGGCGGCGTTGATTGCCTGCTGGAAGGTCAGCCGCCAGCGCTCGTCGCCCAGCAGCAACCGTTCCGCCTTGGCCTTCTGCGCCAGCAGCGCCGGCCGCTTGCCGGCGTTGTCGTCCACCAGCTTCAGCAGCCGCCTCATCAGGTCGTTGGCGCTGTTGTCGCCACGGCGGATGGCGGCCTCGATCAGCTCGGCGAAGCACTCACCGCGCACGTCGGGGTCCTGCACCTGCTCGGCATAGGTCAGCGCCAGGGCGCCCTCGTTGCGGCGCGCCAGCCGGCCCAGGACGGCGGGGATCGTCCAGGGGTTCTCGTCCTGCACGGTGCGCAGCAGGCCCAGCGCCAGATTGGCGTCGCCCAGGTCGGCGGCGGCCACCGCCAGCTCGGGCGGGCAGCAGTCGGTCTTGCTCTGGCGGAATTTGGAGTACTGCGTCTCGACGGTGTTGAGGAACAGCGTGCGCGCCTGCGCCTCCTTGCCGGCGCGCAGCAGTGCCTGCGCGACGAGCCCGAGTTCCCAGGTGCAGTTGCGCGCGGTGGCGTATTGTTGAGCTTCGTCGGCGAGCTGCCCGGCCAACGCCACGTCGCCCTTCCAGGCGGCGGCCTTTCCGATGTCGGTCAGGTTGTAGATGCGCGTCGAGCAGTCCGGGATCTGCCGGGTAACGTCCAGCGCAAGTTGCGTCTGCCCCATCAGCGCCAGCGCCCGGGCGACGAACAGGTCCTGGCCGGAGGCGTCGGCGGCCGTGGTGGCGCCGCGCCGCACGGCGGCCACGAAAGGCGCGACGATCTCCCGCGCGCGGCCCTGGTCGCCGATCTGCTGGTAGGCGACGGCCAGCGACAGCCAGTCCCAGCGCGCCGACGTGATCGGCGTTTCGACCGGCGGCAGCATCTCGCCGATGCGGTGCAGGAAACACAGCGAGTTGAGCGGCTCGTTGCACACCAGCCCCTTGATGCGCGAGCGGAACTCATAGAAGTCGAAGTCGCCGACGAACTGATTGGTGACGAGCTGAACCGCCAGCGCGCTGTCCGGGTACTTCGACACGATGTCGTTGAGGAGCTTGTCCGCCTCCTTCAGCAGGCGCGCCTCCTCGGTCGTGTCAAAGCTGTTGTCGGCCTGCCGGATGAGCTGCATGGCATGCACGAACAGGCGGTTGGCCGGCCCGGTGTCCTGCGCCTGCGCCGCAGGAGCGGCGAGGACGGCCGCCCACGCGCCGAGCGTCACGGCACCAACGGGCATGGCAAGCGCCACGAAGCAGACGGCGATCCAGCGGCGGGCAACGGGTGAAAGGGCCATGGCGGGCTCGGTGCCTTCAGGCGAACATCGTTTAGGACTGACGGACGTAGGTGACGACGCGTTGCACGTTGGGGATGGCGCGGGCGTGTCCGACCACGAGGTCGAGCTCGTCCTTGCTCTTTGCCCACCCCATTAGATAGACGACGCCGTTGACCGTATCGATGCTGTAATTCTGCGAGGAGATCGCCGCGTCGAAGGTGATGCGCGTGCGCAACTGCGTGTTGATCCAGGTATCGCGCGCGGAGTCGACCAGGGACGACTCGTTGTCGACCTGGATCTCGTTGATGACTTCCTTGACGCCGTCCGCCTGCCAGGCAAGGCGCACCGCGTCCAGGCGCATCTGCGGATCGGCGGCGCGGCCGGTCAGCAGCACATGCCCCTCGTCCACGCGCATGCTCAGGCGCTGGTAGAGGTCCAGGGAATGCTGGAGCCAGAGGTTGTTGATCTGGGCCTGTATGGCGGTGTCGGTGGCAAAGCCCTTCAGCCCACGCTTCTCCGACGCGGCGACCACCGCCGTGGCGCCGCCGCCCAGGATCACCGGCGCGCAGCCGGCTCCCACGGCGGCCAGAGCGGCCAACCCGATCACCGCGCACAGGCGCCCAAGAGCCGCCACCATCCGCCTCCGTCCGCCAGCCCGCCGAGGGGACGGGCGGCGCGAAAAAGTCACGCCCACGTTCGGATTGCAACGGGTTTTTTCAACGAATTTTCGGGTCATTGCGGTTTTGTCCGTGGGTGATGCAGGGATGTTTCACCCGTCATCGGGGAAGAGGCGGATGGCCACAACTGCCGGAGGTGTCGCGCCCGACGGCCGTTCGCGCATCCCTGGCGCCGCGGGACGCGGCGAATCCCCGCGCCCCTGACACCGGGAACCATGGATAGGCAATTTCTATTACCTATGCGTTAACCATGAGAGGTCGCGCAAATCCTTGCCAAGCATTGCGGTGGTCGGGCGCATGGTTAAGGGAGTCGCCCCCTCCCCGATCGGGCAGTGCCGGGAGGGGAATGGACAGCCACAACTGCTTGCTTGATGATTCACGCGACCTGCACTAAAATTTTAGCAATCCACCTGGGAGGTCGCGATGTTGAGGAATGCCTTGTTCAACATCATCCGGCAGGAGCAACGGGAAATCGAGGACGAGCTCGAAAAGGAAGAGCATCGCCCGGCACCCGACATCGGCCGTCTGGCCGCGCTGCGCCAGCAGGCCGCCAACCTGCGGCGCGAGATTGAACACTTCCCGGAGTCCTGAGGCGCCGAACCGCGCCCGGGTCCTCTCCGGCCGCCCCTTCTCCGCTGCCCGGGGGAGGGGCGCCGTCGTTTCCGGACACTGGAAATCTGGTCCCGGCAAACAGGCCATCGCACGAGGCGTCGGCACGGAGGGGATGCATCCCCAGGTCATTCGTGCTAGGGGAAGGGCCCCTTTTCGATGCCCCGTGAAGACCAGAGCCCGCACGCGCATGTCCGACACCGCCGCCGCCTACATCCTCACCATTTCCTGTCCCGACACCGTCGGCATCGTCTACGCGGTGTCCGGGTTCCTGGCCGAGCGGAAGTGCAACATCATCGACAGCGCCCAGTTCGGTGACCGCTCCAGCGGCCTGTTCTTCTTGCGCGTGCACTTTTCCGCCGCCGCCGACAGCCCGGCCAAGGCGGAGCTGGAGGCGGCCTTCCGCGAGGTGGTCGCTGCACCCTTCGCCATGGACTGGAGGCTGCACGACGCCATGCGCCCGCAACGGGTGCTGATCATGGTGTCGAAGTTCGGGCACTGCCTGAACGACCTGCTGTACCGCTACCGCATCGGTTACCTGCCGATCGAGATCCCGGCGATCGTCTCCAACCACCGCGACTTCTACCAATTGGCCGCGTGGCACAACATCCCGTTCCACTACCTGCCGGTGACCAACGAGACCAAGGCGCAGCAGGAAGCGCGGCTGCTGCAGATCGTCGAAGAGGAGAAGGTCGACCTCGTCGTGCTCGCCCGCTACATGCAGGTTCTGTCGCCCGGCACGTGCGAGAAGCTGGCCGGGCGAGTCATCAACATCCACCATTCCTTCCTGCCCAGCTTCAAGGGCGCCAAGCCCTACCACCAGGCGCACACGCGCGGCGTCAAGCTGATCGGCGCCACGGCGCATTACGTGACGGAGAACCTGGACGAAGGCCCGATCATCGAGCAGGAGGCCGAGCGCGTCGACCACACGATGACGCCCGACGACCTCGTGGCCATCGGGCGCGACATCGAGAACGTTGTCCTGGCCCGCGCGGTGAAGTACCACGTGGAGCACCGCGTGCTGCTCAACGGCACCAAGACCGTGGTGTTCAAGTAACGGCCATCAGGTTGGCCGCGCCGCCTCGCGGGCTTCATCCGCTGCCGGGGTGAAGACCGCGCGGGTGATGGCCTGCTCGATCTGGTCGCGGGTGAAGGGCTTGGGGATCACCGGGCCCAGGTACTCCAGGCCGCGCTTGGCCAGTTCGTCCGGAAAGGCGGTGACGAAGATCACCGGCAGGAAGCGCTGCCGGCGCAATTCCCGCGCCACCTCGACCCCGTTGTCGCCCTCGGCCAGCCGGATGTCCATCAGCGCCAGCGTCGGCGTGTGCTCGGCCGCCAGCGTCAGCGCCTCGTCCATCGTGGCGGCGTTACCGCAGATCAGGTGGCCCATGCCGCGCACGGTCTCCGACAGGTCGGCGGCGATGATGGCATCGTCTTCCACCACCAGGATCACCGCCTGCAGGTGCGCACGCACGGTCTCCCGCGCCCGCGACAGGCGTTCGGCCGCCTCCTCCGCCGGGATGTCGAGCAGGGCCGCAGCATCGGCGACGGACACGTCCTCCAGGTTCACCAGCAGGTAGACGCGTCGATCCCTCTCGTCGAGCGTGCCCAGCGCGGCCTCCACCGGATGCGACGAGGGCGAGGACGGCACGCCGCCGCCCCCTTCGTCCTGCAGCGCGTTCAGCCGGCGGTACAGCGTATGGCGCAACGGCTCGGCCACGGTCCCGTCGTCGTCGCTCTCCAGGTACCACTCCAGGGCGCGCGTCACCAGGGCATCGCCGCGCGCCGGAGACCCCGTCAAGGCACGGGAGTATCGGCGCAGATAGGGCAAATGCTCCATCAGGTGGCGGGTGCGATCCTCCATCTTTCTCCCCGTGCCTCGTCGCTGGCAGTTCCGGTGGGCTCACCGCTGATGTCCGTCGGCTCCGCCCATTTCCAATAAATGTCTGTGCTCGGCCACGAGAAAGGAAACGGCCTGACGCATAGTGCGCGACATTTCCGGGGGGAACACCAACGGGCTATTCGAAATACCCGCCTTGGGGTACCCCGAGGAGGTTGCATGAGCGCGCGGGCGCGGCGTTAACCGGTCCATAAGAGTTACTGCGGCATGCTCGTCCATGCCCTTATGGGCGAGGCGAGTGTTCCCGACACTGGCGCGCCGACGCTGGACAGACCCGGCGCCGGCGCGTTTTTCGTCGGCACCGCGAAATCTGGAAGCGACTCGGAACAAACGCGTTCGCGGGACTGTTTGGGCGGGCAATGGTGTGATTCCTCCCTGAACCGCCAGTCCCTTGAACGCCGCCGCGCGCTTGGTCCAGTGGACCGCGCCGGCGGCTTTCTTTGCCGCGGCCCAGCCCGCTTGCATCGGTGCCGTTGCCCGGTTAATGACAGGACCCCAGCGACGGCGTAGAGTGCGCGCCGCGCGCCAGCAAGCCGCGCACGGATCCGGACACGCGATGGACGAGCAGGAGTACGCTTCCCTCACCGACGGCATTCCGCCGGAGGAACTCGCCGACTTTCTGGTGTGGCGCGACCGGGTCAAGGGCACCAACATCTCGGAAAAGACCCTGCTGGCGACCGATTATCTCAATCACTTCAACGAAATCGTGATGCTGATCGAGATGATCCCCGACATGCCCGACATGCTGGAGGAATGCTACGCCTGGCAGCCCAAGAGCTATCAGGAGCACTTCCGCGACAGCGGCTTTTCCGACAAGGCG
>DASPIO010000214.1:0-18833 GCA_035629155.1 Azospirillum sp. | reverse complement strand
GCCGCATTCGGCGCTCGGCGGCAGAACCCCGGCCGAGGTCCACCAGGGCATCCCGGCCGGGATCGGATTGGCGGCATGACACGGACCTGAGCCAAGCTTATCCCAGCCGCAAAACTGTCCGGGGAACGGGGACCAGCTCAGTGATCAGCTACGCGGTGTGGCTGTACTTCCGCTTTCCTTTGAGCCTCCGCATGGTGGAGGAGATGCTGGCGCTGCGCGGCATCACGGTCAGCCATGAAACCGTGTGCCCGTGGGGCCTGACGTTCGGTCGCGCGATCGCCGCCCGCATCCGCCCGCGGCGTCTTGCCCGCGGCGACAAGTGGCATTTGGATAAGGTCGTCATCAGCATCGCCGGCGCAACACGAAGACCGCCAAGCGCCTGCTGCGCACGGTGCTCACGAAGCAGGGCCGGGTTCCGCGGGTGATGATCACCGACAGGCTGAAGTCCTGCGCCGCAGCCAAGAGGGACCTGAAGCTCCAGTGCGAGCACCGCCAGCACAAGGGCATCAACAATCGGGCCGAGAACTCGCATCAGCCGACCCGGCGACGCGAGCGGCAGATGATGCGCTTCAAATCACCGCGGCAGGTTCAGCGCTTCCTCTCCATCCACGATCCGATCAACAACCTTGTTCACCTCCGCCGCGACCATCGCCCCGCTTCCGAGTATCGTGCCGCCGGAGCCCGGGCCTTCGCCGCCTGGGCCGAGGTGGCCGGCGCGCCGCTGGCCGGGTCGTCGCGCCACCCGTCGGATATTTCTGGCCGTATTCCTGGCCGAAAACCGCGCCCGCCATCATCACCGGCGCCAACGGGTTGACGGTGCCAGCCCTACAGGAGAGTCGCCGCAGCCAACTCCGCCGCCATTGGCCCGAACACGCTTTCCCAGTCGCCGCGCGTCGCCTGCCGGAACAGGCGCATGGTGGGGTACCAGGGGCTGTCGGTCCGGTCCATCAGCCAGCGCCAATCCGGCACCGCCTTGAGCGCCACCCAGGTCGGCCGGCCAAGCGCGCCGGCGAGATGGGCGACCGACGTGTCGGAGGTGACGATCAGGTCCAGGCTCTCCATCACCGCCGCGGTGTCGAGGAACGCATCGGACCCGGTATCGAAGCCATCGCCCGGCGTGTGCACCGTCACGTCCGGCGGCAGGGCCGCCAACTGGTCCAGGCCATGGTTCTTCTGCAGGCTGACCAGCGCCACGCCGGGGGTCCGCGCCAGCGGAACGAAACAGGACAGCGGCGGCGACCGGCCGCGGTCGATCCTGGCCGCCGGGTTGCCCTGCCAGACGATGCCGACCCGCAACGGGGCCTTGGGCAGGCAGTCGCGCCAGCGGGCGATGCGGCCGGGTTCGGCGGCGAGGTAGGGGACCGGCGCCGGGATCGTTTCCAGCCGCGTGCCGAAGGCCCGCGGCAGGCTGAGCAGCGGGCAATGCACGTCGAAGTCGGGCGGCGGCTCGTCAACGCCGATCAGCGTCGCCTTGCCCGGCAGCGAAGCCAGCAGGCGGTGCAGGGGGCGGGGCGCTTCGAGGATCACCCGTGCGCCGCGCGCCGCCAGCATTGGAACGTAGCGGACGAACTGGAGGGTGTCCCCCAGCCCCTGTTCGGCGTAGACCAGAATGGTGCGCCCGGCGATGTCCTCGCCCCGCCAGCGCGGCTGAACGAAGCCGCGCCGACGGAAATCGGCGGTGTCCCAACGGTGCTCGTACTCCGCCCAGCCCTGCTCCAGGTCGCCGCGCAGCAGCAGCGTCATGCCCAGGTTCTTGCGCGCCTCCGCGCAGGTCGGATCGAGGCGCGCCGCCTGCGCCAGCCGGGCGGCCGCGCCGTCGAGTTCGCCCAGGTCCAGCATCGCCGCCCCCAGGTTGGCCACGCCCTCGGCCACGGCGCCGCGCAGCCGGGTGGCGCGGGCGAAGGCGTTCGCCGCGGTCCGGGGATCGCCGGACTCGCGCGTGGCCACGCCGAGATTGTTGAGCGCCGGGGAATCGTCCGGTCGCAGGGCAAGCGCGGCGCGGAACTGGGCCAAGGCGGCGCCAAACCGCTCCTCGGCCAAAAAGGCGTTGCCCAGATTGTAGCGCGCCTGAGCGAAATCCGGGCTGAGAGTCAGCGCGCGGTGGAGCAGCCGTTTCGCCGCATCGGAAGCGCCGAGGGCGCGCCGCGTCGCGCCGAGGTTGGCGTAGGCGTTGGGGTGGTCGGGCCGAAGGGCGACGGCGCGCTTCAACAGACCGACCGCCTCCCGCGCCTGTCCGACCGCTCCCATGACCACCGCCAGGTTGGCCCGCGCGTCGGCGTGGTCCGGCTGCCGGCGCAGGGCCAGCCGGAAGGCGGCAGCGGCTTCCGCCAGCCGCCCGGCGGCGTGCAGCCGCACCCCGTGGTCGTTGAGCGCCGCCGGGTCATCATCGACGGCGTCCAGCCGGGTCTCCGGCAGGCCCCCGGCCTGCGCCGACGCCACGCGGCCGAGGGTCCGGGCGGCTTCGTCGAGCGCGCCGGCGTCGTGCAGCGCGTTGCCCAGGTTGTTGAGCACCTCCACGTCGTCCGGCCGCAGGCGCAGCACGCGCCGCAGCAGCGCCGCCGCCTCGGCCGGGCGGTCCAGCGCGCGCAGCGTGATGCCCAGGTTGTTGAGCGCGTCGGCATAGGCCGGGTGCAGCGCCACGGCGCGGCGGCAGGACGCGGCGGCCTCTTCGTGGCGCTCCAGGGCGCGCAGCGCGCCGCCCCGGTTGTAGTGCGCTTCCGCCAGCAGGGGTGCCCGCGCCAGGGCGGCGTCCAGGGCCTCCAGCGCGTCGCGCGGGCGCCCGAGGTCGCCCAGCACCGCCCCCAGCGCGGCGTTGGCCGCCCCGTGCCCCGGCGCCAGCCGGACGGCGCGGGCCAGCAGCGCCGCCGCCGCCGTGGAGCGCTTGAGCGCGTGCAGCGCCGCCGCCAGATTGGCGAGGTAGTCGGCGCTGTCCGGGCGCAGCGCCACGGCACGCCGCAGGTCGGCGGCACTCTCCGCATCACGCTTCAGGGCGCGCCACGCCAGCCCGAGGTTGGAGCGGTAGTGGGCCTGCCCCCCGTCGATGGCGACCGCCCGGCACAGCAGGTCGACCGCGGCGGTCGGCTGGCCAGCCCGCAGAGCCACCACGCCCATCAGGTGCAGCGCATCGGGCTGGTTCCCGTCGTCGGCCAGCACGGCGGCCAGCGCGGCCTGCGCGGCGGCGAGGCGTCCGGCCTGAAGGTGGGCGACCGCGGCGGTCAGGCGTTCGGCGGTGGTGCTCACGCGTAGGACTTCTCCTCGACCAGCGTGGAGCCGAGCGCGTCGTTGACGGCGCGCTTGAGGCGGGCGCGCTCGTCGTTGGTGATGTAGACGCGGCGGGCCAGCGCGACGAACGCCGGGCCGAAGTCGTGGCGCTGTTCGTGCCGGCGGATGGCGTCCTCGACCTCCCACAAGGTTTCGTTGACCACCCTGAGGCCGGCGACCGCACCGGCGACCGCCGTCAGGTCGGCGCCGGAGGCGTCGCGCACGCCGCACAGCTCCGCCAGCTCACGCAGCACGTTGGCGCGCTTTCCGGCGTCGGCGATGCGTTCCGCCTTGATCTCCAGAATGGTGATCTTGTCGAGCAGTTCGCCCCAGGAGACGGGCACGTGCGGGGTCATTCGGTTTCATCCTCAAGGAAGGGGTGGAAGGGGAACGGTGATCGAGAAGACCGATCCCCGGCCGGGCTCGCTGCGGACCCCCACGGAATGACCGAGCAGATCCGCGGTGCGCCGGACGATGGCCAGGCCGAGGCCCAGGCCGCGCGAGCGCTGGCGGGCGTCGTTGCCGAGCTGGCGGAACTCTTCGAAGATGGCGTCGGTCATGCCGGCGGGGATGCCGATGCCGGTGTCGGCGACCTGGATCTCCACCCCGCCGTCGCGCCGCCGGCAGCCGACCAGCACCCGCCCGCCCGGGGCGAACTTGACGGCGTTCGCCACCAGATTGTCGAGAACGCGCGCGAGCAGGACCGGGTCCGTCCGGACCACCAGGGAACTCGGCACCACGGTCAGCCGCACGCCCGCGGCGACGGCGGCCCGCTGGAAGCGCAGCGCCACATCCCGCAGCAACGCGCCGATGGGGCAGGGGACGACGGCGGGAACGACCACCCCGGCGTCCAGGCGCGACACGTCGAGAAGCGCGTTCAGCAGGTCCGACAGGCTGATGACGGCCGCTTCCATCTCGTCCACCAACTCGCGCGCTTCCGGATCGGCATGCCCGCCCTGGCCTTCGATCGCGCCCTCCAGGGCCGACAGCAGCAGGCGCAGGGTGTGCACGGGCTGGCGCAGGTCATGGCTCGCCGCCGCCAGGAAACGGGACTTGGCCCGCGATGCCGCCTGCGCCGCGTCGCGGGCCTCGCGCAGGAGGCGTTCGTTCTCCGTGCGGTCGCGAATCTCGCGCAGCAGGCCGAACCGCCTCTGCAACCCCAGCAGCACGACGATCTCGATCAGCACCGACAGCGTGAGAAACCCGGCCGGAAAGGCCCAGCCCGGCCCGGCTTCCGACCAGCCCTGCGCCGGGACGACGGCCAGCTCCCAGGTGCCGTCCGGCAGGCGGATCGTCTCGACCACCGGTTCCTCGCCGAACACGCGCGGGTCGCCGGCCACCATCGGCCCGGCCCTCTTGCGCAGGGCGAAGCGGTGGCGCGGCTGCAGGGCGCCGATGTACGCCTCGTCCAGCAGGGGCTGGAGGTCGAAGACGACGCCCACCGCACCCCATGGCTGGTCGCCGAGGAACACCGCGTGGCGGGCGATCAGCCCCTCGCCGCCCTGGATCAGCGGCAGCGGCCCGTGGGTGATGATGTCCCGCGTGCGGATCGCCTGGCGCACCTCGTCGATGAAGCCGGGGCGCGGGTCAGTGAGGAAATCGTGCCCGATGGTCTTCTCGTTGCCTTCGACCGGGTCGATGTGGCGGACGACGAAGTCCGGGGCGACGCCGATGTTGCGGATGCCGTGCACGCTGTGCCGCAACGTGCGGGCGTAGGTCGCGAACTTGCGCTCGAAGTCCGGCTCGTCGGCCTCGGCGGTGACGAAGGCGACGAGGCCGCGCACCAGGGCGAGCCGTTCGTTGATGGCGTTGCCCAGGCTGCTGGCGTGCGGGGCCGCCGTCGCGGCGGTGGCCACCCGAAGCTCCGCCCGCAGTGACCGCGCCAGCATCGCCTCCGCCCAGCCGTACACCGCCGCCAGGGCGAGCGCGGCCAGCGCCATCACGCCAAGGATGACGAGACGCTCGCGCCAGCGCTCCGCGGTGCCGGGACGCTGGCCGGAATCCGATCGTTGGTGCGCGTACGGTCGATGAGCGGCCGAGGGGGAGTTATCGCAAGTGGTTGTCAATGGTCGCGCCACACATCTGGAAGGGAACACTTCCACAGCAAATCACCACCTCGAAGCCCGGCAGACACAGAGCATCACGCACGACTCTACCCAAGCACAAGCTCTTAAATTTGCATTGCAGGCGAACAAATAATCGTAACCTCGCTATGCTTTTCTGAGATCATTAGCCGTCGCTATTAGACGTGTTTAGACGTTGCGGTCACAGGCGATTCCAAGCAGTAGATTGTATCTTGGTTTTACTGCGACACAAAGGCGATCGTCGATGGATCTGGTGTCCGACCTGCGGCGGTTCAGGAAGGAGAACGACCTCAGCCAACAGGAACTGGCAACCTTTCTGGGGGTCAGCCAGCGCACCGTCTCACGCTGGGAGCAGGGGATCGACCGCCCGACGGACGAAGCCAGGGCCCGCCTGCGCCTGCTGATCGGCGATGCCGACGCCAGCCCGTGGCCGGCGGTGTACGACAGCATCCGCGAGGCGGTCGTCCCCATGGCCCTGGTCGACGGCAACGGAACCGTGCTGGTGGCATCGAAAAGCTATCCCGGCGCCCCCGGCCGGTCCGCCGGCCAGGACCAAGCGGTGCCGGTGGTGCTGGTGATCGACGACGACGAGGCGGTGCTGAAGGCCACGCGCGCCGCGCTGAAGCGCTGGCAGTTCCTCTCCCTGGGCGCGGCGGACGGCGAAAGCGCCGTCGCCATGGTGACGGAGGAGCGGGTGCGCCCGGACGCCGCCGTCATCGACTTCCTGCTCCCCGGCGTCCTGGACGGGGTGGACACGGCGAAGGCCCTGCGCGCCGCGCTGCCCGGCCTGCCGGTGCTGCTGATCACTGGAGAAGCCACGCCCGAGCGGATGCGCAAGATCGTCGAGAGCGGCTTTCCCCTGATCCCCAAGCCCGTCGATCCGCAGCGGATCAAGCTGGCGCTGACGTCCATGCTGGCCCGCCGCCGCGACGGCGGTGCGCCGGCAGCGGCCGGGGAGGCGGCTCCCTAAGTCGGGCGCGGCGGAACGCCGTGTCGAAGCAGCGACCGCCACAAAGAGCGGCGCAATAATACCGCTTTATTGATTTTCATAATCTTTGCGCAAGGCGAGGCGCGAAGGCGTTTTTCTGTGATTTCTTATTCGGCATGTTACATTTTACTACAATTCCCACATTGCTTCCCGGATTTGTTTGTTGATTTCTTATCGAACTAGGCAGTGATGCCAGGACCGGTCCGCCCGCGGCGCGACCGGCATGGCGCGGCAATGGGGTGGACGATGGAACTGGTGCGCAGCGAGACCGGCGTGGACGAGCGGAACGGGATGACGGAGGGTGCCGCGTCACCACTCCCCACGCCGCCGCGGGTGCTGCGCGACGCCGACCCGGCGCTCCTTGGCGGCCGCAAGGAGGTGGTGTTCATCGACTCCAACGTCGCCGATTGGCAGACACTGGTGGACGGCGCGAAGCCCGGCGCGGAGGTCGTGCTGCTGGACGGCGGCGGGGATGGCCTCGCGCAGATGGCGGCGTGGGCGGCGGGACGGTCCGGGTATGACGCTGCGCACGTTGTCAGCCACGGCGGCGAGGGCCGGCTGAATCTGGGAACGCTAACTCTTGACAGCGCGGCGACCACGGCGCGCGCCTCGGATTTGGCATCCCTGGGGGCGGCGTTGACTGAGGGCGGTGATCTGCTGCTCTATGGTTGCAGCATCGCCGATGGAGAAGGCAAAGCACTCATCTCCATAATGGCGAGTGTCACGGGCGTTGATGTGGCGGCGTCTGAAGACCTGACCGGCGCCGCGACGCTGGGCGGCGATTGGATGCTTGAGTCTGAAGTCGGGCATATAGAGAGTTATCTTGCCTTTCCCGGCGACGTAATGGATCAATATGGAGACGTGCTCTTGCTGGCGAACGGAGGGGGTGGTACCGGCGCCATAACCTTCGGCTCCTACGCAAACGAGACTCTTGCCGGGGGCAACATAAGCAATTCAACGGTAACCTCTACTAACGTCAAGTCAACTGGTCTTGACCTTATTGCGAGTGGTACATCAACAACGTTTACCCTGAAAATTCAATCGCAAGGCGGGACTTCATCGGGGAGCTACATCAGGGTAAATGCTTCTAATGGATCAATATCATACCTCGATGTACGTGCAAATGAAGGAATTTTTGATCTCAATACGTTGAGCTTTGGTAATACGGACATTACAGTAAACAACGGGAGCGTTACATATTTTATTCAGGCGCTAGACTCCCAATACGCACCTACGGGGACTCAAGTCAGCAAAACAATTTCCTCCACGGGCACATGGGATACGCTTGACGTATCTAGCAATACTACTTTCGATGGAATTTCTGGCCTGCGCATCACCGTCAGTGGCGGCATTCACATCAGCGTCGACTCTTTCGATATTTACAATCCTCGCACTGCTGGCTCCGACTCCACGCCGCCCTCCATCTCCTCCGTCACGATCCCCAACGCCACGGCGAAGATCGGCGACGTGGTCACCGCCACCATCAACGTCACCTCGGACACCGACACCTACACGCTGGGCTCCAGCAGCATCGACGGCTTCGCGCTGGGCAGCCTGAGCCGGGTGAACAACTCGACCTACACCGCCACCTTCTCGGTGACCAGCGGCGGCACCGACGTGGCCGCCGCGTCCGGCGTGCCGGTCAGCCTCGTGCTCACCGACACCGCCGGCAACTCCAACACCGCCTACACCACCGCCATCAGCCAAAGCTCGGACCGCATCGACGCCAACCGGCCGACGATCTCCTCGGCCGCCGTGAACGGCACGGCGCTGACGGTCACCTTCAACGAGGCGGTGAGCATCACCGACACCACCGGCCTCACCGTCACCGTCGCCAGCGCCACCCGCGCCGCCACCTACACCAGCGGCACCGGCACCACGACGCTGACCTTCACGCTGGCCTCGGCGGTCGCCAACGGCGAGACGGTGACGCTCGCCTACAACCCGTCGACCGGCAACCTGACCGACACCGCCGCCAACCAGCCGGCCAGCATCTCCAGCCAGTCGGTCACCAACAACACCGTCCTGGTCGACTCCACCCCGCCCTCCATCACCTCCGTCACGATCCCCGACGCGGCGATGAAGATCGGCGACGTGGTGACCGCCACCATTTTGGTGACGGCGGACAGCGACACCTACACGCTGGGCTCCAGCAGCATCGGCGGCTTCGCGCTGGGCGGCCTCAGCCGCACCGACAGCTCGACCTACACCGCCACCTTCACGGTGACCAGCGGCGGGACCGACGTCGCGGGCTCGTCCAGCGTGCCGGTCAGCATCGTGCTGACCGACGCGGCCAACAACTCCAACACCGCCTACACCACCGCCATTTCCGGCCAGGGCAGCGATTCCATCGACGCCACCCGGCCGGTGATCTCCAGCGTGACCATCGCCAACGCGGCGATGAAGGTCGGCGACGTGGTGACCGCCACCATCGCCGTCGCGGCCGATGGCGACACCTACACGCTGGGTACCAGCAGCATCGGCGGGTTCACGCTGGGCAACCTCAGCCGCACCGACAGTTCGACCTACACCGCCAGCTTCACGGTGACCAGCGGCGGCACCGACGTCGCCGCCGGGTCCTCGATCCCGGTCAGCGTGGTGCTGAACGACACGGCGGGCAACGCCTCGTCCACCCACACCACCGCCATCGCCCAGGCCGGCGATGCCATCGACGCCAACGCGCCGGCCATCACCGGCGTGACGATCCCCAACGGCACGGCCAAGATCGGCGACGTGGTGACCGCCACCATCGCCGTCACCTCGGACAGCGACACCTACACGCTGGGCACCAGCAGCATCGACGGCTTCGCGCTGGGCAACCTGAACCGCGTCAACGGCTCGACCTACACGGCCACGTTCACCGTCACCAGCGGCGGCACCGACGTGGCGGCGGGGTCGAACGTGCCGGTCAGCGTGGTGCTGAACGACAGCGCCGGCAACGCCTCGGCCACCTTCTCGACCGCCATCGCCCAGGCCGGCGACCGCATCGACGCCAACCGGCCGACCATCGCCTCGGCCACCGTGAACGGCACGGCGCTGACCGTGACCTTCAACGAGGCGGTGAGCATCACCGACACCACCGGCCTCACCGTCACCGTGGCCGGCAACACGCGCACCGCCACCTATGCCAGCGGCACCGGCACCACGACGCTGAGCTTCACGCTCGCCTCCGCGGTGACAACCGGCGAGACGGTGACGTTGGACTACAGCCCGTCCACCGGCAACCTGACGGACACCGCCGGCAACGCGCCGGCCAGCGTGTCGTCGCAGTCGGTCGCTAACAACTCGCCGGACAACGTGCCGCCGTCGATCACCGGCGTGTCGATCCCCGACGCGGTGATGAAGATCGGCGACGTGGTGACCGCGACGATCAACGTCACCTCGGACAGCGACACCTACACGCTGGGCACCTCCAGCGTCGGCGGCTTCGCGCTGGGTGGGCTGAGCCGGTCCAACGGCTCCACCTACACGGCCACCTTCACGGTGACCAGCGGCGGCACCGACGTGGCGGCGGGCACCGATGTGCCGGTCAGCGTCGTGCTGACCGATACGGCGGGGAACTCCAACACCGCCTACACCACCGCCATCAGCCAGAGCGGCGACCGCATCGACGCCAACCGGCCGGTGGTCTCCGGCGTGACCATCGCCGACGCGGCGATGAAGGTCGGCGACGTGGTGACCGCCACCATCGGCGTGACCGCCGACAGCGACACCTACACGCTGGGGACCAGCACGATCGGTGGGTTCGCGTTGGGTGGGCTGACGAAAATCGGCGACTCGACCTACACCGCCACCTTCACGGTGAGCGCGGGCGGTACGGACGTGGCCGGTGCCTCCAGCATTCCGGTCAGCGTCGTGCTGACCGATACGGCCGGCAACGCCGGCAGCGCCTACACCACCGCCATCGCCGGCCAGTCGGCCGACGCCATCGACGCCAACGCTCCGTCGATCACCAGCGTGTCGATTCCCAACGGCACGGCCAAGATCGGCGACGTGGTGACCGCCACCATCGGCGTGTCCTCGGACAGCGACACCTACACGCTGGGCACCAGCAGCATCGGCGGCTTCGCCCTGGGTGGCTTGTCGAAGGTCGGCAACTCGACCTACACGGCCACGTTCACCGTCACCAGCGGCGGCACCGACGTGGCGGCCGGTTCCAATGTGCCGGTCAGCGTCGTGCTGACCGACGGCGCCGGGAACGCCAACGCCACCTACACCACCGCCATCGCCCAGGCCAGCGACGCCATCGACGCCAACCGGCCGGTCATCTCCGGCGTGTCGATCCCCAACGGCACGGCCAAGATCGGCGACGTGGTGACCGCCACCATCGGCGTCACCTCGGACAGCGACACCTACACGCTGACCAGCGGCAGCATCGGCGGCTTCGCGCTGGGCAGCCTCAGCCGCTCCAACAGTTCGACCTACACGGCGACCTTCACGGTGACGAGCGGCGGCACCGACGTGGCGGCTGGCACCGATGTGCCGGTCAGCATCGTGCTGACCGACACGGCGGGGAACTCCAACACCGCCTACACCACCCCCATCAGCCAGACCGGCGACCGCATCGACGCCAACGCGCCGGTGATCTCCGGCGTGACCATCACCAACGCGGCGATGAAGATCGGCGACGTGGTGACGGCCACCATCGCCGTGTCGGCGGACAGCGACACCTACACGCTGGGCACCAGCAGCGTCGGCGGCTTCGCGCTGGGCAACCTGAGCCGCTCCAACAGCTCCACCTACACCGCCACCTTCACGGTCACCGCGGGCGGTACCGACGTGGCGGCCGGTTCCAACGTGCCGGTCAGCGTCGTGCTCAGCGACAGCGCCGGCAACAGCAGCACCACCTATTCCACCGCGATCAGCCAGGCCAACGACCGCATCGACGCCAACGTGCCGGCCATCAACGGCGTCACGCTGTCGAAAACGACGGCCATGAAGATCGGCGACGTGGTGACCGCCACCATCGGCGTGACCGGGGATGCCGACACCTACACGCTGGGGACCAGCAGCGTCGGCGGCTTCACGCTCGGCAACCTGAGCCGTTCCAACAGTTCCACCTACACCGCCACCTTCACGGTGTCGGAAGGCGGCACCGACGTGGCCGGCGCCTCCGACATCCCGGTCAGCATTGTCCTGACCGACAGCGCCGGCAACGCCAACACCGCCTACACCACCGCCATCACCGGCCAGTCGGCGGATGCCATCGACGCGCATGCGCCGGTGATTACCGGCGTGACCATCCCCAACAGCACGGCCAAGATCGGCGACGTGCTCACGGCGACCATCAGCGTGACCGCCGACAGCGACACCTACACGCTGGGAACGGATTCGACGGTCGGCGGCTTTGCCCTGGGTGGGTTGTCGAAGGTCAGCAACTCGACCTACACGGCGACCTTCACGGTGACCAGCGGCGGCACCGACGTGGCGGCCAACGCCGACGTACCCGTCAGTCTGGTGCTGACCGACACGGCCGGCAACGCCAGCAGCGCCCACACCACGGCGATCAGCCAGACCGGCGACCGCATCGACGCCAACCGCCCGGTGGTCGGTTCGGTGACGATCGCCGATACCGTGATGAAGATCGGCGACGTGGTCACCGCCACCATCGCCGTGACGGCCGATACCGACACCTACACGCTGGGCACCTCCAGCATTGGCGGATTCGCGCTGGGCAACCTGTCGAAGGCCAGCGATTCGACCTACACGGCCACCTTCACCGTGACCGCCGGCGGCACCGATGTGGCGGCCGCCGCCAGCATCCCGCTCAGTGTGGTGCTGAACGACAGCGCCGGCAACGCCAGCACCGCCTACACCACCGCCATCGCCGGTGGCGGCAGCGACCGCATCGACGCGCACGCGCCGGCAATCGGTGCGGTGACGCTGTCCAAGACGACGGCGATGAAGGTCGGCGACGTGGTTACCGCCACCATCGGGGTGACCGCCGACAGCGACACCTACATGCTGGGCACCAGCAGCGTCGGCGGCTTTGCCCTGGGCAACATGTCGAAAGTCAGCGATTCGGCCTACACGGCCACCTTCACGGTGACGGAAGGCGGCACCGACGTGGCCGGCGCATCCGATATCCCGCTCAGCATCGTGCTCGCCGACAGCGCCGGTAATACCAACACCGCCTATACGACGGCCGTCTCCGGGCAGGCCAGCGATGCCATCGACGCCAACACCCCAGTGATTGCCAGCGTCAGCATCCCCAACCAGACGGCCAAGATCGGTGACGTGGTCACCACGACGATCAGCGTCACCTCGGACAGCGACACCTACACGCTGGGGGCCAGCAGCGTCGATGGCTTCGCGCTGGGTAATCTCAGCCGCTCCAACAGCTCGACCTACACGGCGACCTTCACGGTGACCAGCGGCGGCACCGACGTGGCCGCCGGTTCCGACGTGCCGGTCAGCGTCGTGCTGAGCGATACGGCCGGCAACAGCAGCGCCACCCACAGCACCGCCATCAGCCAAAGCGGTGACCGCATCGACGCCAACCGACCGGTGATCTCCACCGTGTCGATCCCCAACGCGCCCATGAAAATCGGCGACGTGGTGACCGCCACCATCAGCGTCACGTCGGACAGCGACACCTACACGCTGGGCACCAGCACCATCGGCGGCTTTACGCTCGGCAACCTCAGCCGGACCGACAGCTCGACGTACACCGCCACCTTCACGGTCGCCAACGCCGGCACCGACGTGGCGGCCGGGTCCTCGATCCCGGTCAGCGTGGTACTGAACGATACCGCGGGAAACAGCAGCGCGACCTATTCCACAGCCATCGCCCAAGCCGCCGATTCCATCGACGCCAACCCGCCGTCGGTGACCGGCGTGACCCTGTCGAAGACGACGGCGATGAAGATCGGCGACGTGGTGACCGCCACCATCGGGGTGACCGCCGACAGCGACACCTACACGCTGGGCACCAGCAGCGTCGGCGGCTTTGCCCTGGGCAACCTCAACCGCTCCAACGCCTCGACCTACACGGCGACCTTCACGGTGACGGCGGGCGGCGCCGACGTGGCCGGCGCCGCCGACATCCCGGTCAGCATCGTCCTGACCGACACGGCGGGCAATTCCAACAGCGCGTACACCACGGCCATTGCCGGCCAGACGGCTGATGCCATCGACGCTCATGCGCCGGTGATCAACTCGGTCACGATCGCGAACCAGACCGCCAAAATCGGCGACGTGGTCACCGCGACGATCAATGTCACATCGGACAGCGACACCTACACGCTGAACAGCGGCAGCGTCGGCGGCTTCACGCTGGGCAACCTCAGCCGCGTCGACAATTCCACCTACACGACAACCTTCACGGTCACGGCGGGGGGCACCGACGTGGCGGCCGCGTCGGATGTGCCGGTCAGCGTCGTGCTGACCGACACGGCGGGCAATTCCAACACCGCCTACACCACCGCCATTTCCCAGGCCAGCGACCGCATCGACGCCAACCGGCCGGTCATCGCCAACGTCTCCATCGTCGACGCGACGATGAAGATCGCCAGCGTGGTGACCGCGACGGTCAGCGTCACCGCGGACAGCGACACCTACACGCTGGGCTCCGGCAGCATCGGTGGCTTTGCGCTGGGCAACCTGAGCCGCAGCGACAGCTCGACCTACACGGCGACCTTCACGGTGACCAGCGGCGGCGCCGACGTCGCGGCGGGAGCGGACATTCCCGTCAGTTTGGTCCTGACCGACAGCGCCGGCAACGCCAGTTCCACACACTCGGCCGCCATCAGCCAAGCCAACGACCGCATCGACGCCAACGCGCCGTCGATCACCGGGGTATCGATCCCCAACGGCACGGCCAAGATCGGCGACGTGGTCACCGCCACAATCAGCGTGGCGTCGGACAGCGACACCTACACGCTGTACAGCGGCAGCGTCGATGGCTTCGTCCTGGGCGGCCTCAGCCGGGCCGACAGTTCCACCTACACCGCCACCTTCACCGTGACCGCGGGCGGGACGGACGTGGCCGCATCCGCAACGGTGCCGGTCAGCCTCGTCCTGGCCGACAGCGCCGGCAATTCCAGTGCGGCCTTCACGACACCGGTTGCCCAAGCCAACGACCGCATCGACGCCAACGCGCCGTCGATCACCGGAGTGTCAATCCCCAACGGCACGGCCAAGATCGGCGACGTGGTCACCGCCACGATCAGCGTGGCGTCGGACGGCGACACCTGCACGCTGGACAGCGGCAGCGTCGGCGGCTTCACGCTGGGCAATCTCAGCAAGGTCAACGACACCAGCTACACCGCCACCTTCACCGTAACGGCCGGCGGCACCGACGTGGCGGCAGGCGCCGACATCCCGGTCAACCTTGTGCTGAGCGACAGTGCCGGCAACTCCAGCACCGCCTACACCACCGCCATCAGCCAGGCCGCCGACACCATCGACGCCAACGTGCCGACCCTGTCCTCCGCCAGCCCGGCCGACGACGCCACGGGTGTGGGCATCGCGCAGAACCTCGTCCTGACGTTCTCGGAGGCGGTGCAGCCCGGCAGCGGTGCCGTAACGCTGTACAAGACCGGTGTGACCACGGCGGTGGAGACCTTCGCCATCACCGACGCGCGGGTCAGCATCACCGGCAGTCAGGTCACCCTCAACCCGACCGCCACGCTCGACTACTCCACCCCGTACTACCTGGAGATCGCCTCGGGGGCGCTCACCGACGTGGCGGGGAACATCTATGCGGGCCTGAGCGGCAGCTCGCATTATAACTTCACCACCGAGGCTGCCCCGCCCCCGCCGCCGCAGGACGACCCGACGCCGCCCAAGCCGACCACGCCCAGCGTGGTGCAGACCACCACCCGGACCGAAACCGTGGACGGCGTCACGCTCCAGGAGACCACCCAGGTCAAGTCCGACGGTACGGTGACGCAGACGCTCGCCATCCCGATCGTCACGGCCAACCGTCTGGAGGAGAACGCCAAGACCACGGACGCCGACATCCCGCTGGCCAAGGACGGCACGGGCCAAGCGGTGCTGGAGGCCAGTCTGCCCGTCGGTGTCGGCCTGCAGGTCGATACCACCACGTCGGTGAACCAGCCAGGATCCGCCAAGGGGCTGGAAGGGCTGATCCGCGCCATCCAGAACCGCACCGAGAACCAGCCCGACGACAAGTCGAAGATGACCGGGGTCGGCCAGGTGTTCCTCAACGAACTGCCCAAAGACGTCGACCTGACGGTGCGCACCATCATCCCGGTGGTCGCCGACACGACCAAGCCACCGAGCGCGCCCATCGTCATCACCGGCACGCCCTCCGTGCCGGCCACCGGTGGCGGGGTGAGCCAGAGCACGCAGCAACAGGCCATCGTCATTGACGTGCGCAACCTGCCCAAGGGCAGCGTCATTCAGCTCCAGAACGTCGAGTTCGCCGCTATCATCGGCGATGTCCAGGTCAACGGCGGTGCGGGATCGCAGGTCGTGGTGGGCGACAGCGGCTCGCAGATCATCGTGCTGGGCGCGGATGACGACACCTTGCGCGGCGGCGGCGGCAACGACTTCGTCGGCTCCGAGGGCGGCGACGACCAGCTGTGGGGTGACGAGGGCGTCGACACGGTGACTGGCGGCATCGGCAACGACGTGCTGTACGGCAACCAGCAGGACGACCTGCTGTACGGCAACCAGGGCATGGACACGCTGTTCGGCGGCCAGGACCTGGACACCCTGTACGGCGGGCAGGACGGCGACGTGCTGTACGGCAACCGGGCCGACGACGTGCTGTACGGCCAGCTCGGCGACGACACGCTGTTCGGCGGGCAGAGCAACGACGTGCTGTGGGGCGGCCAGGGCAATGACGTGCTGGCCGGCAACCTGGGTGCCGACACGCTGCACGGCGGCCTGGGCGCGGATGTCTTCCGCATCGGTGCGGTTGAGGAGGGCGGCGACGTGATCGCCGACTTCGAAGTCGGGGTGGACAAGCTGCTGGTGTTCAGCCCGAACTTCCCCGGTGGGAGCAGTGGACCACTGTCAGCGCAGCACTTCGCGCTGGACAACCCCGCCACCACCAACGCGACCTTCGTGTTCAACACCCGCACAGGCGTGCTGGCGTTCGACGCCGACGGCAGCGGTGCCGGGGTGGCCGTGGCGCTGGCCACGCTGAACGTGCGCACACTCAGCGCCGGCGACATCCTGGTGCTCGGCTCCAGTGGCTGATCGGAAAAGGGGGCGGCGCGCCCGCGCGCCGCCCCCGATCACCGTCGGCCCGCTGTCTCGGTTGGAAGGATCCCTGCCATGCTCCAGTCCCCGCAGTCTTCGCCGGGCACCCTCGCCCCGTCCACGGCCGAGGTCGCGGCACTGATCTGCTTGTTGATGTCTGACCTGTCGATGGAGCGGCAGGCCGGGTTGCTGGCCCATCCTGGTTTTGGGCCGCTGATCCGCGCCGCATTCGACATGGTGGAGCCGACGCCAGCGTTTCAGGATCCGGCCGGTCGGCGGTAGCCCGTTCCGAGGAGACAAGCGCATGCCGCCACCTCGAACCATCAAAACGGTTTCGCTCCCAACGAAGTGAACCGCACCGGGTTTCCCGGAGGCCCCATCTCCTGAGGGGATGGGGTCATCATGACGAAGCAATCACGCTCAGGCCGCCACGGCTTCGTCGACCGGCAGGCGGATCAGGTGGTCGAAGGCGGACAGTGCGGCCTTCGAGCCCTCGCCCATGGCGATGACGATCTGCTTGTACGGCACCGTGGTCGCGTCGCCGGCGGCGAACACGCCGGGAACCGAGGTCTGGCCGCGGGCGTCGATCTCGATCTCGCCACGCGGGGAGAGCGCCACCGTGCCCTTCAGCCATTCGGTGTTGGGCACCAGGCCGATCTGCACGAAGATGCCTTCCAGGTCCACGCGCTTCAACTCACCGCTGGTGCGGTCCTTGTAGGACAGGCCGGTGACCTTGTCGCCGTCGCCGTGCACCTCGGTCGTCTGGCCCGACGTGATGACCGTGACGTTCGGCAGCGAGCGCAGCTTGCGCTGGAGCACCGCGTCGGCGCGGAGCTGGCTGTCGAACTCGATCAGCGTGACATGCGCCACGATGCCGGCCAGATCGATGGCCGCTTCGACGCCAGAGTTGCCGCCGCCGATCACCGCCACGCGCTTGCCCTTGAACAACGGGCCGTCGCAGTGCGGGCAGTAGGCGACACCCTTGTTCCGGTACTCCTCCTCGCCCGGCACGTTCATCTGCCGCCAGCGCGCGCCGGTGGAGAGGATCACCGTCCTGGCATTCAGCGACGCGCCGCTGGCGAGCTGCACTTCGATCAGGCCGCCGGGAACCTTGGCCGGGATCAGCTTTTCGGCGCGCTGCAGGTTCATGATGTCGACGTCATAGTCCTTGACGTGCTGCTCCAGCGCCGCGGCCAGCTTCGGCCCCTCGGTGTGGGGGACGGAAATGAAGTTCTCGATCGCCATGGTGTCCAGCACTTGGCCGCCGAAGCGCTCCGCCGCCACGCCGGTGCGGATGCCCTTGCGCGCCGCGTAGACCGCCGCCGCGGCACCGGCCGGGCCGCCGCCGACGACCAGCACGTCGAAGGCGTCCTTGGTCTTGATCTTTGCGGCCGCGCGGTCCGCGGCCCCGGTGTCCAGCTTGGCGAGGATCTGCTCCAGCCCCATGCGGCCCTGGCCCCACGGCTCGCCGTTCAGGTAGACGGACGGCACGGCCATGACCTTGCGCTGCTCGACCTCGCCCTGGAACAGCGCGCCATCGATGGCGACATGCTTGATCCGGGGGTTGAGCACGCTCATCAGGTTCAGCGCCTGCACCACGTCGGGGCAGTTCTGGCAGGACAGCGAGAAATAGGTCTCGAACACGTAGTCGCCGTCGAGATCCTTCACCTGCTCGATCACCTCCGGTGATTCCTTCGCCGGGTGGCCGCCAACCTGGAGGAGCGCCAGGACGAGCGAGTTGAACTCGTGGCCCATCGGCAGGCCGGCGAATCGCACGCCGATGCCGGTGCCCGCGCGGTTGATCGCGAAGGAGGGCTTGCGCGCGTCGTCGCCACCGCGCACCAGCGTGATCTTGTCGGAGAGGGAGGCGACCTCTTCCAGCAGGGTGAGCAGTTCCTGGGACTTGACGCCGCCGTCCAGGCTCGCCACCAGCTCGACCGGCTGCGTGATGCGCTCGAAATAAGCCTTCAACTGGTCCTTGACGGTGCTGTCCAACATGGCGGGGCTCCCAAGGCAATGGTGTGGAGCGGGCCCGGCGCGCTTGCAGCGTCGGGCGGCGCAGAGTGTCTCGCACTTGGGGCCCGGAAAATCCGGGCCCCAAGCCGTCCACGGTTCACATGGAAGGACCGGCGGCTCACATGGAGTGGCCGGCCCTGGAAGGTGCGGCTTAGATCTTGCCGACCAGATCCAGCGACGGGGCGAGGGTCTTCTGGCCCTCCTCCCACTTGGCCGGGCAGACCTCGCCCGGATGGGCGGCGACGTACTGGGCGGCCTTCACCTTGCGCAGCAGCTCGGTGGCGCTGCGGCCGACGCCGCCGGCGGTGATC